>JBKPCT010000162.1:0-8382 GCA_046727515.1 Actinomycetota bacterium | reverse complement strand
ACGACTACCTGGCCGCCAACGCCGATGCCAACCCGCTCGTGGCGCTGGCCGAGGGCTTCCAGTCCGCCTTCCTGGCCGTCGCCATCCTCGCCGCGATTGGCGTCGCGCTCGCGCTCCTGCTCCTCGGGCGGCCGCGCGGCGTGCCGGAGAAGCAACTCGCGGTGCTCACCATCTCGTCCTTGGCTCCATGTCCCGAGGCCGAGCCTTCCCCAGCCCCCGCTGGCGATTGATGCGACAGACAACCAAGGGAGGCAAACGGTGAAGCGCGTCATGGTTCGATACACGGTCAAGCCCGAGCGGGCGGCGGAGAACGTCGAGCTCGTCCGCACGGTCTACGACAAGCGGCACGGCGCTCAGGCCGCCGAGGGCTTCGATATGCGACGTCGCCTCCGGTCTCAGCAACACGGCTTTCAGATCGGTGCCGCCCTCGGCGTCGCCATCGTCACGACCGTCGCCGTGTCGCGCACCGACGAGTACCTGGCGGCGAACGCGGGCGCGAGCCCGCTCGTCGCCCTGACCGAAGGCTTCCAGTCGGCCTTCTTGGCCGTCGCCATCCTCGCGGGGATCGGCGTCGCGCTCTCGCTGCTACTCCTCGGGCGGCCGCGCGACGTCCCGCAGGAGCAGCTCGAGGTGGAGCCTGCCCCCGGCGCCCGCGGCGGACTAGTCGTCTGGAGCACCCGGCCGGTGTCTGCGCTTCGGTGAGGAGACGTGTTCTCTGCGCTGGCAAACCTGATCAATCGCGCCCCCTGGCGGGTGCTGATGGTCGCGCTGACGATCACCGCGATCGCAGCGCCGCTCGGGATCCACGTCCGCGATCACCTCAAGCCGCGCGGCTTCGACGTCGCCGGCTCCGGCAGCGCGAAGGCACGGGAGCTGATCGCCCGCGCCTCTGGGAGCGACCCCGCCAACAGCGTCCTCGCGCTCGTCCGCCTCGACGAACCGCTGAGCAGCCCCAGCTCGCGGCGAACGATCGGCGCCGTCGAAACAAGGCTCGGCCGCGACCCCGCCGTCGCGACCGTGCTCGACTGGCGCACCGCGCACAACCCCGCGATGGTCAGCCGCGATCGCCGCTCGACCTACCTGATCGCGGCGCTGCGGCCGCTCGACGACAAGGAGCAGGAAGAGGCCGGCAAGCGCCTGCTTGCTGCCTTCGCCGACGACCCTCAGATCACACTCGGCGGCAACCCGGTCGCAAACCACGAGATCTCGACCACGATCGAGGACGACCTGCGCAGGGCCGAGCTGCTCGCAGTGCCGCTGATCGTGCTCCTTTCCTTCTTCCTCTTCCGCGGCTTCGTCGCCAGTCTGCTGGCGCCGCTCGCCGGCGGGATTACGGTCATCGTCAGCTTCTTCCTGCTCCGCGAGCTGGCGTCTGTCACCTCGCTCTCGATCTACGCGCTCAACCTCGTCACCGGCCTTTCCATCGGGCTCTCGATCGACTGGAGCCTGCTCCTCCTCTCCCGCTATCGCGAGGAGCGAGCGAAGACGGCGGACCTCCAGCTCGCGTTGCGCCGCGCCCTGGTCCCCGCGGGCCACACGATCTTCTTCAGCGCGATCACCGTCGCGGCCTCGATGGCGACCCTGTTGGTGTTCCCGCTGCGCTTCCTCCGCTCGATGGGCTACGGCGGGATCGTCGCCTCCACGGTCGCCATGCTCGTCGCTCTGATCGTGCTCCCGACCATCCTGCGTCTGCTTGGCGGCCGCGTTGACGCGCTCACGCTCCCGCGCTGGCGCGACCCGAAACGGCTCGCTCAGCCGGGCCGGTTTTGGGGCGCCCTTGGCCGGCTCAGCACCGAGCGCGCGGTTCCGGTCGCGACGCTCGTCATCGTCCTCATGCTCGTCGTCGCGACGCCGTTCATCCGCACCCGCTGGACGACCGTCGACGCGAGCAGCCTGCCGACATCGGCGCAGGCCTACCGAGCCGACCAGGCGATCAACCGCTCGCGCGAGTTCGTACCCAACGGCGGCACGCCCTTCTACCTCGCGCTTCGAGCGCCGGCGACCGCCGGCGAAGCCGTAACCGCGCTCGCAGGCGAGGTACGGCAGCTGGACGGCGTCCGCGCCGTCGCCCCGCCACGGCCGCTCGGTAACCGCACCTGGCAGATCAACCTGATCGCCGCAGACACCCCCTACAGCGAGCCCACCCAGAGCCTCGTCCGCAAGCTCAGCGCGCTCGAGGCTCCCTATCCACTTTTCGTCGGCGGCGACGCTGCCTCTTTCCGCGACGAGCGCAACGCGATCGGCTCGCGCCTGCCGCTCGCGATCGCGCTCCTCGCCGCCGCCACGCTCATCATCCTCTTCCTGCTCTCCGCCTCACTGCTCGCGCCCCTGCTCGCGCTGCTCATGAACGCGCTCACCCTGGCGGCGGCGTTCGGGGCGCTGATCCTCATCTTCCAGGACGGACGCCTCGAATCGACCCTCGGCTACACGAGCCAGGACGCGCTCGACCTCACGATCCCGCTCGTCCTCGCCGCACTCGTGTTCGCGATCTCGACCGACTACGGCGTCTTCATGCTCAGCCGCGTGCGCGAAGCCAGACTGCAGGGCCGGAAAGATCGAGACGCGATAAGCGGCAGCGTCGCCACCGTCGGCCGCATCGTCACCTCGGCGGCAATCCTCTTCGCCGTCTCGATCGGCGTCTTCGGCACGTCGGACATCATCGTCCTCAAGATCCTCGGGCTCGGCACCGCCCTCGCCGTCCTCGTCGACTCGCTGCTCGTGCGCTGCCTGCTCCTCCCCGCTGCGCTCAGGCTGCTCAGCCCACAGGTCTGGTGGCTCCCGCGCCCGCTCGTGCGACTGCATCGACGAATCGGCCTGCACGAAGGCGCCGATATGCCTGCTGCTGCGCGCCGTACGGCCTGACACGGCGCGTCCAATGGCTCTCGAGCCGTGATCCCCGGTCTCCCGCTGAACCGCCGACAGCGCGGAAGCGGCTTGCTCCTGCTTGTCCTCCTGGCTGCGGTCTTCATGACCACGGCCGACAACTCGATCGTCAACGTGGCCGTGCCGTCGATCGCCACCGGTCTCGATGCGAGCGGAGGCGAACTGGAGCTCGTCGTCTCCGGCTAATGCTTGCCTACGCGGTTCTGCTGGTGACGGGGGCACGGCTCGGGAACCTGTTCGGGTACCGGCGCGTCTACCTGATCGGGCTCGCAGTCTTCACGCTCGCATCGCTTGCGTGCGGACTGGCGCCCGACCCGCCGCGTTGATCGCGGCGCGTGTTGCCCAAGGAATCGGCGCCGCAGTGATGGTGCCCAAGTCTTGAGCGCCATCCAGCTCAACTTCGAGGGCGCCGCGAGGGCCCGGGCGCTTGCCTATCACCCCGCCGCCCTCGCCGCCGGCGCAGCAGCAGGACAGGCGCTCGGAGGTGCGTTGATCTCTTTGAACCCGTATGGCACCGGCTGGCGGGTCGATCTTCCTCGTCAACGCGCCGATTGGCGTCGCGCTGTTCGCACTCGCCGTCCTCCGACTCCCCCTCGACGAGAGGCGCAGCCGAGAACGACTCGACATCGGCGGCGTTGTCGTGTTCACGACCGGCCTTCTTCTCCTGGTGCTCCCGCTCATGCTCGGCCGAGACAGCGGCTGGCCGATGTGGACCTTGCTAGCGCTGCTCGCATCCGTACCGACGCTTGCCCTCTTTGCCCCCGTCGAGCGGCGCGTCCGCGAACGCGGCGGCCATCCCGTCCTGCAGCTGCAACTGTTCGCCTCGCGAGCGGTCGGCTGGGGTCTGGCGGCACAGGCGGCAGCAACAGTCACCTACGCCTCGCTGCTCTTCATCATCGCTCTCTACCTCCAACACGGTCTCGGCAAGAGCCCCCTCTACTCGGGCATCGCTGTCCTGGGCTGGGTGATCGGTTTCGGCCTCTCAGGCCCGATGCGCTCGGTACCGCGCCACGTCTCGCATCTCGCGGCACCCGCAGGCTTCGCGCTGCTCGCAGCAGCCTTCCTCGCTCTCACGTTCGAGGGTCTCCTTCGTGCCCCGCGCGGCGCGCCGCTCGTCCTGACGCTCGCCTGTGGCGGGCTCGGCATGGGTGCCGGGGTCAGCTCGCTCATCGGCACGCTAACCGCGACGGTGCGACGCGAACTCGCATCCGACCTGAGTGGCGTCCTGAGCACGAATTCCGAAGTCTTCTCGGCGAGCGTCGCAACATTCGGCACGCTCTACCTCGGGCTTGCTCGGACGGACGACGTCGCGGGCGCCGTCCACGCTCTGCGCTGGGTAACTGCTGCCCTCGGTGCCTCCGCGCTTCTCGCGGCCGCAGCCGCACGCCGGGCCACGACCTCTCTCTAGGCTCCGAGCCGGCGATGGGTCTTCGACGGCGCAGCTTCGCACATTCAGCTAGAAGCACGTGGAGAAGCTCCTCGATGCCGAAGCAGAGGGCTCGGTCGAGGACCAGCGCGCAGACGAGCTTCACGAGCGCGTCGCCGCAGAGGGCCACGTGAGGACGAACAGATGAGCCGACTGGTGGAGGACTACGCGTTCCTGGCCGATCTCGAGACGGCGGCGCTCGTTCACCGGCACGGCTCGATCGACTGGTGTTGCTTCCCTCGTGTCGACTCAGACGCCTGCTTCGCGGCGCTCCTCGGCGGCCCGGAGCACGGGCGCTGGCGTCTCGGACCCGTCGCGCAGGGCGAGGCGAGACGTCGCTACCGGCCTGGGTCGCTCGTCCTCGAGACGGAGTGGGACACGGCGGACGGCCGGATCCGGATGATCGATTTCATGCCTCCGCGCGGCGAGGCGCCTGGCATCGTCCGGATCGTCGAGGGTCTCACGGGTTGCGTCGTGGTCGAGTCCGCGCTCGTGATTCGGTTCGGCTACGGACGCGTCGTTCCCTGGGTGAGTCACGTCGAGGAGTCGCTCGTCGCGACCGCGGGGCCGGACGCGCTCGTGCTGCGAACACCGGCGGCGACGAGCGGGGAGAACATGACGGTGTCGACCTTCGAGGTCCGCGCGGGCGAGCGGATGCCGTTCGCGCTCACGTGGTTCCCGTCGCATTCCGAGCTGCCATCCCTTGTCGATCCGGAGGAGGCGTTGCGCGAAACCGAGGAGTTTTGGAGTGACTGGGCGGCGCGATGCAGCTACGACGGCCCGTACCGCGACGATGTCTTGCAGTCGCTCGTCGTTCTGAAAGGCCTGACGTACCGCCCGACGGGAGGGATCGTCGCCGCGCCGACGACGTCCCTGCCGGTCGCGCTCGGGGGCGTCCGCAACTGGGACTATCGCTACTGCTGGCTCCGGGACGCGACGCTGACGTTGCTCGTGTTCCTCGAAACCGGCTACACCGAAGAGGCCGAGGCGTGGCGCAGGTGGCTCCTGCGGGCGGTGGCCGGCGACCCGGACGTGGCGCAGATCATGTACGGCGTCGCCGGCGAGCGGCGGCTGACGGAGTGGGAGCTCGACTGGCTGCCGGGCTTCGAGGACTCGCGGCCGGTACGGGTCGGCAACGCAGCCGCCGAGCAGGCGCAGATCGACGTCGTCGGTGAGGTGACGGACGCGATGTACCAGGCGCTGAAGCACGGCTTGCCTGGTTTGCCGCCTGCCTGGGAGTTCGGCCGCCACCAGCTCGCGCTGCTCGAAAGGCGGTGGCGCGAGCCCGACGAGGGGATCTGGGAGGTGCGGGGCGGGCGGAGGCACTTCACCCACTCGAAGGTGATGGCGTGGGTCGCATTCGATCGGGCGATCCGATTGAGCGAGGAATTCGGTCGCGAAGCGCCCCTCGAGCGCTGGCGCCGCGTCCGCGACGAGATCCACGCCGAGGTCTGCCACGAGGCGTGGAGCCAGGCGCTCGGGTCGTTCACGCAGTCGTACGGCAGCTCGGAGCTCGACGCAAGCCTGCTGCTCTTGCCGCTCGTCGGATTCCTGCCGCCGGAGGACCCTCGCATCCGTGGCACCGTCGCGGCCGTGCAGCGGGAGCTTTCGTGGGAGGGTCTCGTGCGGCGTTATCGCGACGAGCAGGCCGTCGACGGTCTGCCGAGCGGAGAGGGTGTCTTCTTGCCGTGCTCCTTCTGGCTGGTCGATGCGCTGGCACTTGAAGGGCGCATCGACGAAGCGACCGAGCTGTTCGAGCGTCTGTTGAGCCTGCGCAACGACGTGGGTCTCCTTGCCGAGGAGTACGACCCAGATGCCGGGCGGCTGCTCGGCAACTTTCCCCAGGCCTTCTCGCACATCGGGCTCATCAACAGCGCGCTCAACCTCGCGGGCTGATCACCCGGGCGGGCGACGCGAGCAGACGTGCGCACTTACTTTGGAACAGTCCTACGCGTTGCACGAGACGGCTGATGCCCCGCCCCATGAGCCGAGAATGGCGGGTGCCGAGATGTGGGGACTTCGCCACACCGCTCTCACATTGGTTGGCAGGACGTGGTGCGCCCGCGCGCGTCCCGCCGCGACGAGCTCGTCGCGCACCCTGCGTGGGAACGGCACATCGACGAGTGCGTCGCCGTGGATGTGGCCCAGCTCACGCGTGCCGAGTCGGAACTCGACGCCGCCAAAGCGATGCGGCGCTTGCTCGACCTCGGGCCACGTCACGTGCCAAACCACTTCTGCCATCGCTCCCCTATCTCCGACGGAAATCGACGAGCGCTGAACTCGCTATCGAGTCAGCGAGCCGGGTGAGAGTTCTTCAGTTCGTGAAGAGACCTTCGGGATACTATCGTGGAGATATGACTACCCGCGCGGGAGCGGGGCGTCGTGTCGCCGACTCGCCGTCGCCGCGCAGCTCGCAGGCGATCTGGCCTATGCAACCCATGGCCGCGCCTCGCCAGTCATCGCCGGATCGCCCGGTCGTGACGTCTGCGATCGCTACCTGCGCGATAGCATCGAGCCGGTAGCGGTCGGGAGAGGCATGGATTCTCGTCGCGTCTATCGGCACTTCTGCATGATGGCGCGCGCCCTCGAGATCGTCGGCGAGCGGTGGTCGCTGCTGGTCGTGCGCGACCTGCTGCTCGGACCACGGCGCTTCACCGATCTCGTCCGCAGCCTCGCGGAGATCACGCCAACGCGCCTCACCAACCGGTTGCGGGAGCTCGAGGCGGCCGGTGTGGTGGCGCGGGAGCCACCCAGCCGCGGACGGGAGGTCTGGTATCGGCTCACCGAAGCAGGCCTCAAGCTCGGGCCCGTCGTGGACGCACTGACGCTGTGGGGAATCGATCACGCGTTCGAGTCACCCCGGGCTGGCGAACCCTCACCTCCGGCGCCCGTGATGATCGGCACAAAGGTCTCCCTCAGCCGTCATGCCAGCCACCTCCGCCGCCCGCTGCTCTGGGTGTGGCGCTTTCCTGAGGGTGACGCGTACACGCTCCGCTACGAGGACGGTGCCTGGACGTTGGCGCGGGGAAACGCCGAAGCTGCCGACCTGATCATCGAGACAACGCTCGAGGCGTGGGCACGATTCCTGTGCGCACGCGGCACGAGAAGGCTTCCCCGTAAGGACATCCGGCTACAAGGGAAGGCGGCAGCGGTAAAGGAGTTCGCGAGAGCGTTTTCTGCTGAGCTCCGTTCCAGCTGAGCTGCGGGGCGTCCGCGCTGAGACGCGGAGGAGGAAGAGGAGCAGCACGCCGGCGAAGGCGCCAGCGGGCGCGTGTCGGACTGCTCCGGCTCTATGTCGTTTCAGCGGCCCGGGCGCGCGCCGCGATCAAGGAGGTGGAGCGGCCCCCCGGTCCGACGATCGCCGCCTGTGGGCGAAGTGCCCGGGGGCGAGGACTGCGGCGACCGCCGGGAGCACAAGCGGCTGCGCTTAGGACTCCTCTGCGCGGCCCAGCCGCGTTGCTCCCCGGTCATTTCGCGGGGCGGGTCGGGCGCCGGAGCCCAACGAGGGAGTGGTCTGGCCGGTACCGGAAGAGGGGGACGAGGACGAGCCCGGCGCTGGCGGCGGCGATCGCCATAAAGAGCCAGGGGCCATCGTAGTTGCTCTTGCTCGCCAGGCTGGCGTTGCCGACGATCGCGACGAAGGCGGCAAGCCCGAGCGCGGCCCCGATCTGGCGCAAGGCGGTCTGGACGCCGATGCCGGTGGAGAGGCGGGCCTCGGGCAGGGTGGAGGCGGCGAGGGTGGTGAAGGCGGGCAGGATCAGCCCGATGCCGGCGCCGCCGAGCAGGAGTCCGGGCAGGTAGCGGCGCAGGTAATGGGGGTCGTCGCCCAAAGCGGCTAGGAACCAGAGGCTGGCGAGGGCGAAGAGTATCCCGCCGAGCGCGCCGACCCGGGCGCTGCCGTAGCGATCGCCGAGGCGGCCGGAGAGACCGGCGACGATCGCGGCCGTGAGCGGCCCGAGGAAGAAGGCGAAGCCGGCGCGGGTGACCGAGTAGTGCCAGACCTCGGTGAGGAAGAGGACGTTGGCGAGCAGGAGGACGGCGAAGGCGGCAAAGAAGAGCAGCGCCGACAGGGT
>JBKPCT010000161.1:0-4453 GCA_046727515.1 Actinomycetota bacterium | reverse complement strand
GTCCTCAACTGATCAAGTAACACTGTCTTACTACGTCGTTTGAGGCTAGGCGCGGCCGACCGCGTACCAGGCCCGGGCTGACAACACGAACGGGCCCTCGGGATCGCCGAGCAATCGGGAGAGAGCCGTGCGGAGAGCCTGCTGGCGCTCCGGCTCGAGCGACGCGCAGAAGGCGCCCGCCGGGCCGATGCCGGTCGGGAACGGCGCCCACAGGTCCTCGAAGTCCTCGTAGTCGACGGTCACCGAGAGCTCACCGCCTTGGACGTCGTTGAGACCGACCCGGCGCCAGAGGCCGGTCAGCTCCTCGAGCGTCGCGTAGCGCATGTTCGTCCCCTCGTCGAACTGCGCACTCTCATCCGGCGCGACCTCGTGGGCCGCAGCCCAGTAGGCGCGCAGCATCGTCATCCCGTCGCGGTAGTCCCAGGTGCAAGCCGCGACCGTTCCGCCCGGCTTGACGACCCGCCTCATCTCCCCCACGCCGCGTTCCGCGTCGGTCATGAAGTTGACGACGAGCTGCGCGAATCCGCCGTCGAAGAACCCGTCGGGGAACGGGAGCTCCTCGGCGGCGGCGACCCGGACGTCGGCGGTCGGCAGCCGGGCGCGACAGACCGAGACGAACGGCGGGGAGGGATCGACGGCCGCGACGTTCTCCTGGCCGACGATCTCGGCGAGGGCCGTCGCAAGGCCGCCCGGACCGCAGCCCACGTCGAGCACGCGGCTGTCCGGCTCGACGCCGACCGCTTCGATCAGGGCGGCGGACAGTGCGGGCGCATAGCGGCCGACGAAGCGCCCGTACATGTCGGTCGCGCTGCGAAAGGTGGCGGCGCCTTCCGCTTCGGTCACGGAGCGATCGTACTAGGCGGGTCTTTCAAACGCAGGTGGGCCGGACTAGGCTTGCCCCGTGAGAGTCCTCGTCGTCGGCTCCGGCGGGCGGGAGCATGCGCTGGCCTGGAAGCTCGCGCAGAGCCCGTCAGTCGGCGAGGTTCATGCGGCGCCCGGAAATCCGGGCATCGCGCGGCTCGGGCAGTGCCATCCGATCCGTGCGGAGGACGGCGACAGCCTGCTCGAGCTCGCGCGAACGATCGGCGCCGACCTCGTCGTGGTCGGGCCCGAGGCGCCGCTCGTCGCGGGCGTTGCGGACCAGCTGCGCCGAGGCGGAGTCGCGGTCTTCGGCCCGAGCGCCGCGGCGGCCCAGATCGAGGGCTCGAAGAGCTTCGCGAAGGACGTGATGCGGGCCGCCGGAGTTCCGATCGCGGAGACGATGTCGGTCGCGAGGGTGCCGTGCGTCGTCAAAGCCGACGGGCTCGCGGCCGGCAAGGGCGTGTTCATGTGTCACACCCAGGAGGAGCTCGACACGGCGCTGCGCGCGGTCGCCACCCTCGGCGACCAGTTCGTGATCGAGGAGCTGCTCGAAGGCGAGGAGCTGTCCGTGTTCGCGATCGTCGACGGGAGCAACGTGCTCGCGCTGCCCGAGTCGCGCGACTACAGCCGCGTCGGAGACGGCGACACCGGCCCCAACACGGGCGGCATGGGCTCGTACTCGCCGGTTCGCGAGCTCGACGCCGGCCGCGTCGCCGAGCTGGTGGACACGATTCACCGGCCGGTGGTCGAGGCGCTCGCCGAGCGCGGCACGCCATTCATCGGCTGCCTCTACGCCGGGCTGATGCTGACCGCGGACGGGCCGCGCGTCCTCGAGTTCAACTGCCGCTTCGGCGACCCGGAGACGCAGGCGATCCTGCCCCGGGTCGAGGGCGATCTCGGCGAGGCGCTGCTCGCCGCGGCCCGGGGCGACCTGACCGAGGTCGAGCTGTCCGTCTCGGGCACGTGCGCGGTGACCGTCGCGCTCGCGGCCGGGACGTACCCCGAGGGGCGCGACGCGGGGTCGGCGATCACCGGGGTTGAGGACGCGGAGGCGCTCGGCGCGCTGGTCTTCCACGCCGGCACGGCGATGCGCGACGGGCAACTCGTGACGAGCGGTGGCAGGATCCTCAACGTGACCGGTCTCGGCGACACGCTCGAGCAGGCGCAGAGGCGCACGTACGAGGCGTGCGAGCTCGTGTCGTTCGATGGTGCCCGCTTCCGGCGGGACATCGCGGCCAAGGCGGTTGGCGTTGTCGGCTGAGCACGAGACGCAGCCGTCGCCGATCGGGTTGCTCGAGGAACTCGACGAGCCCGGCCCGCTCGTCGGGATCCTGGTCGGCTCCGAGTCCGACCTGGAGGCGATGGACCCCGCGCTCGCCGAGCTGCGGGAGCGCGCGATCTCGCACGAGCTGAAGGTGCTGTCAGCGCACCGGAATCCGCGCGGGGTGGCCGAGTACGCGTCGACGGCGCAGCTGCGCGGAGTGCGGGTGATCATCGCCGCAGCCGGAATGGCGGCCGCGCTCCCCGGGGTCGTCGCGGCCTACAGCGACCTGCCCGTGATCGGGGTTCCGCTGCGCTCGTCGAAAAGCGTCGGCGACGGGCTCGACGCGCTGCTCGCGATCGCGCAGATGCCGCCGGGAGTTCCGGTAGCCTGCGTCTCGGTCGACGGCTCGCGGAATGCGGCGATCCTCGCGGCGCGGATCCTCGCCCAGGGCGGCGGGTACCCGCAGGCGCCGTCCCTACAATCTGAGCAGTGATCTCGCGCTACTCGCGACCGGAGATGGCCAGGATCTGGTCGGATGAGGGCAAGCTCGAGCGCTGGCTCGAGGTCGAGCTCGCGGCGCTCGACGCGTGGGCGGAGATCGGCGTCGTCCCGGCCGAGGCGGCGCAGGAGATTCGGGTGGCGGCGAAGGTGCCGACTCCGGCTCGCGTCGCGGAGATCGAAGAGAAGACGCACCACGACGTGGCCGCGTTCGTCGATGCGGTCGCGGGCGAGCTCGGGCCTGCCGGACGCTGGTTCCACTACGGGTTGACGTCCTCGGACATCGTCGACACGGCGCTCGCGCTGCAGATCGGAGCCGCCGGTGAGCTCGTCCTGAGCGGGATCGACCGGGCCTTGGAGGCGGTGGTCGAGCGCGCCGAGGAGCACCGGCTGACGCTCACGATCGGCCGCACACACGGCGTGCACGCGGAGCCGACGACGTTCGGGCTCAAGCTCGCGGTCTGGGCGTTCGAGCTCGACCGCGACCGGGAGCGGCTCGCCGCCGCGCTCGCAGGCGTTCGAGTCGGCAAGCTCTCGGGCGCGGTCGGGAACTACGCGGCGATCGATCCTGAGGTCGAGCGTCTGGCCTGCGAGCGGCTCGGGCTCGAGCCGGAGCCAGCGGCGACGCAAGTCGTCCAGCGCGACCGACACGCGGCCCTGCTGGCCGCACTCGCCGTAACGGCCGCCTCGCTCGAACGGTTCGCGACCGAGATCCGTCACCTGGCGCGGACCGAGGTGGCCGAAGTGCAGGAGCCGTTCGGCAAAGGGCAGAAGGGCTCGTCGGCGATGCCGCACAAGCGGAACCCGGTCGTCGCCGAGCGGATCTGCGGCCTCGCCCGGGTCGTCCGCGCCGGGGCGCTCGTCGGCCTCGAGAACGTCGCCCTCTGGCACGAGCGCGACATCTCGCACTCGTCAGCCGAGCGCGTGACGATCCCGGACGCGTTCCTCGCGCTCGACTACATGCTCGACCGCTTCTCGTGGCTCGTCGAAGGCCTGCTCGTCCGCCCGGAGCAGATGCGCCGCAACCTCGAGCTCAGCCGCGGGCTCTTCTTCAGCCAGCGTCTTCTGCTCGCGCTCGTCGACACCGGGCTCTCGCGCGACGATGCATACCGGCTCGTCCAGGGCCACGCGATGCGCGCCTGGGAGGAGGAGCTCGACTTCCCCGAGCTCGTGCGAGCCGACGCGGAGATCGGCAGGCACCTCGACCCGGCCGCGCTCGACTCGATCTTCGATCTCGGCTACTACACGCGCCACGTGGGCACCGTCTTCGGGCGGTTGGCCGCCATCACTAACAAGGAGGAACCGGTTCATGTCTGAGACCGTGCACGTCGCGAGCGGCAAGGTTCGCGAGCTCTACGAGCTGGACAGCGAGCGCTTGCTCCTGACCGCGAGCGACCGCATCTCGGTGTTCGACGTCGTCCTGCCGACCGAGATCCCGGACAAGGGGCGCGTGCTGACCGGGCTCTCCGGCTACTGGTTCTCCCGCACGAAGTCGATCGTCCCGAACCACCTGCTGACGATCCGCGACGACGGCCGCTCGATGGAGTGCCGCAAGCTGCTGATGCTGCCCATCGAATGCGTCGTGCGCGGGTACCTGTCCGGGTCGGGCTGGAAGAGCTACCGCGAGAGCGGCGAGGTCTGCGGGATCCCGCTTCCCGAGGGGCTTCGCGAGTCGGACCGGCTGCCCGAGCCGATCTTCACGCCGACGACGAAGGCGGCGGAGGGCCACGACGCCCCGCTGACCCCGGAGCAGGCGGCCGCTTTGGTCGGCGACGAGCGCTTCGCGGAGCTCGAGCGGATCTCGATCGAGCTCTACACCACGGCTGCCGA
>JBKPCT010000160.1:0-16026 GCA_046727515.1 Actinomycetota bacterium | reverse complement strand
ACCACGTCGAAGCCCATGTCGCCCGGCCGCGAGATCCCGCACACTGCGTTCAGGTTGGCGCCGTCGTAGTACATGAGCGCACCGGCACCGTGGAAGATCCGCTCGATCTCCTCGATGTTTTCGTCGAAGAGGCCGAGGGTCGAGGGGTTCGTGAGCATCAGCCCCGCGGTTTGCGGCCCGACCTTGCCGCGCAGACCCTCGACGTCGATGTTGCCGCGCGGATCGGTCTTCACCGCGACCAGCTGGTATCCGGCCATCGTCACCGAGGCCGGGTTCGTGCCGTGCGCCGTGTCGGGGACGACGATCTCGCGGCGTTGCTCTCCCTCGCCGCCGTCGGCGAAGTAGGCGTGGAAGAGCATCAGGCCGGTCAGCTCACCCTGGCTGCCGGCGGCGGGCTGCAGCGATACCGCGTCCAGCCCGCAGACCTCCGCGAGGATCTCCTGCAGGCGCCACTCGAGCTCGAGCGCCCCCAGTGCGCCGTCCTCCTCCTGAAGCGGATGGAGGTCGCGGAACCCGGGCAGACCGACGACGCGCTCGTTCACGCGCGGGTTGTGCTTCATCGTGCAGGAGCCGAGCGGATAGAAGCCGGTGTCGATCCCGAAGTTGCGCGTCGAGAGCTCAGTGAAGTGGCGGACGAGCTCGGGCTCGGACACCTCGGGGAGCCTCGGCGGCCTCGCGCGGGCGAGCTCGGCGGGGACCTCCGGAATCGACAGACCGTTACGCGGGAGCGACGAGGCGCGGCGGCCGGGCTGTGAGCGCTCGTAGATCAGCTTCGTCACGGCTGCACCCTCCAGCTCCGGCAGAGCCGGCACCCCCGCCTATTCGCGAGCTCCGTCGAGCCTACCCTCATGTCAGGACCTCCGCGAGCCGGTCGATCTCCGCCGGCGTGCGCTTCTCGGTGACGGCGACGAGGAGCGCGTCGTCCAGGCCCTCGTAGTCGCGCCCGAGCGCATAGCCGGGGTGGACGCCTTGGGCGCGCGCCGCTGCGATCGCGTCGCGGCCGCTCCGTCCGACCCCGACGGCAAACTCCTTGAACGTTGCCTTATCGGGAAACAACAGCTCGAGCCCCGCAGCCGTCAGGCGCTCCTTCGCGTACCGCGCGAGTGCCATGCAGGTCTCCCCCACCTCCCTGAGTCCCTGCGGCCCGAGCCAGGTCAGGTGGACGAGGCCGGCCAGGGCGAGCAGCGTCTGGTTCGTCGTGATGTTGGAGGTCGCCTTCTCGCGGCGGATGTGCTGCTCGCGGGTCTGCAGGGTGAGCACATAGCCGCGCTTGCCCGCGGTGTCAGTGGTCTCGCCGGCGATGCGCCCCGGCATCCGCCGGGTGTACTCAGAGCGTGCGGCGATGAAGCCGTAGTGTGGGCCGCCGAACGACTGGTAGTTGCCCGCGCCCTGGCCCTCGCCGATCGCGAGCGCACATCCGTAGGCTCGGGGCGCCTCGAGGACGCCGAGCGAGACCGGGTCGACGTGCGCGACCGCGAGCGCCTCTGCGTCGTTCGCAGCGGCGGCGAGGTCGGGGGCCGGCTCCAGGCAGCCGAAGAAGTTCGGTTGCTGGAAGATCACCGCCGCCGCGCCGCGTGCGGCGGCGGCGAGCTCGTCCGGGTCGGTCGTGCCACCTCGGTGCGGCACCTCGACGACCTCGAGCCCGAAGCCGGGCGCGTAGGTCTTCACGACCTGCCGCACCTGCGGGTTGAGAGCCTCGGCGAGGACGATCTTCGTCCGGCCCGTAGCGTGCTTGGCGATGTAGCACGCGTCCGCGGCAACAGTCGTCCCGTCGTAGCCCGACGCGTTCGACACGTCCATGCCGGTCAGCTCGCAGATCGCCGTCTGGTACTCGAAGATCGCCTGCACGATCCCCTGGCTCATCTCGGGCTGGTACGGCGTATACGCAGTCAAGAACTCCCCACGCTGGAGCACAGCGTCGACGACCGCCGGGACGTAGTGGTCGTAGACACCGGCGCCGAGGAACGAGACTTCTGCGCCCGTGTGGACGTTGCGCGCCGCGAGCTCCTCCAGATGTGCAACGAGCTCGGGCTCGGAGAGCGCCGGCTCGAGGTCGAGCCTACCCTGGAAGCGGACGGACTCCGGGATGTCGCCGAAGAGGTCGTCGATCGACGAGACGCCGATCGCGGCGAGCATCTCCTCGCGGTCGGCATCGGTCAGAGAGAGGTGGCTCACGCCGACCTCACAGGCTCGCGAGGTGTGCCCGGTAGTCCTCGGCGTCCATCAGCCCGTCGGCCTCGCCGGGGTTCCCGGTCCTGATTCGCACCAGCCAGCCCTCGCCGTAGGGATCGGCGTTGACCGTCTCCGGCTCCTCGACGACCTTCTGGTTCACCTCGAGCACCACCCCGGAGAGCGGCGCAATGAGGTCGGACACGGCCTTGACGGACTCCACCTCGCCGTAGGCGCTGTCCTTCGTCAGCGTCGCACCTGCGTCGGGTGGCTCGTAGTGGACGAGCTCGCCGAGCGCATCCTGGCCGTACCAGGTGATCCCCAGCACCGCGGTGTCGCCCTCGATCCGGGCCCAGTCGTGCTCGGGGTGGTAGCGAAGCTCGTCGGGGTAGCTCTCGGCCGCCACGGGCGTCACTCCTCTCGTCGGTAGATCGGCTTCTCGACGACGCGGGCGCGGCGATGCCGCCCGCGGACGTCGATCGTCAGCTCCGTCCCGGGGTCGGCGAGCGCAGCCGGGACATAGCCCATCCCGATGCCCCGATCGAGCATCGGCGAATGCGTCCCGGACGTGACCTCGCCGCCTTCGAGGATCGGCATCCCCTGCCGGGGAACGGCCCGCTCCTCCATCACGAAGGCCGCGAGCCGGCGATCCGGCCCGGCCTCCTTGATGCGGCGCAGCTCCTCGACGCCGGTGAAGTCCTTGTCGAACGCGCACACCCAGCCGAGGCCGGCGGAGATTGCGTCGGTGTCCGGGCCGATGTCGTTTCCGTGCAGCGGGTAGCAGACCTCGAGCCGGAGGCTGTCGCGCGCGCCGAGCCCGCACGGCGTCACGCCGCGCTCGAGCACGGCGTCCCAGAGCTCGCCTGCCTCGTCGGCCATCACCATCAGCTCGACGCCCTCCTCGCCGGTGTAGCCGGTGCGGTTGACCATGCAAGTGATTCCGGCGACCTCACCCTCCGCGAACGTGAACGCGGGCGCCGCCGGGACCTCCAGACGCTCGAGCGCGCGCGGCCCCTGCACGGCGATCAGGCCGTAGTCGTTCGAGATGTCGCGTACGTCCGAGCCCCGGACCTCGCGTTCCTTCAGCCAGGCGAAGTCGCCCTCCCGGTTCGAGGCGTTGACGATCAGCAGGAAGCGGAAGGGGTCGAGCTCGTAGGCGATCAGGTCGTCCACGATCCCGCCACGCTCGTTCGTGAGCAGCGTGTACTGCGCGCCGCCCGGCTCGACGCGGTCGAGGTCGTTGGAGAGTAGGCCCTGCAGCAGCTCGCGCGCGCGTGGCCCCTCGACCTCCAGCTCGCCCATGTGCGAGACGTCGAACGCCCCGGCGTCTTCGCGCACCGCCCGGTGCTCCTGTATCACCCCCTCGTACTGCACCGGCATCTCCCATCCGGCGAACGGCACCATCCGTGCCCCGAGGGCGACGTGCCGGTCGTGCAGCGGGGTGCGGCGAAGCGTCTGCACCGCGGCGGATGCTACTCCCGGTGTGCCGTGTGCCGGAGCGCTAGCCGTCTCGTAGGAACGACGGCACGTCGAGCATCTCGGCCGCGACGTCGAACCCCTCGTCGCGCTCCCGCACGATCGGCGCGTCGGGCACGGTCACCCGCTGGCGCTCCGGGCGGCGTTGGCGCCTCTGGCGTTGCCCGAAGCCCGTCGCGATCACGGTGACGCGCACCTCGTCGCCCATCGCCGGGTCGATCACGGCGCCGAAGATCACCATCGCGTTTGCGTCGGCGGCGGCGGTGACGACCTCGGCCGCCTCGTTGACCTCGAAGAGGCCCACGTCGGGACCGGCGGTGACGTTGAGCAGGATCCCCGTCGCGCCTTCGATCGACGATTCCAGCAGCGGCGAGGAGACGGCGACGCGCGCGGCTTCGGCGGCACGGTTCTCACCAGAGGCGCTGCCGATCCCCATCAACGCCGAGCCCGCCTCGCGCATGATCGTGCGCACGTCTGCGAAGTCGAGGTTGACGAGTCCCGGAACCGTGATCAGGTCAGTGATCCCCTGGACGCCCTGCCGGAGGACGTCGTCGGCGAGACGGAAGGCCTCGACGACCGACGTCTTCCGCTCGACGACCTGGAGCAGGCGATCGTTCTCGATCACGATCAGAGTGTCGACCCAGTCGCGGAGTTGGTTGATCCCGACCTCGGCGCGCTCCGACCGGACGCGGCCCTCGAAGGCAAACGGCTTCGTGATGACCCCGACCGTCAGCGCCCCGATCTCCCGACCGAGCTCGGCGACCGCCGGCGCCGCGCCGGTGCCGGTGCCGCCGCCCTCGCCGGCGGTGACGAAGATCATGTCCGCGCCCTTCAGGGCGTCCTTCAGCTCGTCACGGCTCTCGTGAGCGGCCGCGCGACCGACTTCCGGGTCGGCACCGGCGCCGAGGCCGCGCGTGACCTTCGAGCCGATGTGGATCTTGACGTCGGCGTCGCTCATCAGCAGCGCCTGGGCATCGGTGTTGACGGCGATGAACTCGACGCCGGTGAGGCCGGCCTCGATCATCCGATTGACGGCGTTCGTGCCGCCCCCGCCGACGCCGATCACTTTCAGGACGGCGAGGTAGCTTCCGCTCTGGTCTCGTGTGCTCATGGCTCGACCTCGATGTCTACTTCAGGATTGGGGCGAAAACGACCTTCTTGCCCAGCAGGGTAGGGGCAGAGCGGCTCCGTGTCAACGCGATTTGCAGGCAAGAAGCCTCAACCTCAACTTCCGACTTGAGAGTTGTAGCCGGCGACAGGCCGCTCCGGCACGCTGACGTCGACGTACGCGGCGCCGGTCGTCAACGGGATCAGCTGTTTCGCGATCGAGAGCTTCAGGCGCAGGTCGCCGCTGTTCCCGAGGCGCAGCTCGGTGCCCGAGGCGAGGACGAGGGTCAACTCCCCGTCGGCGGTCAGGACCTGCCGCACGTCGGCGTCGACCCGGAGTGGACGGAGTGGCGCGACCGCGGCCACCCCCCGCGCCCCTGGACCGGCCAGTGTCGAGTTGACGGTGACGTCGACTGAACGCGGCACCCAGATCTGCGGCAGCTGCGGGTAGGGCCGCTCGAGCTTTCGGAGCACGCGGGCGCTCGCGGACACGAGCCACGCATCCGCTCCCCGTCGCAGAACGGCGATGGGGCGCTCGAGCCGCACCTGCACCGTCAGGGTGTGCGGGAACGCGCGGTCGAACCGCGCGTCGGCGACCTCCGCGACGCTCGAGAGCCGGCGCGCGGCCTGTTGCGAGTCGAATGCGACAAGACTCTTGCCCCGGTACTCCTCGAGCGCCGAGCGAATGTCGGCGGCAACGCTCGGCGGGGCTCCCTCGACCTCGATGCGCCTCAGCGCGAAGAGCGCCGTCTCCCGAGCCACGAAGTACGCGCCGACCGCCATGCCGACGAGGACGAGTGCGGCGAGAACGACGACGACCGGCCGGTGGCGGGGCGGCGGCAGGGGAGGATTTCCGGGCGTGTCCATCCGGCCAGGATCGGGTTCGCCGCAGACCGGACGCCTCCTGCGCGAGGCCGATCGGACGGTCAGGCTGAACCCCGACCCTCCTGCTCGATCGGCGCCAGCTCGAGGTCCCCGAGCAGCTCGACCTCGCGCTCGAGCACGACCCCGAACTGCTCGTGCGCTCGGCGGCGCGCCTCGCCCATCAGCGCGAGCGCCTGCCGCGCGGTCGCGCCGCCGGCGTTCTCGATGAAGTTCGCATGTCGCAGGGAGATCAGCGCGCCGCCGATCCTGTGCCCCTTCAGGCCGCAGGCCTCGATCATCCGGCCCGCTCCGAGCTCGTGATCCGGATTCTTGAAGACGCTGCCGAACGTGCGCCTGTTCGTGGGTTGCGTCTCCTTACGACGGGCCTGCAGGTCCGCAACCGTCGCGCGGATCTCTTCCGCCGGCCGCGGCGTCAACCGGAACTCGACGGCGGCGACGACCTGGCCCGGCTCGAGCGCGGAGTGGCGGTAGGCGAGATCGAGCTCGTCGTTCGTGCGCCAGCGCGAGCCGCCGGCCTCGACGATCAGAGCGCGCAGGAGGATCTGCTTCCAGTCGCTGCCGTAGGCGCCGGCATTCATGCGCACGCCCCCGCCGGCCGTCCCGGGGATCGCGCAGGCGAACTCGAAGGCGCCGAGGCCGGCGCCGCGAGCGCGGTGGAGGCAGACCGCGTTCGGCGCGCCGCCGCCGGCGACGAGCAGGTCGCCGCGGATCTCGACGGAGGCCAGCTCGCCCTCGAGCCGGACGACGAGCGCCTCCACCCCCTCGTCGGCGGCGAGCAGATTCGAGCCGAGACCCACCGGACGCACCGGCAGGTCCCGCTCCGCTGCCCAGGCGAGCACCTCCTCCAGCTCCGTCAGGGTGCCAGGCCGCGCGAATGCCTGCGCGGGCCCGCCGATGCCCACCGTCGTCAGCCGCTCGAGGCGAAGATCCTCCTCGATCTTCAGCTCAGCTCCTCGACGATCAGCCGAGCGGCGCGGTCGACGTCCCCCGCGCCCACGGTCAGGACGAGGTCACCCGTCCGTGCGCGCCGGGCGATGAACCTCGCCCCGTCCTCGAGCCGCGGAGTCCACCCGGGCGCGAATCCCGGCCGGGCCGCCGAGAGCGCGTCGACGACGAGCTTGCCGGTCACGCCCTCGGCCGGCTGCTCGCGCGCCGGGTACACCTCCGCGACCGCGACGACGTCCGCCGCCGCCAGCTCCTGCCCGAGCTCCTCAGCGACGTGCCGCGTCCGCGAGTAGAGATGCGGCTGGAAGAGGACGAGCACGCGCCCGTCCGTCCGCGCGCGCGCGGTCGCGAGCGCCGCCGCCAGCTTCGCCGGGTTATGGGCGTAGTCGTCGTAGACCGAGATTCCGCCGGCCTTGCCGACAAGCTCGAACCGCCGCCGGACGCCCGTGAAGCGGACGAGCGCCGCCTCCCCCTCCGCGCGCGGCACTCCCGCGAGCTCGAGCGCGGCGAGCGCCACTGCTGCGTTCCGGCGGTTGTGCTCACCGGGGACGCCGAGCTCGAGGTCCGCGGCGGCGAGCTCCCAGCCCCGGACGACCTCGGGCACTTCGGCGAGCCAGGAGTCGAAGAGCTCCGCGACCTCGGCGGTCGATCCGAACTCGGCGTGGTGATCGAGGTCGAGGTTCGTCACCACTGCGATCCGCGGCCGCAGCGCCGCGACCGACCGGTCGGACTCGTCGCCCTCGACGACGAGCCAACCCTCGCCGGCTCCCGCGTTCGCGCCGAGCTGTGGCACCTCGCCGCCGACGATCCAGCTCGGGTCGCGGCCTGTCTCCCGCAGCGCGAAGGCGATCATCGCCGCGGTCGTCGTCTTTCCGTGGGCGCCGGCGACGACGATCGAGTCGCGCAACGAGACGAGCTCGGCGAGCAGATCGGCGCGCGGGCGGCCCTCGATCCGCGGATACGCACTCGAGACGAAGACCTCCCATCCATCGGGCGCCTCGGGCTCGGCGAACACGCGCACCTCGATCCCGGCCGCGCGCACCGCATCGAGGTACGGCGTCTCGTTGCGATCCCAGCCTCCGACCTCGGCGCCCCACGCCTGCGTCAGCAGCGCGTATGCCGAAAGCCCGGCCCCACCGATCCCCACGAGCCAGATCCGCCGTCCCTCGAACGGCCCCCGACTAGGCGCGCTGCACAAGCGCGATCAGCTCCTCGGCGATCTCAGCGGCGGCGTCCGGCCGCGCGGCCTGCAGCATCGCCTCGCCCATCGCGGCGAGGCGCCCCTCGTCGGCGAGCAGATCGCGCACGACGCCGGGGACGCGGGCGAGCTCGGCCTCGGGGACGACGAGCGCGCCGCCGGCCGCCTCGAAGTGGCGAGCGTTCTTCATCTGGTGGTCGGCGGTGACGTTCGGCGAGGGGACGAGCACGGCCGGTTTCCCCGCGGCCGCCACCTCCCACACCGATCCGCCTGCGCGCGCGAGGACGAGATCCGCCGCCGCGAGCGCGCCGCCGAAGTCGTCCGTCCAGGGCAGCAGCCGGTATTCGGGTCGCAGCTGTCGTCCGGCAAGCTCCGTCGCGTAACGCTCGCCGCAGAGGTGCAGCACCGCCGGGCCCTCCTCGCTCCACGCATCCAGGGCGAGCTCGTTCAGCGCCGGTGCGCCTTGGCTCCCGCCGAAGACGAGCACCACAGGCCCCTCCGTCGGGAGGCCGAAGCGACGGCGCGCCTCGCCCGGCGGCACCTCAGAGCCGGGTCCCGTCGGCCGCCCGACGACGCGATACTTCCGACCGCCTCGCCCCGGCACCGGGTACGCGAGGAACACGCGGGTTGCGAACGGCGCCGCAAGCCGGTTGGCGAGCCCGAGATGCGCGTCCGCCTCGGTCACCGCCGCCGGGATACGCCGGCGCCAGGCCGCGTAGACCATGGGGCCGGCGACGTAGCCCCCTCCGCCGAGGACGACCCCCGGCTGCCGGGCCGCGAGGATCCGGGCGCAGGCGCGGGGCGCGCGCCCGGCGAGCAGGACCGCCCGCAGCTGGGCGATGCCGGGCCGGCGAGGCAGCCCCGAGATGCGGAACGGATCGAACTCGAAGCCCGCCTCGGGGACGAGCCTGGCCTCGATCCGGTCAGGCGAGCCGGCGAAGCTGACGCTCACGCCGCGGTCGCGCAGCGCCTCCGCGATCGCGAGTGACGGCAGAACGTGGCCGGCCGTCCCGCCGGCCGCGATCACGCACCGGAGCTGCGAGCTCGAGCCCATCGCTGCGCCCGATGTTAAGGAGGATGCCGACGGAGGCGAGCACGACGACGATGCTGGTCCCCCCATAGGACACCAGGGGCAGTGGGATGCCCGTCAACGGCGCGAGACCTACGACAGCGGCCAGATTGAGCGCCGCTTCGCCGCACACGAGCGTCGTGATCCCGATCGCGAGCGCCTTTCCGAACGGGTCGTGGCAGCGCAGTGCGATCCGCAGCCCCGCCCAGCCGAACGCGGCATAGGCGGCGATCACGAGCGTAACGCCCACCAGGCCGAGCTCCTCGCCGACGATCGCGAAGATCATGTCGGTGTGCGCCTCCGGAAGGTAGAAGACCTTCTGGACGCCCTGGCCGAGCCCGACGCCGAACACCCCACCTGAACCGAGGCCGATCATCGCCTGGACGGTCTGGAAGCCGGCCCCCTGCGCGTCGTGCCATGGGTCGACGAAGCTGAGGATGCGGGAGCGCCTGTAGGGCTCGAGCCAGATCGAGACGACGACGACGGCAGCGACGATCGCCGTCGCAGCGCCGAGCATCCGCACAGGCGCGCCGGCGACGAGCAGCAGCGCGCCGAGCATCAGGCAGATCGCGATCACCGTCCCGAGGTCGGGCTCCGCGAGGATCAGCGCGCAGAAGACGGCGGTGACGAGGCCGATGGGCTTTGTCAGCTCGCCGAGCGTCCGCGGCACCGGCCGGCGGGCGAGGTAGAGCGCCGCCCAGATGCACAGCGAGACCTTTGCGAGCTCGGACGGCTGGAACGTCGCCGGGCCGAAGTCGATCCAGCGTCGCGCCCCGTTGACGTTGTGCCCGGCGACCAGAGCGAGCAGGAGCAGGATCAGCGTGCCGAGGAGGAGCGACGGCGCCAGGTGGCGGAGGCGCCGGTAGTTCCAGTGCCGCGCGAGCACGAGGGCCATGAGGCCGACGAGCGCGAACAGCCCCTGCCGCTTCAGGAAGTAGACGGAGTTTCCCCCGCCGATCGCCGCCGACGCCGACGTCGCGCTGTAGACCATCACCATCCCGAAGGCGACGAGCGCGAGGGTGACGAGGACGAGGACGTTCGACTCCAGGTGTCCGCGCTTCACCCGGACAGGTTCTGCACCAGCCTCCTGAACTCCTCGCCCCGGTGCTCGAAGTCCCGGAACTGGTCGTAGCTCGCGCAGGCGGGCGAGAGCAGGACGACCTCGCCGGCACGGGCGGCCCCGGCCGCCGCGGCGACCGCGGCGGCGAGGTCGCCGCACTGCATGTATGGGATGCCCGCCCGCTCCAGCGCCCCGGCGAGCTCGCCCGCGGTCTCGCCGATCAGGTAGGCGCGGCCGTGCACCTCGCGCACGAGCTCGTCGAAGGACTCCCCTTTTCGGGAGCCGCCGAGGATCACGTGCAGCGGCTCGGCGTATGCGGCGAGCGCACGGCGCGCGGCGGCGGTGTTCGTCGCCTTCGAGTCGTTCACGAAGCGAACGCCGCGCCGCTCGCGGACGAGCTCGAGCCTGTGGACGACGCCCAGGAACGTGCGCAGTGCCTCGGCGATGGCGTCGTCCGGCACCCCGGCGGCACGGGCCGCGGCCGTCGCAGCGGCGGCGTTCTCGCGGTTGTGCGCTCCGGGGAGCCCCGGCTCGGCCGGAAGTGGGTCCGCGGCGGCGAACTCGACGCGCCGTCCCTCGCCGGGGACCTCGGCGAGCCCGCGTGGGACGACCGCCGTCTCGTCGGGATTCTGGTTCTCGAAGATCCGGAGCTTCGCGTCGCGGTACGCCTCGAACCCGCCGTGGCGATCGAGGTGGTCGGGCTCGAGGTTGATCAGCACGGCCACGCGCGGCCGGAGCTCGTGCACGTCCTCCAGCTGGAAGCTGGAGAGCTCGCACACGATCCAGGAATCGGGCGGAGCGTCGACACCCGCGAGCGCGCGGCCGACGTTCCCGGCGACCGCCACTTCACGGCCGGCGGCGCGGAACATCGCGCCGAGCCACTCGACGGTCGTCGTCTTTCCGTTGGTGCCCGTGACGCCGAGGATCGGGTTAGGCAGGAACCGCGCTGCGAGCTCGACCTCGCTCCAGATCGGCATGAGCGCCGCGCGGACGAGCGGGTTGTCGCGCGGCACCCCTGGGCTCTTGACGAGCACGTCTGCCCCCTCGAGCAGGCGGACGTCGTGGTCGTTCCCGAGCGTACGATCCACGGGGACGACTTCGATGCCGTGCCGCTCGAGCAGCGCAGCCGCGGCCTGCCCCGAACGGGCCATGCCGAGGACGACCGCCCGCTTCATCCCTTTAGAACGCGACGCAGCTCGAGCTCGACCGCGTCTCCGACCGCGGTGTCGACCGAGCGATCCGGCAACGGCAGGATCGCCGGCTCGCCGATCAGGAAGAAGGCGCGCGGGTCGCGGGCCTCGCGCTCGAGGCGCTCGAGCCGCTCGGCTGAGAACTCGACCACGATCACGTCCTCGTCGCCTGCGCGGACGAGTGCGTCGCCGAGCAGCTCGCCGTCGAGCACGAGCATCGTCATCCGCCACCGCGGAAGAACCGGAAGTAGTAGCGGTAGTAGAGCGCGAACCCGCAGGCGCAGAGGATCGCGGTGAAGATCCAGAAGCGGACCATGATCTTCGTCTCGGACCACGCTTTCATCTCGAAGTGATGGTGGATCGGGGTCATCAGGAAGACGCGTCGGCCCCAGTACTTGAAGCTCCCGACCTGGACGATCACCGAGAGCGCCTCGATCAGGAAGATCCCGCCCACGAGGAGGAGCAGGAACTCGGTCTTCGTCATGATCGCGAAGCCGGCAAGCGCGCCGCCGATCGCCATCGAGCCGGTGTCGCCCATGAACACTTCGGCGGGAAAGGCGTTGTACCAGAGGAAGCCGACCGTGGCCCCGATCAGCGCAGCACCGATGATCGAGAGGTCGAGGTAGATCGACGAGCGATGCCCCGGGACGCCGGAGCGGATGTACGCGATCACGGTCATCGCCGTGAACGTGAAGACGGCGATGATCCCCGTTCCGGCCGCGAGCCCGTCGATCCCGTCCGTCAGATTCACGCCGTTCGCGGCGCCGGCGATGATCAGGAACAAGAACGGGTACCAGGCCCAGGAGAGGGGGATCCTCGAGTCGACGAGGGGCAGGTACAGGTCGGTCGAGAAGTGCCGGTGGTGCGTGACCCAGCCGACGACCGCGGTGATCAGCACGAGCAGCAGGAGCTTCCACCGCGCGCTCAGCCCCAGCGACCGGTGGTGCGTGAGCTTGATGTAGTCGTCCAGGAAGCCGATTGCGCCGCAGCTGACCGTGATGAAGAACACGGTCAACGCGGGCGTCGAGTACTTCGCAAGGATCAGGTAGGGCACTGCGGCCGCGAAGACGACGAGCAGACCGCCCATCGTCGGCGTCCCCTGCTTGACGAAGTGGCCCGCGGGGCCCTCCTCGCGAATCGGCTGCCCATACTCGCGCAGGCGCAGGAAGCGGATGAAGCGCGGCCCGGCGGCGATCGAGATGATCATTGCGACGATTCCGGCGATCAGCACGTCGACCACTAGTGACCCGCCCGGTGATGCTGGCGATGCTCCGGCACGCGAAAAGCAAGCCAGGCTAGGACGCAGGGAGCCCCCGTACGGGTCAGTACGCGGGCGACTGAGGACGACGCATGGCGCCGCTTTGCAGCCGCCCGGGCCGCGCCGAGTATCGCCGGGCGGGTCACAGGACGTTCACCGTCGTCAGCGCCTCGGCGATCCGTTCGAGCTCCAGTACCCTCGCCCCCTTCACCAGCACGCAGTCGCCGGGCCGGAGCAGCTCTTCGAGCACGGCCAGGGCCTCGTCGCGGGTCGCGACCCAGTGCCCTCCGTAGGCACGCGCGTGCGGGCCGATCGCGATCACCTCGTCGATCCCGATCTGGTCGACGGCGCGCGCCACTTCGGCGTGCGCTTCGCCGGTGTACCCGCCGAGCTCCGCCATCTCGCCGAGGACAGCGACCGTGCGCCGCCCGGCGGCGAGTGAAACGAGGTGTTCGAGGGCGGCGCTCATCGAGACGGGGTTCGCGTTCCAGGCGTCGTTGACGAGGACGCCGCCGCCGGGCAGCGGCAGCTCCTGATTGCGCCACTCCGTGAACTCGACGTGGAGCTGCTCCGGAAGCTGGAGTCCGAGCGCGTGCGCGGTCGCGAGTGCGGTCACCGCGTTCGCGGCGACGTGTCGTGCGGTGAAACCGACCTCGACCGTGCCGAGGGTGGTCTCCAGCAGCGGCGGCTCGAACGAGACGAGCGCCACGTCTTCGCCAACCCGGACGACCTCGAGATCGTCCCGCTCGATCGGGAACCCCCGGGGGACAACGGCGGTCCCGCCCGCCGGGAGCGCCTCGACGAGCTCGCCCTTCGCCCGCGTGACCCCGGCGAGGTCGCCGACCTTCTCGAGGTGAGCGGGGCCGATGTTCGTGATCACACCCACGTCCGGGCGCGCGAACGCGCAGAGCTCGGCGATCTGGCCGAAGCCGCGCATCGCCAGCTCGAGGATGCAGAGCTCGGTGTCCGGCTCGACGCGGCCGATCGTCAGGGGTACGCCGATCTCGGCGTTGTAGCTCCGCTCGGCGGCGACGGTCCGGAGGAGCGGCGAGCAGATCGCGGCGAGGATGTCCTTTGTCGACGTCTTACCCATCGAGCCGGTGATCGCGACGAAGCGCGCCGTGCTCCGCTCGCGCACACGACCGGCCAGCCCTGCCAGGGCCGCGTGCGCGTCGTCCGGGACGAGCGCGGCCGCGGCCTTGTGCGCAAGCGCGTCCTCGACGAAGCCGACGCCGCCGCGTACGGCGACGAAGAGGTCACCCGGCTCGACCCGGCGGGAGTCTGCCTGGAGCCCGGTCACCTCCGCGACACCCGGCGCGGCCACGAGCTGCCCCGGAGCGACCTCCGTGACGTCGGCGAGCGCCAGCGGGATCACGCGGTCGTCCGCAGCGCGCGCAGCGCCTCGCTCGCGACCTCGCGATCGTCGAACGGGATCACCCGGCCCGCGATCTCCTGCCCCGGCTCGTTGCCCTTGCCCGCGATCACGACGACATCGCCGGGCTCGGCGAGCTCGATCGCGCGAGCGATCGCGGCACGCCGGTCGAGCTCGACCTCGGGCTCGCCGTCCATCCCGGCGAGCACGGCCTCGGCGATCGCCGCGGGATCCTCGCTGCGCGGGTTGTCGGAAGTGAGGATCGGGACGTCCGCGAGCTCGGATGCGATCCGCCCCATCAGGGGCCGCTTGCCGGCGTCCCGATCGCCACCGCAGCCGAAGACGCAGACCACGCGCCCTACGGTGAGCTCGCGCGCCGCCCGTAGGACGGTCTCGAGCGCTCCGGGCTTGTGCGAGTAGTCGACCACGACCGTGAACGGCTGCCCCTCGTCGACGATCTCGAACCGTCCCGGGACTCCGCCGACGGACTCGATCCCGGCCGCGACCGCCTCGTCGGCGATTCCGAGCAGCCGCGCGGCGGCGACCACCCCGAGGACGTTCTCGACGTTGAAGCGCCCACGGAGGCGCGTGCGAATTTCGATCCCCCCGGCCTCGAGCGTGGTCGCCGTCGCCGACAGGTCGAGGTTCTCGGGACGGATCGCAGCGTCGTCGGCGAAGCCGAACGTGAGGAGCGGCGTGCGGGCGGCGCGCAGCTCCTCCGCAAGCCGGCGGCCGTATGCGTTGCCGAGGTTGACCGCCGCCGGAGGGGCGTCGTCGCCGACGAAGAGCCGTCGCTTCGCCTCGAAGTAGTCCTCCATTGTGGGGTGGAAATCGAGATGATCCTGACTCAGGTTCGTGAAGACGAGGACTGCGAACCGCACGCGATCGAGACGATGGAGTCGAGAGCCGTGCGAGGTGGCTTCCATCGCGCAGCTGCGATCCCCCACGTCCAGCATCTCCCGGAACAGGCGCTGGAGATCGATCGCCTCGGCGGTCGTTCTCGTCGCCGGGCGGCGTTCCCCGTCCACGCGCGTCTCGACCGTGCCGAGCAGCCCCGGGCGGCGTCCGGCTCCGGCGAGCACCGCGTAGAGAAGGAACGCGGTCGTCGTCTTCCCGCTCGTCCCCGTGACGCCCGCCACGGCGAGCTCCTCCGTCGGCCGCGCGAAGAACTCGTCGGCCGCGACGGCCATTGCCGCGCGCGAGTCGGCGACGACGAGCTGCGGCACCGGCAGGTCGAGCGGCCGCTCGACGACGAGCGCAACGGCACCGTTCTCGACGGCCTCGGGGGCGAAGTCGTGCCCATCGGCGCGCATGCCCGGGACGCAGAAGAAGAGCGCCCCTGGGGAAGCGGCGCGAGCGTCGTACGCGAGGTCTCGGATCTCCGTCGGCGCGAGCGCGACCACCTGCGCCGGCGCGAGCGCGGCGATCAGGCGCTCGATATCCACGACGGCCGAGTCTAACAGGGCGGTCTGGCGCCACCCGGTGGCCGATTCGTCACCAAAGTGCCGCGATAGCGGGTCTTTTCTCCGAGCGACAATTGCGCGCGGGCACGACCAGAACTATGCTCGCCGCGGGGAGGAGGCTGGGCGCACCTAGCGAGCCCGCAGCTAACCGAATTGCGGCGCGCTTGCGTTGCCGCTCCCGAGCGTCGCGGTGTCGTCCGGCGGCACGTCCAGGTACTGCAGCGCGAATCGGGCGATGTCGCGAAACGCGGGCGCCGCGACGACGCCGCCGAAGATCTGCCCCTGCGGCTCGTCGATGGACACGAGGACGACGAGCCGCGGCGAGCTCGCAGGCACGATCCCGACGAACGACGCGACGTATCTCCTGTCCGAGTAGCCCCCGCTCGGGTCGGGCTTCGCCGCGGTCCCGGTCTTCCCGGCGACCAGGTACCCCGGCACGGCGGCCTCCTCCCCCGTCCCGCCGGAGACGACTCCCTGCAGCATGCTGATCAGCTCGCGCGAGACAGCCGGAGAGAGCACGCGACGGCGCGCAGGGCGCTTCACGTGCCGCCCGCGGATGTGGTCGAGGAGGTGCGGCTGGACCCACACGCCGCGGTTCGCGAGCGCGCCGTACAGGGCGGCCATCTGGATCGGCGTCACCGCGATCCCCTGGCCGATCGGTACGTTCCCGATCGTCGAGCCCGACCACCGTTTTCGTGGCAGCACGATCCCCGGGCTCTCACCGGGGAAGTCGATTCCGGTCGGGCGGCCGAAGCCGAAGCGCGTGATCCAGGCGCTCAGCCGCTTCGACCCGAGCAGTTCGGCAAGCGTCACCGTCCCCACGTTCGACGAGCG
>JBKPCT010000159.1:0-8194 GCA_046727515.1 Actinomycetota bacterium | reverse complement strand
TCACTCCCTCCTCCTGCTCGAAGGCTCCGAGGTCGACAACGTCCCCAGGGCCTCCTGCTTCCCGCTTGGGACGACGGTTGAACCGGAACAGCGCGAGACGTCTGCGCGAACGCTCGCGTCAGTCACCTAGCTCCCTGACGGACGAAGGCTGGGATGCGATACAGCGCACTCCGCTGATGAGTTACGACGCGAGCTTCGACAGGAGCGCCGTCACGACGAAGGCTGTGACGGCCAGGATCGTGATCTTCGGCGCGGCTATCGCGGAGGATGCGAGGAGCCCGAAAAAACACTGGCTGCGACGACGAGAACGAGCACAGCTGCACTTTCTCGCTCTTTGCGGTGTTTTCGTGGTCGGCTACGCCCATGGAATAGACGCTCGTCGGGCACCCGCGGTGTTGGCACCGGACGAACCCGAAAGGGGGTGTGCAGTAGTGCCGGAGACGACGGTCACCACCTCGCTCGTCAACCACTACGCGTCGATGACGCCGAGCGAGTTCGGTAAGAGCATCGAGCCGAAGTGGCAGGTGGCGAGTCAGTTGGTCGAGAACGTCCGCTTCGCCGTGGAGAAGAACCAGCTGACGCCGCTCGACGGCGCACGCGTGATCTCCGCCATCGCGGCCACTCTGTTCGGCTACGACGAGTTCATCTTCCGCGAGATCTCGCCAGAGACATTGCTCGCGGCTGGATCGCCTCGCCGCTAGAGCACCATTGTCGCCTTGGCGCACGGAGGGAGCCAGGCTCCTCCGCGCGCCAAGGCCCCCGTCGCCGCGCCTGTCCCGTGGGTCCTCGCGAACGCTGATTCCGTCGGCGTGTGCGAGCGGCGACGCGGATGGTGGACGACTGGCTCTGCGAAGATCGGGCACGTGGACTACGTGGTCGTGGGCTCCGGGGCGATCGGTGGAATCGTGGGCGCGCGACTTGCTCGGGACGGCCATTCAGTGCTGTTCTGCGACCGGGACTCCGAGCACGTCGCTTCGATGAACGAGCGGGGCTTGGCGATCGAAGGGCCGGTCGAGGAGTTCGCGGTGCCGGCCCGCGCGGTCCTTCCCGCCGATCTTCCGGACCGCCTCGAGGTCGTGCTACTCGCGGTGAAGGCACACGACACGACCTCGGCGATCGCGCAGGTCACTCCTCGGCTCACCGACGCCGGCTTCGTCGTCTCGCTCCAGAACGGACTCAACGAGCCGGCGATCGCTGCGGCGGTTGGACCCGAGCGAACGGTCGGAGCATTCGTCAACTTCGGTGCGGACTACTTGGCGCCTGGTCGTATCCTGCTCGGCGGCCGTGGCACCGTGCGCGTCGGCGAGCTCGACGGCCGAGCGAGCGAGCGCGTCGAGCGGCTTGCGCGCGACCTCGCGGACGCAGAGGTCACCGCCAACATCATGGGCTTCCTCTGGGCCAAGGAGGCTTACAGCGCGATGCTGTTCGCGACAGCGGTTTCAGACCTCTCGATCGTCGACGCGCTCTCCGAGCCACGGTACCGCCCGCTCTACCTCCGACTCGCCGAGGAGGTGCTCGCGGCCGCGACTGCTCGTCCAGAGGCATTCGACGGCTTCGAGCCCGCCGATCTCGACGGCTCGATCGCACGTCTCGTCGAGTTCAACCGAGGGTCGGCGAAGACGCACTCGGGCATCTATCGGGATCTCGCGATTCGTAAGCGGAAGGCTGAGACCGCGATCTTCGACGGGCTCGACGGCCCGCTGCTCGAGAGGATGCTTGCGCTCGTACACCAGATCGAAGCGGGGCGGCGCGTGTGCCAAGTCCAGAACCTCGAGCTGCTCGCCGCCTATGCCGGCTGCCTCGACGCAGGGCGTCGACTGAACGCCGTCATCGAGGTTCTCGAGCCTTCGGCCAATCCGCAGGGAGGCCCGCTCCGCGGAGTCCCCGTTGCAATCAAGGACAACATCGACGTCCGCGGCGTCGTGACGACGAACGCGTCGACCGTCGGTGTGCCAGCACCGGCAAAGATGGACGCTCCCGTCGTCACGCGCCTACGAGAGGCGGGAGCAGAGCTCCTCTGCAAGACCAACCTGCTCGAGTACGCGGCCGGCAGCGTCAACCCAGCGTACGGGATGACGTTCAATCCGCGGGACCTCAGCCGAACCTCCGGCGGCTCGAGCAGCGGCGCCGCCGCGCTCGTGGCGGCCGGCGTGTGCGACTTTGCGCTCGGAACGGACACCGGCGGCTCGATCCGGATTCCGGCCGCGTATTGCGGCATTATCGGGCTCAAGCCGACCTACGGGCTCGTGCCGGTCGAGGGCGTCTTCCCGCTCTCGCCGACTCTCGACCATGTCGGCCCGCTCACGCGAACCGCCGCGCAGGCCGCCGTCCTCCTCGGCGCGATCGCCGGCCGGTCGTACGAGCTGCGCGACGTCTCCGGGCTTCGAGTCGGGGTCCTTCGGCGGCAGGTCGACGACACCGAGGTCGTCCCCGGCGTTCGAGATCGTGTCGAAGAGGGGCTCGCGCGATTGGCCGGGGCAGGCCTCGTCCTCGTCGAGGTCGACGTCCCGGAGCTCGAGCTCGCGGACGACGCGCTCGGCGCGATCGTCGTCCGGGAAGCCTACGACGTTCACCGCAAGCTGCTCGAGCGTGAAGGCGACAAGTACGGTCCTGGAACGCGTGCGGTTATCGAGGCGGGGCGGGACGTGGACGACGAGCGTTACGAGGGGGCGCTCGCCGACCGGCAGCGGGTCGCGGAGGGCTTCCGTCGGGCGCTCGGAGAGGTCGACGTACTCGCGGGTCCGACCGTCGCATACCCAGCGCCACACGAAGATCCTCCCGTCGGCACACCGCAGGGCGAGGTCGAAGCGCGGTTCACGGGCCCGTACAACCTCGCCGGGCTTCCCGCCGTGTCCGTCCCCTGCGGGCTCGTCGAAGGCCCACTTCCGACAGGCCTGCAGCTCGCGGCGGCTGCAGGCGAGGATGCCGTCGTCCTGTCAGTCGCCGCGGCGTTGGAGAGGCTGACGGCATGAGGATCGTCGACCTCAACTGGATGCAGCTCGAGCGCTACCTCGAGCGCGACGACCGGATCGTGCTCCCGCTCGGCTCCGTCGAGCAGCACGGCTACCTCTCGCTCGGCGTCGACGCCATCCTGTCCGAGCGGGTCGCGGTCGAAGCGGCCGAGCCGCTCGGCGTCCCCGTGCTCCCCGCGCTCGCGTACGGGCTCACGCCCTACTTCGCCGCGTATCCCGGCAGTCCCACACTCCAGGTGGAGACCTATCAGGCCGTTCTGCACGACCTGCTCGAGTCGCTGTACGGGCAGGGCTTCCGGCGGTTCGTCGTCGTGAACGGACACGGTGGGAACGGCGCGGGACGCGATGCGGCGAACGAGCTCCCGCGCGCTCATCCTGATGCCCAGGTGCTTTGGCACGACTGGTGGAACGCACCGCGGACCTGGGTGGTCGTCCAGTCGATCGACCCCGATGCGAGCCATGCGTCCTGGCTCGAGAACTTCCCCTGGACGCGGCTCGCGGGGGTCAGACTGCCTACCGAGCGCAAGCCGATGGCGGACATCGCGCAGATGCGCGAACTCGACCCGACGGACGTACGCACGCTGCTCGGCGATGGCTCGCTCGGCGGCGTCTACGAGCGCTCCGACGAGGACGTGCTCCGCGTGTGGCAAGCCGGCGTCGAGGAGGTTCGCGACGTCATCGAAAGCGGCTGGCGAGACGGCGACTGATCTCCCGGGAGGACGGCACTCGTCACGGAACGGCGCAGGGGGATGGCGTGTGCGATAGTCGCGAGTACCTGCACGAGTCGCGGTGGCCTGTCCCTCGGCAAGGAGTCCAGATGCACACGCGGAAAGCCGCAGTCGTTCTCGCCGTCGCCCTCCTCCTCTCGACGCTCGTCGCCGTCGGTCTCTCGGCCGGGAGCGGACGCGCCCTCACGCCGAAGCGGGGAGGAACACTTCGGATCGCCCGGATCGAAGACTCGCAGTCTTTCGACAAGACGAACGTCCCCCAGAACGAGTCGGTCTGGCTGACCGAGCAGATCATGGAGCCGCTGTACACGGTCACGCCCGACGGCCAGCACGTGAAGCCGTGGCTCGCCACGAGCTACTCGATCTCGAACGGCGGCAAGCAGTACACGTTCCACCTGCGGAAGGGCGTCCGCTTCTCGAACGGCAGCCCGATGACCGCCGCGGACGTGAAGTTCACGCTCGACGACGCCCGAGCGGCCGGCAGGACGTGGTCCTACATCGACAGCGCGATCAAGAACGTCCAGGCGAAAGGCACGGACACGGTGATCGTGAACCTCAAATATCGCTGGGCGCCCTTCATCGCCGACATTGCGATCTTCGCGAACGGGATCATCCCGAGGAACTTCGCGGGGCAGAAGCGCGCCGAGTTCTACAAGCACCCGATCGGGACGGGACCGTTCATGTGGGACAAACGGGTCGTGGGCCAGTCCGTCACCTTCAAGCGCAATCCCTACTACTGGCAGAAGGGAAAGCCGTACCTCGACTCCGTCACGTGGACCTTCGTCTCCGACCAGAACACGCGTGAGCTCCAGCTCCGCGGGGGCCAGATCGACCTCGACGAATTCCCGCCGTTCAACTCGATCACGAAGCTCAAGAACACGCCGGGCGTGACGATGAGGCTCTTCCCGTCGACAAGGACCGACTATCTCCTCATGAACGAGAGCGTCGCACCGCTTGCCGACGTGCACGTTCGCCGCGCGATCTCGTACGCGATCGACCGTGCGGCGATCGTGAAGTCGGTCCTGTTCGGGTACGGGAAGCCGGCAAACTCGTTTCTCCCGCCACAGGTGCCGTTCTACGATCCGCATTCACCCGGGATCCAGTACAGCCTGGCAAAAGCGAAGGCGGAGCTCGCGAAGTCCCAGTACCCGAATGGCTTCAAGGTCGACCTGATGGTCGGATCCGGTGAGCAGGTCGAGAACGCGAACGGCCAGATCCTCCAGCAGGCGCTCAAGAAGCTCGGCATCGCGGTCACCTTCAAGCAGGTGGACACGAGCTCGGAGATCTCGCTCCAGAGTCAAGGGAAATACCAGCTCGGGTTCCAGTACTGGACGATGGACATCGCCGACCCGGACGAGCTCGTGACCTTCGCCGTCGACCCGAAAGGCGGAGGGAACAATTCGTTCTGGACCGGGTACACCAACCCGAAGGTGATCGCGCTGGCGCACCAGGCTCAGCAGAACACGAATCTGGCCACGCGACGCAGGCTCTACGCGCAGATCCAGCGCCTAGCAGCCCAGGACGCATTCGCGGGCTTCCTCTACTACTCGCCGCTGCGGTGGGCGTACTCGTCGAAGGTGCACGGGTTCTTCGTCTACCCGCTCGGCAACTACCACCTGGAGGACGTCTGGATCGGATGATCCACCCCTGACACCCGGGACGTGACCGCGTGAGCCTCGCCGCTTACACGCTCCGGCGGCTGCTGCAGATGATCCCGATCGCCTTCGGGGTCACCCTGCTCGTGTTCTTCCTGATCCACCTCGTGCCCGGGGACCCTGCGCGCACGATGCTCGGGACGCGCGCGACTCCCGAGCGTGTGGCGGCCCTGCACAAGCAGTGGGGGCTCGACCAGCCGCTGCCGGTCCAGTACTGGCGCTTCGTCGTCCGCCTCGTCCACGGGGACCTGGGCTCGTCACTCTTCTACAGCGTTCCCGCAGGGAGGTTGGTGCTCGAGCGGATGCCAGTGACGCTGTGGCTGATCGCGCTCGGGACGCTCTTTGCAGTCGCGATCGCGGTGCCCCTGGCCGTCCTCGCAGCGGCGAAGCACGACCGTCCGACCGACCACGCCGTCCGCGCCGTGCCGCTCGTGGGCCTCGGGTTTCCACAGTTCTGGATCGGGATCATGCTCTTGCTCGCATTTGCCCTCAACTCGGGACGTGCCTTCCCGGTCGGCGGCTACGGGCACGGGCCCTTCGGTCACCTGCACTCGATGATCTTGCCTGCGCTGACGGTGGCCCTCGCGATCTCCCCGATCCTGATCAGGAGTCTTCGCGCCAGCATGCTCGAGGTCCTGGAATCGGAATACGTCGCCACCGCGCGTTCGAAGGGTCTCCCCGAACTGCGTGTCCTGACCCGACACGCGCTCAGGAACGCCGTCATCTCGATGGTGAGCGTGCTCGGTGTCAACATCGGCTTCCTTGTCGGAGGAACGCTCGTGGTCGAGCAGGTGTTCGCTCTGCCCGGGCTCGGGCAGCTGATGATCAACTCGATCTTCCAGCGCGACTTCCCGGTCGTTCAGGCAGTCACGCTGGCCTTCGCGGTCATGGTCGTGCTCGTCTACCTGACGACCGACATCATCCACGCGCTCCTCGACCCGCGGGTCAGGTTCGACTGATGGCCACGGTCGCCGCGTCCGTTGTAGAAGCGCCCGTCGTCTCCCGCCGCCGAGGCTTTCGTGAACGCTGGTACCGAACTCCGGCGTTCGTCGCAGGCCTTTCGATCATCGGAACGATCGTCCTGCTTGCGCTCCTCGCCCCCCTCGTCACTTGGCACAGCCCCGTCGATCAGAACCTGACGAACATCCTCCAGGGTCCGTCGTGGAGCCATCCGCTCGGGACGGACGATCTCGGCCGCGACGTATGGACGCGTCTCGTCTACGGTGCGCGCACCGACCTGCACATCGCCTTCCTCGCCGTCGTGTTCCCGTTCGTCATCGGGACGTTCGCGGGGCTCATCGCCGGCTACTTCGGCGGCCGCGCCGACACGCTGACCAATTGGCTCGTGAGTGTCGTCGTCGCCTTCCCCTTCTACGTCTTGGTCATCGCCCTCGTCTTCGCCCTCGGGCCGGGAACGCGGAACATCTATATCGCCATCACCATCGTCGGTTGGGTCTCCTACGCGCGCATCGTGCGAGGAGAAGTTCTCGTGCAGAAGCGTCAGGAGTACGTGCTCGCCGCCCACACGGCCGGCCTCTCGAACGTGCGCATCATCGGCCGGCACCTGCTCCCGAACGTGATCACGCAGGCGGTTGTGTTTTCGATGTCCGACATCGTGCTCGACATCCTCGCCATCGTCACCCTCGGCTACCTCGGTCTCGGCGTGCAGCCGCCGCAGGCGGACTGGGGAAGGATGATCGCCGACGGACAGACGTATCTCACGACCCACTGGGAGCTCGCGACGATCCCGGGAGTCGCCGTGGTCATTACAGCCCTCGGGCTCTCTCTGATCGCTGACGGTCTCGCCGACCTCTTGCGGCCCGAATGAGCGACCCGGTCCTCGACGTCCGCGATCTCCGAGTCGAGTTCAATCTCCCCGGCGGTGTGCTCCGTGCCGTCGACGGCGCGTCGTTCAGCGTCGCCGCGGGCGAGGCGCTCGGACTCGTCGGGGAGTCGGGATCCGGAAAGACGATGACGCTCCGGGCGCTGATCGGACTGCTCCCACGGACGGCGAGGGTCATCGGCGGCCACGCCCTCTTCGACGGCGTCGATCTAGCTTCGGCGGACGAGGAGCAGTTGCGGAAGATTTGCGGGCGCTCGATCGCGATGGTCTTCCAGGAGCCGATGACCGCGCTCAACCCCGTGATGAAGGTCGGCGACCAGATTGCCGAGGGCCCTCTCGTCCGGCTGGGCCTCGGTCGGCGAGCCGCGCGGGCCCGGGCGCTCGAGCTCATGCGGCTCGTGGGGATTCCGGATCCGACCCGCCGCGCAGATGCGTATCCCTTCGAGCTCTCCGGTGGGCTCCGGCAGCGGGTGATGATCGCGATCGCGCTCTCTTGCGAGCCCAAGCTGCTCCTCTGCGACGAGCCGACGACCGCGCTTGACGTGACGATCCAGGACCAGATCCTCGCAGTCCTCGCCTCGCTCCAGGAACGGTTGCACGTCAGCGTCGTCTTCGTCTCTCACGATCTCGCAGTCATCGCCCAGACGTGCGAGCACGTCGCCGTGATGTACGCCGGACAAGTGGTGGAGCTCGGACCGGTCGAGGCCGTATTTCGGGAGCCGCGGCACCCCTACACGCTGAGTCTCCTGCGCTCCGTGCCGCACTTCGACAACGTGCGCGAGACGCTGTTGACGATTCCGGGGGCACCGCCCGACCTCGCGCAGCCCCCGCCCGGCTGTCGCTTCCATCCGCGGTGCGCGTTTGCGCAATCGGACTGCGTGATGGGCGACTTCCCGCTGCGGCTTCTCGGAGCGGGGCGCTCGACGGCGTGCATCCACGAAGAAGCGCCGGCGGCGGACGCCAGACGTGAGCCGGTCCTCGCCCGTGGCTGAAGCG
>JBKPCT010000158.1:0-7375 GCA_046727515.1 Actinomycetota bacterium | reverse complement strand
CCCCTCCTTCTTGTGAGCGAGTGACGATTCGGCCCGTGCGCTCCGGCGAGAGCGCCGTCTCGCCTCCGCGCGCGAAGGCAAGCTCTCACACGACGCAGATCCGTCACGGCGTCATGGAAACTTGCCCAGGTGAAGGTATTGCTCGTGTCGCTCTACTTTCCGCCCGCGGGGGGCGGCGGTGTCCAGCGCACCCTGAAGACGGCCGCGCACTTGCCGGCGCTCGGGATCGAGACCCACGTGCTCGCCCCGGACGACCCGAAGTGGGTGCACCGCGACGACGAGCTCGAGCCGCCGACGCAGGCGTGGGTCCATCGCGCCCGCTACCTCGGCCCCCGGGGACGGCGCCCGGCGCAGGAGCTGTACGGGAAGACGGGGCTTGCCCACGTCGAGACGCAGGCGCGGCTCTTCGGCCGCCGGCTGCTCGTCCCGGACGAGAACGTCCCCTGGAACCTGACCGCGGTCCCCGCCGCGATCCGCATCGCCCGCCGCGAGGGGATCGACGTCGTGCTGACCACCTCACCGCCGAGCTCGGTGCACCTCGTCGGCGCGGCGGTCAAGCGGGTGACCGGCGCGCGCTGGGTCGCCGACCTGCGCGACTCGCTCGTCGCCAACCCCCACCGGCGCACCGAGCAGCGGCTCGCCCGGATCAAGGAGCAGGGCGAGCATGGTGTCGCCGCGCTCGTCGCGCACTACGCGGACGCGGTCGTCGCAGCGGCGGAGGCGATCGCCGACGAAGCGCGCGCGCTCGACCCGAGCGGGCCGGTGGTGACGATCGCGAACGGCTCCGACTTCGACGACTTCGCCGGCTTCGAGTACCGGCCGTCCGAGCGCTTCCGGATCACGCACACGGGCAGCTTCTTCGGCAAGCGCGACCCGCGACCGTTCCTGACCGCCCTCGCCGAGTCGGGCGTAGACGCCGTCGCCCGCTTCGTCGGCGACTTCCGCCCGGCCGACGCGGACTGGGCGGCGACCCTCGAGCTCGGAGACCGGCTCGAGCTGATCCCGTACGTCGCGCGGCGGCGGTCGCTCGAGCTGCAACGGGACTCGGAGGTGCTCCTGCTCCTGATTCCGGAAGCGGGCGGCCGGGGGCGCGGCGTCCTCTCTGGGAAGGTCTTCGAGTACCTCGCCGCCGAGCGGCCGATCCTGGCCGTCGTCCCGCCCGACGGGGCCGCCGCCGACCTCATTCGCAGGACCGGCGCCGGCATCGTCGTTGCGCCGGACGACGTGCCGGCGATGCGCGCGACCCTCGAGCAGCTACACGCGCGCTGGCAGGCCGGCGGGCTCGACGGGCCGCCGCTCGACGCGGAGACCCGCCGCCGCATCTCCCGCGAGGCTCGGGTCGGAGAGCTGGCCGAGCTGCTGCGAAGCCTCGCCCCATGAGGATCACCCGGTTCCTCTTCTTCGCGACGATCTTCTGCGTCACCTTCGAGAAAGTGCGCTGGAACATCGCGGGCAACGTCAGCCTGGCCGACATCCTCGCGCTCGCGTTCCTCGTCCTCTGGACGGTCGAGCGGCTGGCGACCCACGACCGGCGGCTCGTGCGCACGTCTGCCGTCGTCGTCTGCTTCGGACTCGCGTTCGTCCTCGCCTACCTGCTCGGCTACTTCTCGATCGACACCGCGGACGGCGTCGACCAGTTCTGGAAGGGCTTCTTCAAGTGGGCGATCCACATCCTCTTCCTGGTCGCCGCGGTCACGTACCTCGGCCGGCGCTCGGAGCGCTTCTACTGGCGGACGATCGGGGTCTTCACCGCGGGCGTCGTCGTCAACGCCGTCTACGGCGTACTCCAGCTCGTCGCGGCCCAGGGCGGCCGGAACCTGGACAACGCCGTCCTCAAGCCGATCACCGGCGGCGCGAGCTCGATCAACATCTACGGAGCCGTCGAGGGTCAGAACGTCTACCGGCCGAACGCGCTCACGGCCGACCCCAACCATCTGGGGATCATGATCATCGTCCCGCTGCTGACGCTGCTCCCGGTCTACCTGCGGCTCCCGCGCGGGCACCGACTGCGCGGCCAGCTCGCGGCCGTGCTTGGCTTCCTGCTGATCGTCGAGCTAGCCACGCTCTCGCGTAGCGGCTTGCTCGGGCTCGGAGTGGGCTTGCTCGTGCTCGCGGTCCCGTACCGTCGGCGACTGGCCTCGCGCGACCTGCTCGTTCCGCTCGCGGCGTCGCTCGCGCTGGTCGGGATCGTCGTCCTCTCTCGCCTGCACTTCTTCGAGACCGTGATCCGCTCGCGGGTGACGGCGAAGGACACCTCCGCCTCGGTGCACTTCGGCGTCTACGACTTCATCCCGAATGTGCTCTCGGCGCATCCGCTGTTCGGACTCGGCTTCAACAACTTCTCGATCTACTACGAGCTCGTCACCGGCAAGACGAACTGGGGCCCGCATTCGTTCTACGTGGCGCTGCTCGTCGAGACCGGGCTCGTCGGCGCGGCCGTCTTCATCACCTTTCTCTGGTACCTCTTCCGGCGCCTGCAGGCTGCGCGGGCGATCGGCCGCTCGCTCTCGGCGGCGCACGACCCCGCCGCCTCGCGGCTGCGGCCGCTCGCATGGGGCCTGACCGCCGCGCTCGCCGGAACCCTGGCCGCGAACTTCTTCTACCTGACGATGAGCTTCTACTACTTCTACGTGCTCGCCGCGCTCGTGCTCGCGGTGCCGATCGTCTTCTCGCGGCGGCGGACCGCCGTCGGCCAGACACAGCCGCAGGCCCGGTGAAGGTCGTCGTCCTGACCACCTCGTATCCGCGCTCACCCGAGGACGTCGTCGGGAGGTTCGTCGCCGACGCCGTGGAGCACGTCCGCGCGAACGGGGTGACGGTCGACGTGGTCTCGGCGCTCTCGTTCCGCCACTTCGGGATTGCGTACGGCCACGGCGTGGTCGGCAACCTGCGACGGCGGCCGTGGCTTGTCGCGGCGCTGCCGGCGATGCTCGTCTCGTTCGCCCGTGCAGCTCGCGCCGCCACGCGCGACGCCGACCTCGTGCACGCGCACTGGCTGCCCGCGGGGGGTGTCGCGGCGCTGACCGGGCGGCCGTTCGTCGTGCAGCTCTGGGGGACGGATGTCGAGCTCGCCCGCCGCGCGCCGCTGCTCCCCCGAACGATTCTCCGTCGCGCCCGACTCGCGATCTGCGCCTCCCAGGAGCTCGCAGCCGCGGCGCGTGACCTCGGTGCACGGACGGTGCGCGTGATCCCGAGCGGCGTGGACGTCCCGGAGACCGTCGGCGATCCGGAGGAGCCGCCGCACATCCTGTACGCGGGCCGGCTCTCCGCGGAGAAGGGCGTTCCTGAGCTGCTCGAGGCGACGCGCGGGCTCCCGCTCGTCGTCGCCGGGGACGGGCCGCTGCGCGAGCGCGTGCCGCAGGCACTCGGCTGGGTGGCGCACGACGAGCTCCTCCGGCTCTACGAGCGCGCCGCGGTCGTCGCGTGCCCGTCGCTGCGCGAGGGGTTCGGCGTCGCGTGCGCGGAGGCGATGGCGCACGGCCGGCCCGTGGTTGCCTCCGCGGTCGGCGGCCTCCGCGATCTCGTCGTCGACGGCGAGACCGGGCTGTCCGTCCCGCCTGGTGACGTTTCGGCCCTTCAGGCAGCGCTCGAGCGGCTTCTGGGCGACGGCGAGCTTCGCCGGCGCCTCGGCGCCGCCGCTCGTGCGCGTGTGCGCGAGCACTTTGCCTGGGAGCGTGCGGCGTCGCTGATCGTCACCGCCTATCGCGATGCCCTGTCACCTCCTCGGCTACGCTAGGGCGGTCGTGAGGGCGCGGGAGCTGACGATCGACGGCGCGCGGATCGCCGACGACACGGATTGCTGGGTGATCGCCGAGATCGGCCACAACCACCAGGGATCGCTCGACCACGCAAAGCAGCTCTTCGCCGAGGCGGCCACGTGCGGCGCGGACGCAGTCAAGCTCCAGAAGCGCGACAACTACTCGCTGTACACGCACGAGGCCTACAACCGGCCCTACGACAACGAGAACAGCTACGGGCCGACGTACGGGCTGCACCGCGAGGCGCTCGAGTTCGGGCGGTCCGAGTACCAGGAGCTCAAGGCCCACGCCGCGGAGCTGGGTCTGACGTTCTTCGCGACGGCGTTCGACTTCACCAGCGCTGAGCTGCTCGCCGACCTCGACATGCCGGCCTACAAGATCGCCTCGGGCGACCTGACGAACACGCCGCTGCTCCGCTTCGTCGCCGAGATCGGACGGCCGATGATCGTCTCGACGGGCGGCGGGACCCTGGACGACGTACGCCGGGCCCACGACACGATCGCGGAGATCAATCCGCAGATCGGCCTGCTCCAGTGCACCGCGGGCTACCCGGCCGAGTGGGAGGAGCTCGACCTGCGGGTGATCGAGACCTACCGCGAGGTCTTCCCGGACACCGTCGTCGGCTACTCGGGGCACGACAACGGGATTGCGATGCCGGTCGCCGCGTACGTGCTCGGCGGGCGGATCGTCGAGAAGCACTTCACGCTCAACCGCGCCCTGAAGGGCACCGACCACCGCTTCTCGCTCGAGCCGGTCGGGCTGCGCAAGCTCGTCCGCGATCTCCGTCGCACGCGGGTCGCGCTCGGCGACGGCGCCAAGACCCCGCACCCGAGCGAGGCCGACCCGATCACCAAGATGGGCAAGAAGATCGTCGCCGGAGCGACGCTTCCGGCGGGGCACGTCCTCCGCCGTGACGACCTGGCACTCAAGTCGCCCGGTGACGGGCTGCCTCCCTACGAGCTCGACAACGTGATCGGTCGTGTCCTTAGGCACCCGCTCACCGAGGACTCCGCGCTGACCTTCGAGCACCTCGAGGAGCTCCTGCCGCAAGCAGAACGGGCCGAGGGCTATGCCTCCACGCCTCTTCGGTCCGAGCCCGCCGGCGCCCGCCAGCGCGGCGACGATGAGCACTGACGGCCTTCGGGGCCGAGTAGCCGTCGTCACCGGTGCGCTCGGAAATCTCGGCCCCGTCTGGACCCGCGCGCTCGCGGCCGAGGGGGCGACCGTCGTCGGCATCGACGTGCGCGAGGCCGAGGACGTCCGCCGGGCGGACGTCACCGACCGCACCTCGCTCGAGCGTGTGCTCGAGGAGATCGAGACGCCTTCGATCCTCGTCAACAACGCCGGTATCGACGCGCCGCCGGGCGCGGCCGGGGATGCGTCGTTCCTGAGGACGCTGGAGGTGAACATCGCGGGCGTCTTCAACGCGACACGGGTCTTCGGCGAGGCGATGTGCGAGGCCGGCCGCGGCTCGATCGTCAACATCGGCTCGCTCTACGCGTCGGTCGCACCGATCCCCGCGTTCTACGACCACATCGAGCCGCCGTTCGCCAAGCCGGCCGCCTACGGCGCCTCCAAGGCGGCGGTCGTGAACCTGACCCGCTACTTCGCGCGGCTGTGGGGGCCCTGCGGCGTCCGCGTGAACGCGCTCTCCCCCGGGGGCGTGCTGGGGAGCCAGGATCCGGAGTTCGTCCGGAAGTACTCCGAGCGCGTCCCGCTCGGACGGATGGCCGAGCCGGAGGACCTGGTCGCGCCGCTCCTCTTCCTCGTCTCCGACGCCTCGGCCTACGTCACCGGCCACGAGCTGCGGGTCGACGGCGGCTTCACCGCTTGACATGAGCCGTCGGCTCGACGGAGGCGACCAAAGAGCGGAGGCGGCGGCTTTGCCGGTGCCGGAGCGGGAGATCCCGCACGTCTTCCACCAGATCTGGCTCGGTCCGGATCCGTTTCCGCCCGAGTTCCTCGCGTACCGGCGCTCGTGGTCGCGCCACCACCCGGATTGGGAGCTTCGCCTGTGGACGGAGGACGACCTGCCCGAGGACCTGGAGCGGAAGGAGATCTACGAGCGGCTGCGCCGACCTGCGGAGCGCTCCGACATGCTGCGGCTCGAGCTGCTCCACGGCCATGGCGGGGTGTACGTCGACGCCGACTTCGAGTGCCGCCGCGCGATCGATCCGCTTCTGGACGGGGTGACCTTCTTCTGCGCGTACATCGAGCCGGGACGCGTCAACAACGCGCTGATCGGCTCTGTCGCCGGCCACCCGCTGCTCGAGCGCGGGATCCGCGAGCTGCGCCCGCGCACGACGTTCGGGCCTGTCGACAAGGAGGGGACGGGGCCCCTCTTCTTCAACCGGCTCGTCGCCTCCGATCGCGGCGTGACGATCTTCCCCGAGGAGCTGTTCTACCCGCGGACGCCGGCCGCGGCCGAGGCGGCGTATGCAGTCCACCACGCGGCCCGCAGCTGGAAGGACCCGGCCGAGCTTCTGGTCGACGCGACGCGGGCCGAGCAGCGGCTGGCGATCGCGCAGGACGAGCTCGCCAAGATGGAGCAGCGCTACCGGCTCGCCCGGGCGGAGGCCGACGCCCTGCGGAACTCGCGGCGGGCGCGGGCGACGGCGCTGCGGACACGGCGCTTCTTCGTCCGCCGGGTGCCGAAGGAGCGCATCCGCTACATCCTCGGGACGCTGCGGGCCCGGGCGCTGAGGCGCTGACTACACTGCCGCGCGTGGACGTGGTGCTGCGGGCCCTGTTCTTCGCCGTGATCCGCCCCGTCGGCGTGCTGCTGCGCCTACGCGGCGACCGGCTCGCGTTGCGGCAGCCCGAGTCCACCAACTGGCGCGCCTTCGAGCGGTAGCCGTGGCCCGCGTCCTCGGAGTCTCGTGCTACTTCCACGACGCTGCCGCCGTCCTGGTCGAGGACGGCGCGCTGGTCGCGGCGGCGGAGGAGGAGCGGTTCACACGGATCAAGCACGATGCGTCGTTCCCGCAGCGCGCGATCGAGTTCTGCCTGGAGTCGGGGCCGGTGGACCATGTCGCGTTCTACGAGAGCCCTCGGATCAAGTTCAACCGCGTGCTGACGACTGCCGCGACGATGGGCAAGCCGGCGCGCGATGCGTTCGTGCACTCGATGCGGCAGTGGCTGACGGAGCGGCATGGCATCGCGCGCCGGCTCGCGGGCCTCGCCGGGGTGCCGCGCGAGCGCGTGCACTGCGCCGGCCACCATCTCTCGCACGCTGCGAGCGCGTACTTCCCGTCGCCGTTCGACTCGGCCGCGGTGATCACGGTCGACGGGGTCGGGGAGTGGGCGACGGCGACGATCGGCAGCGCCGCCTCCACGAACGGAGGGCACAGGCTGGAGCTCGCCGCCCAGGTCGACTTCCCGCACTCGCTGGGTCTGTTCTACTCGGCGTTCACCGACTTCCTCGGGTTCGAGGTGAACGAGGGCGAGTACAAGGTGATGGGGATGGCGCCGTACGGCGAGCCCCGGTTCGTCGACGAGCTCTCCCGCGTCCTTCGCACGTACGAGGACGGCAGCTTCTGGCTCGATCTCGACTACTTCTCCTTCCACTACTCCGCACGGAAGGCGTACACAGACAAGCTGCCCGCGCTGCTCGGGAC
>JBKPCT010000157.1:0-12136 GCA_046727515.1 Actinomycetota bacterium | reverse complement strand
TCGGCGTGCGTGCCGTGGTTGCGGTACGTCGCGTTCGCGACGTCGCCGCCGGTGTAGCCCACCCTCGTCGACAGAACGCCCGGTCGTTTCCGGATGAGATCCTGCATGCCCCAGAAGCAGCCGCCGGCAAGGATCGCCTTCTCGACTCCGTCCATGTGCTGCCACCTCCTCGTTCGACGAGCCGTCGTAGCTCACTGTATCCGTCAGCGTCGACTCACCGACTCTTCGCGCCAGACGCGCGACGTCTCAGGCCGGGCCTGACATCGCGCCCTCGGCAAGGTGGTCTGCGATCGGGCTTCGCTCACGTCGTCCCCGGGTTCGCGAGGTCGCGTAGCCGCGCAGCGCTCTCCTCGTCCGCGGGCAAGAACGTCTCGATCGCCAGGTTCGCAGCCGTGACTTCGAGCGGCGCTCCGAGCGTGGCGATGATCGTAAAGAGACGCACGTCGCCGAGCCGCGTGTGGAGGGCGAGCGAGACCACCGGCTGGGTCGCGACGCCAGTCGGCGGGTCCGGCGGGAGGTAGGCCTCGATCTCGTCGAGCAGCGCGCCAAGAGCCTCGTCAGCATCGTCACGCGCCTTGCGCCTGAGCCGATAGACGAGCGGCGCGCTACAGGCCGCGGTCATCGACGAGATCGCCGGCAGGCCGCCCGGATGCACGCCGAGACGAAGGATGTTGACGGGCGGGGCGAGCAGCGCGGGATCGACCCCCTCCCAAAGCAGGGAGGCAGCCGAGTTCGCCTCGATCAGGTTCCACAGCCCATCGACGACGAGCGCCGGGTTCGGCTCATGGGCGTCGAGCAGGCGCCGAAGCGACACGCGGAGCGGCCGCATGAACTCCCCGTCGTAGGGACGCTCCTGGTAGGGCGGTGCGAAGCCGCCCGCGAGCAGCAGACGGCTGCGCTCGCCGATCGGCAAGTCGAGCACTTGGGCGAGGTGGACGAGGAGTTGGCGGCTCGGACGCGAGCGGCCGGTCTCGACGAAGCTCAGGTGCTTGGTCGAGACGTGCGCCTCGAGGGCGAGCTCGAGCTGGCTGAGCCGCCGGCGCGTGCGCCAGAAGCGAATCAGCTCGCCGGCGGTCAGCGGCTCCTGCACGGTTGCGACGCTCACCCCAGCCACGGTAGCGAGCCGCAGGCGCGCCGCGATTACCTCTGAAGTAATCGACGCAGCGCGCCCCCAACGTGCACGCTGGCACGTGCTGTCGACCGACCCGAGAGGAGAGAGACCCGATGACGGACACGAACGAGTTCGCAGACCGCTACATGTCGCTCTGGAACGAGCCCGACCCCGAACGACGCCGCCAGCTCGTCGCGGAGCTGTGGAGCGAGGACGGCGCCCAAATCCTCCAGCCCCCGCAGGAGATGCGCGAGATCGCCGCGCGCCTCGGCATCGGGATGAGGGTGACGCTCGAAGCGCGCGGACACGCCGCGCTTGCGGCCCGGGCGACGAGCGCCTACGACGGATGGGTCGCCGGCGAGGGCTTCCACTTCCGGCGCCGAGACAACGTCGACCGCATCGCCGACGTCGTCAAGTTCAACTGGGAGGCAGTCTCGGCCGACGGTCAGGTGTCCGGCGTCGGGCTCGCGTTCCTCGTCCTCGCCCCGAACGGCCGCATCCGGCTCGACTACCAGTTCATCGAAAGTTGAGGAGAGTCGTCTAGCGGCGAGGGGGGTAAGCTCGTGTGGTGCTGCGGACGTGGATGGAGCGGTACCTGGCTGCCTGGAGCTCGAACGATCCGCAAGACATCGGCGCGCTGTTCACGGACGATGCCCTCTACTACTCCGAGCCGTTCGCCACCCCCTGGCAGGGGCGCACGGAGATCATCGACCAGTGGCTCGCTCGCAAGGACGAACCGGGGCAGGCGACGTTCGAGTGGCAACCACTTGTTGTGACGCCGGAAGTGGCAATCGTCACAGGCACGGCCACGTATAAGGAGCCGCCGACCGTCTACAGCAATCTCTGGGTGATGCGCCTCGACGCAGACGGCCGCTGTCGGGAGTTCACCGAGTGGTGGATGCAGCATCCCGCCCAGCACGGCAGCTAGGTTGAGGATGCCGTGGACCTCGAAGCGGGCGTTCCTGAGCTCGAGCCGTGCCCCTTCGGTCCGGGCCGCAGCAGGTAGAAGCGCCAGAAGTCGTTCTCGATGGGCAACACCTCGCACGTCGGGAAGCCCGCTTGTTCTGCGTAGCGGCGAACGGCTTCGGCGCGGATCACGGTGCCCGTCCCTGCCGCGCCCTCCCCGACCATGCCCACCGGTAAGCAGTGGAAGATGCTGAAGCCGTAGAGGAGACGCTCGACGTCGCCCGCCGGCGCCACGAACGTGTCCTCGGTGCGCTCGTCGCCGATGAACACGACGCCGCCCTCGGCGAGGAGACCTCGCGCCGCGCGAAGCACAGCGACTGGGTACGACATGTCGTGCAGCGCCTCGAAGATCGTGACGAGGTCGTACTGGCCGGCGAGCCCCGCGTCGACAGCGTCGCGCTCGTGAAAGGTCACCCGGTCCCCGACGCCGCTCGCGCCGAGGTTCTCGCGCGCCCGCTGGATGGATGCTCGGTCGGAGTCGATCCCGTCCACCCGGACCTTCGGGTAGGCGCGGGCAATCTCGATGCTCGAGCGTCCTTGGCCACATGCGACGTCAGCGATGCGCGCCGGCGGATCCGCCAGGAGCCGCTCGTGGATTTCTGCCGCCGCCGGCAGCCACTCCTTCCCGAGCAGATTCTCGAACAGCGGCCGCGTGAAGGCGGCCTGGGCCTCGTGCAGGTCCTCTCCGTAGTCCGCGTAGGGCACTCCGTCTCCAGTTCGGAACGCCTCGAGCACCTTGTCGACGGGACGAATCGAAGCCAGGACTGCCCGCGCCATCGGCGCGATGTAGTTGAGGCTCGACACGTCGAGCAGCGCCTCGTCATGCCCAGCCGGCAACTGGAACCGCCGGGTATCGCCGTCTTGGGCGATCTCGAGCAGCCCGCTGGCCGCCTGCTGCTCGAGCCACTCGCGCACGTAGCGCTCGTGCAGGCCGGCCTCGTCCGCAAGCTCCGCCGACATCAGCGGCCCCCTCTCGGCGAGCATCAAGTAGAGACCGAGCACGTCGCCGAGGTAGACCGAAAACAGATCAAACGCCCCGATCGCGTTCGCGAACAGGCGCTCCGCGAGCGCGTCCCGCCGCTCGGCGGCTTCTGCCGCGCGCGCCATGGCCAGACCTCCTCTCGACGAGCCGGATCTTCGCGCGCCGGGCCCGAGAAGGCAAGCGATCGAGGTGCAACCACCACCGTGCCGAGGAGTTAAGTTCGAGTCAGGACCTGGGCCTGATCGCGGGGATAGGCTCCCTTGTTTCGCATCTGCTCCGCCCTGAAGCAGCGAGCTCCCGCGAAGCCGGCGTCTCGGAAGCGCTTTCGGAGCAGGGCTTGAAGCGCTTACGTACTGGTAGCGTTGGGTTTTCCTCAGCGCAGTCTCAACGAGGGGGGTTCGAATGGTCAGTCGCAAGACCGCCACAGGCCTCGCGCTCGGAGCCGTCGCTCTCGTCGTTGCCCTCGCCGCCGTCGCTGCCGCGAGCGCGACACCGGCCCGGCACGGCCGTTCCAGTGCGATCTCGCTCACGATCGCCGCGAACTCGGTCGTCGGCGGCAAGAACAACGACGGGGCGGTGTGGATCACCAATTACGTGATCCCGAACTTCGAGAAGCAGATGGCCGCCGCCGGTGATCCCGTCGACGTGCGCTTCCAGGGCACCGGCGTCGCAGACGAGGCGTACAAGACGCAGCAGGCACTCGACCTGAAGACGAGCGGGGGCGCGGACGTGATCGCGATCGACGGCATCTGGGTCGGCGAGTTCGCCGACGCGGGCTACATCAAGCCGCTCACGCAGGTCGCGGGCAGCGCCGTCAACAGCTGGACCGGGTGGAGTCAGATCCCGAAGGCCGTACAGGCGAATATGTCCTTCCAGGGCCAGCGCTACGGCGTCCCATCGGGCACCGACGGCCGCGTCCTGTTCTTCAACAAGAAGCTCTTCCAGCAAGCGGGGATCTCGACCAAGTGGCAGCCGCGCAGCTGGGCGGACATCCTCGCGGCGGCCCGGAAGCTGAAGGCGAAGCTGCCCGGCGTGACGCCGCTGCAGATCAACGCGGGGACCGCGATGGGCGAGGCGACGACGGCCCAGGGCTTCCTGCCGCTGCTCGTCGGCACCGGCAAGAACATCTACGACACGGCCTCGCACAAGTGGATGGGAAACACGAAGAACATCCGGGACGTCCTGACCTTCTACCAGCAGGTCTACCGCAGCAAGCTCGGCGACGGCGACCTACAGCTGCGTGCCGACGGCCGCGACCGCTCGTTCCAAGCGTTCTCCCAGGGCAAGATCGCGATCCTCGCCGAGGGCGACTACTTCTGGCGCGGCGTCATCAACCCAAACGGCGGCATCGACCCGATGTCCGACCGCAACACCGCCGTCGGCTGGGCGCTCATCCCGGCGCGGCGTCCGCACTCGGGGATCAGGGGTCCGGCGTTCAAGCGCGGGCAGAGCTTCGTCAGTATCTCCGGCGGCGGAGGCTACGTGCTCAACCCGCACACACAGCACGCGAAGGAAGCGTGGCAGCTGCTCGCGTTCATGAGCTCGAAGGCGGCGACCGTGGCTGCGGTGGCGAAGGCGCCGAGGATCACGGAGCGCTCCGACGTCAACAAGGAGACCCTCTTCAGCGATCCTCTGCTCGGCTACGTGTCGCGAAACGTCTTGCCGATTACGGCCTTCCGGCCCGGGTTCGCTGTTTATCCGCAGGTGTCGCAGCTCTTACAGCTCGCCTCCCAGCAGGTCGTCTCCGGGACGAGCGTCCAGAAGGCGGCGCAGAGCTACCAAAGCGCGCTGGTCAAGCTCGTCGGCGCGAAGAGCGTGGAGTCGTCGTAGTCAGAGGCGGCGTCGGGGCATCCGTCTGAGCACGCACGCCGCACCGCAGACGACGATTGGCAGGGCCGGCGCAATCGCGTTTGTCGCGCCGGCCCTCGCGCTGATCGGCCTCTTCCTGATCTTCCCGGCGGTCTGGACGATCTACCTCGGCCTGACCGACTACCGGCTGACCGGCATCCAGGCCGCGCATCCCCAGTTCGTCGGGACGGACAACTACACGCAGACCCTCTCCGACCCGCAGTTCACGAACTCACTGAAGGTCACGCTCGTCTTCGTCGCGGGCTCGGCGCTGATCGGGCAAATGGTGCTCGGCTTCCTGCTCGCGTGGCGGTTCCGCGACTGGCGGAACCCGCTGCGGCGCGTGGTCGAGTCGCTCGTGATCGTCGCCTGGATCATTCCCGCCTCGGTCGTCGCCTTCCTCTGGATCGCCTTCCTCGACGGCGAGTCTGGGACGCTCAACCAGCTGTTCGGTGTCAAGGTCGAGTGGTTGATCGACCACCCGCTCCTCTCGATCGTCGTCTTCAACACCTGGCGAGGAACAGCCTTCTCGATGCTCCTGTTCGGGGCGGCGCTCAACAACCTGCCGCCCTCGCACCTCGAGACGTCGCGGCTCGCCGGCGCCTCCGAGTGGCAGCAGGTGCGCGACGTCGTCCTCCCCTCGATCAAGGGTCACATCCTCACCAACATGCTCCTGATCAGCCTGTGGACGTTCAACGAGTTCACGCCGTACCTGATCACCGCCGGTGGCCCCAACTTCAAGACCGAGCTGCTGCCGATCTACGTCTTCCGCAACGCCTTCAGCTACGGCGCACTCGGCCTGGGTGCAGCGATCTCGACGATCATGCTCGCGATCAACCTGCTGCTCGCGCTCGTCTACCTCCGGCTGCTCAAGGACCGAAGCGCTGCCTGATGGCCGTCCGGACCGCCACCGCCGCACGATCCGAGAGCGCGATCGTCGTGCGCGCGTTCCTCGGACGCCTGGCGTTCTACCTGTTCGTCGTCGTCGTCTCCGGCTTCTTCGCGTTGCCGCTCGCCTGGCTCGTGCTCGCGCCGTTCGACCGCAACCCGACCCTCTCCGTCCAGGTCCCCTCCTGGACGCTCACGAACTTTCGGGACGTCTTCCACGATCCCAACACCGGCTCGTCGCTCGAGAACTCGCTGATCCTGGCGCTCGCGACGATGGCGATCGTCGTCGCGCTTGCCGGACTCGCCGCCTACGCCCTCAGCCGAGTGAGCATTCCGGGCCGCGACCTGCTCCTGTACGTGCTTCTCCTATTCTCCTCGATCGTTACCGGGTCGGCGGCAATGGTGCCGCTCTTCCTGCTCGTGTTCGACCTCGGGCTGATCAACTCGTACGTCGGTGTCACGCTCGTGCTCACGGGCGGCCTCCTACCGGCGGCGATCTTCATCCTCAAGGACTTCATCGACGGGATTCCGGCGAGCTACGAGGAGTCGGCACGCGTATTCGGCGCGAACTCCTTCCAAGTCCTTCGCGACGTCGTCGTCCCGGTCGCCCGGCCCGGTCTGGCGGTGATCGCCGTCTGGGCGATCGTCAACGTCTGGGGGAACTTCCTGATCCCGTTCATCCTCCTGCGCTCCCCCGACAAGCAGCCGGCGGCGGTGGTCGTCTACAACTTCTACACCGAGGGCGGACAGGCCAACCTGCGGCTCCTCTCGACCTTCTCGCTTCTCTACTCGATCCCGGTCGTGGTCATGTACCTCTTCGTCAACCGCCGCTACGGCTTCCGCTTCCACGGCGGGATCAAGCGCTGATGGCCGGCGTTCGAGTCACCGCGCTGACGAAGGTGTTTCCCGGCGGCGTCCGCGCGATCGACGAGCTCGACGTCGAGATCGAGGACGGCGAGTTCTTCGCGCTGCTCGGCCCCTCGGGCTGTGGGAAGACGACGCTGCTGCGGACCCTGGCCGGGCTGGAGACGCCGACGTCAGGCTCGATCGTGATCGGCGAGCGGGACGTCACCCGGCTCCCGCCGGGCGCCCGAGACGTCGCGATGGTCTTCCAGGACTACGCGCTCTACCCGCACATGACCGTCGTCGACAACATCGCCTACCCGCTGAAGATCAAGCGGGTGGCCAAGGCGGAGCGGCGTGCAAAGGCAAGGGATGTGGGCGCGCACCTCGGGCTGGACGCGATGCTCGCGCGGCGGCCCGCCCAGCTGTCCGGCGGCCAGCAGCAGCGGGTTGCGCTCGCGCGCGCGATCGCCTACCGGCCCCGGCTCTTCCTCCTCGACGAGCCGCTCTCCAACCTCGACGCCAGGCTCAGGCTCGAGGCTCGCACCTTCCTCAAGCGACTGCACACCGAGGTGCAGACGACGACCGTCTACGTCACCCACGATCAGGCCGAGGCGCTGGCGCTGGCCGACCGGATCGCCGTGATGGAGGCGGGCAAGATCCGCCAGTTGGCCACACCCGAGGAGGTCTTCAAGCGGCCGGCGAACCTGTTCGTGGCCGGGTTCATCGGGTCGCTGCGGATGAACCTGCTGCCGGCGAAGGCGATCGGCGGCGTCCTCCGAGTCGGCGACAGCACGGTCCAGCTGCCGAGCTCGGCGAAGGGGCTCGTCGCCGACGGCGAGGAAGTGATTCTCGGTTCGCGGCCGGAGTTCACGACCCTCGAGCAGGGTCTCGACGGCGACGGGATCGTCGGGACGGTCTCGATCCTCGAGAACCTCGGCACCGAGTACCTCGTTACGGTCGAGTCGGGTGACCTCTCCGTGCAGCTGACGGTCGACGACGGCGAGGAACCGGCGATCGGCGACCGGGTGCGCGTGCGCCCGATCCAGCACCGCGCGCTCGTCTATCGGGCGGGCGATGATGGGCTCGTCGGCTCGCCGACACTCGCTCCGGCTGCCGCGGTGGCCGCGCCGGTGGAGGGCGCGCCGGTGGAGGGCGCGCCGGTGGAGGGCGCGCCAGCCCGGTGATCCTCAGGCGGGGTCGCTGGACGCCGACCGACAGGGCTGAGTCACTCTACCGGGAGCTGGCGTTCGACGTGCCGCCGAGCACCCCGGCGGTCTCGGTGCGGCTGCGCTACGACCGGACCCGCGCCGTCATCGACCTCGGCCTGCTCGACTCGGAGCGCTTCCGTGGCTGGTCCGGCTCGAACAAGGAGGGGTTCGTCGTCTCGCCGGAACGCGCGACGCCCGGTTACGTGCCGGGGCCGCTTCCCGCGGGGGAGTGGCAAGCCCTGCTGGGCTTGCATCGCGTCCCGGCAGACGGGGTCGAGTACCAGGTGGATGTCGACCTCGGGCCGGCCGACCCGCCGGCCGACCCGCCGCTACCGCGGCCTCCGCAGGCTCCGCCGCGCCGCGAGCTTCCGGCGACGGCGGGGCGGCGCTGGTTGGCAGGCGATCTCCACACTCACACCGTGCACTCCGACGGGATCCTCACGGTCGCCGAGCTCGCTTGCCTGGCCCGCGAGCGCGGACTGGACTTCCTCGCCGTCACCGACCACAACACGATCAGCCAGCACGGCGAGCTCGAGGCTGCCGCAGCTCGTGCCGGGCTCCTGCTCGTGCCCGGATTCGAGCTGACCACGGACCGCGGGCATGCGAACACGATCGGCTCGCGCAGCTGGATCGACTTCCGCCGTAGCGCCGACGACTGGCTGGCCGACGCCCGGGCCGCGGGGGCGCTGCTCTCGATCAATCATCCGATCGGCGGCGACATGTCTTGGCGGCAGCCGATGACGGACCGGCCGCCGCTGGTCGAGGTCTGGCACTCGAGCTGGGATCGGCTCGGACCCGAGACGCTGGAGTGGTTGGAGACCTGGGGCGGCGGGTTCCCGATCGGCGGCAGTGACTTCCACGCCTTCGGCCGCGGCGACCTCCCGGGCGCGCCGACGACGTGGCTCGAGGTCGCCGGCGACGACGTGCTCGGCGCCCTCGCCGCTGGGCGGATCGCGATCTCGGCTGCGCCGGACGGGCCGGTCGCGGTCAGACACGAAGCCGAGCTCGTGGTGGTCGATGCGGCCGGAACGACGTTGCACGGGCCGGATGGCGATCGGCGTCGGATCGCCGGCGACCTCGTTCGCCTCGAGGCCTCACCGGGGCTCTACCGACTCGTTGCCGACGACGGCCTGACGGTGGCGCTGATCCCATGACCGACGCTCGCCTGACCGTGTACGTCGTTCCGCACACCCACTGGGACCGCGAGTGGTACCTGCCGTTCCAACGCTTCCGGCTCCGGCTCGTCGAGGTTGTCGACGCGGTGCTCGACCTGCTCGAGCAGCAGCCCGGGTACCGCTTCACCCTCGACGGCCAGCTCGCAGTCGTCGACGACTACCTCCAGATCCGGCCGGAGGCCGAGCCACGAATCCGCCGGTTCGCGGCGGAGGGGCGGCTGGCGCTCGGGCCCTGGCAGACCCTGATGGACGAGTTCCTCGTCTCGGGCGAGACGATCGTCCGGAACCTCGAGGCAGGCCTCGCCCGCGGCGCCGAGCTCGGACCGGTCATGCAGGTGGGCTACCTGCCAGACATGTTCGGCCATGTCGCGCAGATGCCGCAGCTCCTGGCGCGGGCGGGATTCCGCGAGGCAGTCGTTTGGCGCGGCGTTCCGGCTGCGATCGATAGACATGCGTTCCGCTGGGAGGCTCCAGACGGATCGGCAGTCCGAGCCGAGTACCTGGTCGGCGGCTACGGGAACGCCGCCTACGTCGCCGACGATCCAGACCGATTCGTCGCCGAGCTCCGGCGGCTGGCCGCGGCGGGCGAGCCCTTCTTCGGCCGAGACGAGCCGCTCGCGATGGTCGGCACGGATCACATGCCGCCCAGCCGGGAGCTCCCTGCTCTGGTCGAGCGCGCGAACCGCGAGCAGGAGCGCCTCCAACTCCGGCTCGCGACGCTCGGAGAGTACCTCGACCGGGACCGGGAAGACGACCGGCTGCCGGTCTGGCGCGGCGAGCTGCGCTCGGGAGCGCGGGCGAACATGCTCATGGGCGTCAACTCGGCGCGGCTCGACCTCCGGGTCGCGTGCGCCCGCACCGAGCGGCTCCTCACCCGCGTCGCTGAGCCGTTGCTCGCCCTCGAGAGCGGCGAATGGCCGACGGCGTTGCTGCGCGAAGCCTGGCAGCGCGTGCTCGCGAACTCCGCCCACGACTCGATCTGCGGCTGCTCGGCCGACGAGGTCTGCGACCAGGTGCTCGTCCGCTTCGCGGAGGCCGAGCAGATCGCAACCGGACTCGTGGAGCGGACCCTTGCCGACATGGGAGCTCGCGCACCGGACGGCTGGGTCGCGGTGCACAATCCGTCGCCGCACGCTCGTTTGGGGCTGACCCAGGTCGAGCTGCTCGTGCCGGAGGAGTGGGAAGCGGTCTCGCTGGGGCTGCCCGATGGGACACGCCTGGCTGCACAGGAGGCTGGGAGCACCACCGCCGAGCTCCACGTCGTCCACCTCACCGGCGCCCGGCTTCTCGATCTGCTCGGCTGGCTCCATGGCCGCGAGCTCTTCGGTGGCCAGGTGAACAGCTACGAGGTCGACCTCCCGGGACGGCGTCTCCTCTTCGCGGTTGACGACATCGCGGGGCCGGATCCGTTCGACGTCGAGCGGCTGGAGCGCGAGCTGCGTGCCGCCGCAGCCGCCGCGCCAGAGGCGCGCTTCCAGGTCAGAATCGTGACGACGCCGCGGCGCCGCCTACTCGCCGTTGTGCCGGCACCTGCGCTGGGGTGGACCTTCGTGCGTGTGGTCGAGGGGGCGGGTGAGGTGGAGAGCCCTGTCCGAGCGACGGACCGCTCACTCACGAACGGCCTCGTGAGCGTCAGCGTCGCCGTAGACGGGACGCTCGAAGTCGTTGGGGGCGGGGCGTCGCTCACGGGTGTCGGAAGGCTCGTGGACGGGGGCGACGCCGGCGACAGCTATAACTACGCGCCGCCGCCGCGCGACACCCTTGTCGACACGCCCGAATCAGTCTCCGTCGAAGTCCGTACAGCCGGACCGGTCGTCGGAGAGCTCGCCGTCGTCCGCACCTATCGTTGGCCTCGCGGCCTTGACGCAGCGGCCTCGGTCCGAAGCGAGAAGACGGCGGCGGTCGACGTGACGACGGCGGTCGAGCTGCGCATGGGCGAGTCGTTCCTCCGCCTGCGCGTCACGTTCGAGAACCCGTCGACGGACCATCGGCTGCGTCTCCACGTTCCGCTTGCGTGGCCGGCAGAATGCTCCTTCGCCGAAGGTCAGTTCGCTGTCGTCGAGAGATGCGGACCTCCGGAAGGAGGTCACGGCGAGGTGCCGCTCGCGACCTACCCCGCTCATGGGTTCGTCGACGCGGGCGGGGTGTCGCTCCTGCTCGAGCATCCGTCGGAGTACGAGCTCATCGACGGGCGCGAGCTCGCGCTGACGCTGCTCCGCTCGACAGGTCTGATCAGCCGCAACGACAATCCCTATCGAGATGAGCCCGCGGGTCCGCAGATCGCGATTCCCGCCGCCCAGCTCCGCGGCCTGTGGAGCACCTCCTTCGGCCTCTATCCGCACGCGGGCTCGTGGAGCGACGCCGATACGACTGCCGTGCTGGAGCGCTATCTCCACTCGTTCTTGACCGTTCCAGGCACCGGACCACCCGGGCCACCGCCGGCGCCGCGACCCGGCCTCGAGCTCTCGGGCCCAGGCGTAGTCCTCTCGTCGCTGCGGCGATACGGCGAGGAGCTGGAGCTTCGACTCGTCTGCGAGCGGGTCGAGCCGGCAACAGCGGTCGTGAGCGGCCGGTTCTCGGCTGCGCGTGAGACCGACCTCCTCGGTCGCCCCGGTCCGGAGCTCGAGCCCGGCCCCGGCGGTCTGGAGCTCGAGCTCGGCCCCTGGGAGATCCGCACGCTGTTGCTCAGGCGCTGAACGCGGAGGCATAGGTTGCGTCCGCCCTCGACCCGGCGGTTCGTCCAGAAGTCGTACCAGCCGCCGGAGGGCAGGTAGACGCGCCGCAGAAGGGGTAGCAGGAGAGGCCGAGCCCGAGGCACATCGTCAACGCGAGGCGAAGATGCGTCCACGTCGAGTGGTTGTCGCCCGTCCACGTGGCCGCGTAGCGCTGCGTGCCGAGTGCCGCCGCGCGCGTCAACATGAAGGGGCGCAGTCCCGGACACAACCGCTCGAGCCCGTCGACGGTTGCTTGTGCCATGTAGAGGAGCGACTGTGCCGAAGCTCCGATCACATCTCGTGGGCGTCGAGCAGCGTCCGCTGCAGCGCTCGGCGCCAGCCGGCGCGCAGGTCGTCGACCTCCGAACGCGCACGTGCCGGCTCGTACCGGGCGCCAC
>JBKPCT010000156.1:0-7441 GCA_046727515.1 Actinomycetota bacterium | reverse complement strand
GACTCGAGCGCCAGCCTCAGCAGCATCGGCGGTTCGACGAGCGTGTTCGGCTCGACACCGAGATAGGACACGCGGTCGCGCTCGCGATCGGCGGCTGCCCCGGTCCAGCTGTGCCAATGCTGCGTCCGGCCGTAGACGAGTGCGGCGCGCGGGTGCGTGTCGAGAATGCCGACCTGCTGCTCGAGCTTCTGCGGAAACCACACATCGTCGGCGTCCAGCCACGCTAGATACTCGCCGGCCGAGACCGCTGCGCCCAGGTTTCTCGACGCGCTCATCCCCCGGTTCGCGCCTCCGGGATGCTGCACGTAGCGGACACGGTCCGGGTCGCGATGCAGGGCCGCTCTTGCGATCTCGGCGCTTCCGTCGCCCGAGCCGTCGTCGACCAGGATCAGCTCCCAGTCGGAAAAGCTCTGCGCATACACGCTGTCGATCGCCTCCTGTAAGAAAAGCGCCGCATTCTCGAAGTTGATGACCACCGAGACCCGCGCGCCGTCGTGGCTCATTGCGCGTCCGTGCCGTTTGCGGCGAGCTCCCAGGTGTGACGGATGAGTGCGACGGACTTGTCACGCCGCGGTGGGCGACCCGAGGGGTAGAAGTCGTCGGCGTGGACGGTGAACGAGCCCGCCCGCTCCACGTGATCCGCCAGCGTACCGCCACGCCACGCTGCCACCTTTACGCCGCAGTCGCCTGCGGTGAGGTTGATCGGGGCGGTGATGCAGGCGATCCTCCCTCGCGCCGGCAGAACCTCGGGAAGGCCAGGCTCGGCATCGGTATCGAGGCGATAGAACGCCGAGTCAATATCCTCGCCCTGGATCGTCACCGCGAACCGTGGGTGGCGGACCGCCGACTCGCTTTCGTACGTGAGCGTCAAGTGCAGGCGGCTGCTGGACGTGATCGTCCGACCGGATACATCCTCGATCTTCACACAAGTGATGCGGATACTTCCGTCTCCGTCCCGATCGGTGCGGTCGTGCAGCGGGATGACCTGCTTACGCTGCACAGAACTCACGTACTCGTCGGCGATCTCTGCCGCGCTGCCGGAGGCCGCGATCCTGCCGGCCTCCAGGAGGTACGCACGCTGACAGAGAGCACGGACGGCGGCCGTGTTGTGACTCACGAAGAGCACCGTGCGTCCGACGCTCGCCGTCTCCTCCATCTTGCCGAGACATTTCTGCTGGAAGGCGACGTCTCCGACTGCGAGCACTTCGTCCACGATGAGGATCTCCGGCTCGAGATGCGCCGCGACGGCGAATGCGAGCCGCATGTACATCCCGCTCGAGTACCGTTTGACCGGAGTATCGAGAAAACGCTCCACCTCGGCGAAGGAAACGATGTCGTCGAACTTGCGCCGCACGTCGCTCGCGCGCATTCCCAGCACAGCACCGTAGAGGAAGACGTTCTCCCGGCCGGTTAGGTCGGGATGGAAACCGGACCCGACCTCGAGCAGCGAGCCGACGCGCCCGCGAACATCGGCGTGTCCGCTGGTCGGCTTCGTGATCCTGGAGAGGACCTTGAGCAGGGTCGTCTTCCCGGCGCCGTTGCGGCCCATGAAACCGACCACCTCGCCCTCCTTGACCTCGAAGGAGACGTCCCGCAGGGCCCAAATGAGGTCACGTTCAGCACGAGGGCCGACCTGCAAGCGCCGTAGGCGACCGATGCCGTCCGAGACGGCATCGGTCAGCCGCCCCTGCACCGCTGCGCCCAAGCGATATTGCTTCGAGATCCCCTCAGCCCGTACCGCGACGTCGTTCATCTCAGATGACGTCCGCAAACGTGCGATCGGTACGCACGAAGTACGCGAGTCCGACGATCAGGAGAGCGAACGTGGCTACGACTGAGGCGGCGAGCATGCCGCCCGCCGGCGCCGGTGTGCCGAGCAGCGCGGAGCGGAATCCGGCAATAGGCCCGGCCAGGGGATTCAGGCCGTAGAGCAAGCGCCACTTCTCCGGGATGAGGCTGATCGAGTAGGCAATCGGAGTCGCAAAGAGCCAGAGCTGCAAGAGCAGCGGCGTGAGCGCACGGACGTCCCGATACATCACCATCAGCGAGGACAGGAGGAAGCCGACCGCGAGCGTGAGGACGACCATGAGGACGGTGAGCGTCGGAACCCACCAGAGCGCCGAAAGCTCGGGTGCGATGCCGTATGCGGCCATGAGCCCGAACAGGAGAACGAACGACACGAAGAAGTCCACCAGGAGCGGGCCGATGGCGGAGATCGGCAGCAGGAGCCTTGGCACGTAGACCTTCGAAACGAGGTTGATGTCCCGGACGACGCTCTCGGAACTCGTCGTGAGCGCGCTGGACACGAGCGTCCAGGGAACGAGCGCGGCGAACGTGAAGACCGGATACGGCACCCCGTCAGACGAGAGGTGAAGGATCTTGTCGCCGACCACGACGAAGACGAGCATCAGCGCCAGCGGCTGGAGGACGGCCCAGACGGCGCCGAGGACGGTCTGGCGGTAGCGAATCTTCAGGTTCCTGAGGACCAGGAAATACAGAACCTCGCGGTGGTCCCGGAGCTCTGCAAGGAGGGCGACCCACCCCGTCTCGGGACCGATTCGCGCAACGCGCTCGCCCGTGGGCGGAACGGCATCGAAAAGACCGACTGCTGCGGCGGTCGCTCCTGCATCCGGCGCGCTCCCACCGGAGGGGTCCGCCGACCGACGCTTCAGGTCCTGCGCACCGCCATCGTCCGTCAAGGGTTCAATTGAGCTAATCATCCGCCTCCATCACGTCGGCAAAGGTAGCCGGGCACTTAACCGCGGCTCGGCGTAGCCCGGATTGCTGCCCCCAGAGAACCGCGTGGCGAGCGGTCTCTCTCAATCACATTGAGAGTGCAATCCGCGGCTTCGTCAAGTGGCTACCGACTTGCTGCCGAACTCACTTACGGGCCCGATTCGAGGCATGTCGCTCGCCGGACCCGTCTCGACGACCACCAAAACTGCCTCTTCAGTCGTCGCACTGGGCGGAGGCATCTACCTGCCGCTGCTGTGGTGGCGGGTGCCGGAGCTGACCGACGAGGTCAGGTCCCTCCGCCACCAGACGCACGCGCAGCCGCAGTAGAGCCGAGAACGGTCGCGTAGAGGCCCTCGAAGGCTCTGGCCTGCGCCTCCACGTCGAGGTTCTTCTCGGCCCACCGCCGCGCTGCTTCTGCGAGCAACCTTCTCCGCTCGACGTCGGTGAGAAGCTCGACGAGGCAAGCTGCGAATGTGGACGCTGTCTCGGCAACCAGAACCTGCTCGCCGTTCGTCAACTCGAGCCCTTCGAGCGCGAGCGGCGTCGCCACAATCGCCTTGCCGGCGGCAAGGGCCTCGAGCACCTTGACGCGCATCCCTCCCCCGAGCCGGATCGGCGCCGCGACCACGGCGGCAGCATCCAGGTACGGCCAGACGTCGGGCACGTCGCCGCGCACAGCCACGCCGGGACCCTCGAGGGCGCGAACTGTCGCCGACGGATGGGATCCGACGAGCTGGAGCGACGCAGCTGGGACACGGCCCCTGACCAGTGGATAGATGTCCCGGGCGAGCCAGACGGCGGCATCGATGTTGGGCGGGTGGATGTAGCTGGCGACGAAGAGGATCCCCGGCGGGTCGGCACCGGTGGAGTCGGCGGGGGGGTCGGGCAGCCGGTAGCCGAGGGGAATACGCGCGATGGGTGTCGATCCGCTCAGCGAGGACACAGCGAGGCGGTCGTGTTCCGTGAAGACGACGACCGAATCGGCGGCCGAGAACGCCGACCGGCCGAGCGCCTGCCATGCCCGCCTTTCCAACCTCCTGTGGAGCCTGGAACCGGCGCCCGCCGGCCCGTCAGCGTCGTGTTCGACGATCACGCACCGTGCCAAACACCCCTGGAGCGGCAAGAACCGCCCGGTGATCCGATACTCGAGCTGCACGACGTCCGGGCGCCACTCGCGTGCGAGCCGCTCCAGGCGCTCGCGGAGGCCCGGGGCGTCGCGAACCGCGGCCCACGTCGGTACCCCGCGCAGGAGAGCGCGCCGAACTCGAATTCGGTTTCGCAACCGAGACGCGATCGACCTCCCGCGAATAGGGATCTGCACCTCCTCGACGAGGTCGCACGTGTCTCGCAGGCGGTCGTCGACGCGTGGTTCATCCTCCGCTCGCGTCACGAGCAATGCGAGCGTGTGCCGCGTGGCGAGCTGAGCGACCAATTGCGCGACCACGCGGCTACCGCCGTGCCTCCCGTCTAGCCGGAGCGGGAACGGAGCAACGACGAGTACCCTCAGCCGCCTCCTCGGGTCCGGCACGCCCGTCGGCTCCGGGCCTACCGGTCCCGCGTCCGCAACGAGGGGAACAGGATCACGTCCCGGATGGTCTCACGGCCGGTGAGCAACATCGTCAACCGATCGATGCCGACCCCGCAGCCGCCCGTCGGCGGCATCCCGTACGCGAGCGCCTCGACGAAATCGGGGTCACCGGGCTCCGCTTCCTCCGCCCCCGCTTCGCGTTCCGCTTCCTGCAGTGCGAAACGCTGCGCCTGCTCCTCGGCGTCGTTCAGCTCGCTGAACGCGTTCGCGAACTCCATGCCGGCGACGACCGCCTCGAACCGCTCGACCCGCGTCTCGTCCTCGTCGGTCGTGCGCGCGAAGGGCGATAGCTCGAGCGGCCAGTCGTAGACGAAGGTCGGCTGGACAAGCTCTGGCTCGACGAAGTGCGAGTACGCGTGGTCGACGAGCTGAGGCCATGATTGATCGCGAGCGGTGTCGACGCCCGCTTCGTCGAGCTTGGCGCGCAGTTCGGCCTCGTCTCGCGACCACACGCCCTTGTCCTCGAGCGCCTCGACGAAAAGGACGCGCTGCCAAGGAGGCGAGAGGTCGATCTCGTGGCCGCGAAAAGTCGCGCGCGTGGATCCAACCGCCTCGGCTGCAGCCAGTACGAGTGCTTCGGTCCTCTCCATCGTGTCGCGATAGTCCGCGTACGCCTCATACCACTCGACCTGCGTGAACTCGGGCGAGTGCTTGTAGGAGGTGCTCTCGTTGCGGAAGTCCTTCGAGAGCTCGTAGACCTTCTCGAGACCGCCGACGATCAGGCGCTTGAGGTAGAGCTCATCGGCGATGCGCAGATAGAGGTCGGCGTCGAGCTCGTTGGAATGGGTGACGAACGGCTCTGCGAAACCGCCGCCGTAGCGCGGCTGGAGAATGGGCGTCTCCACCTCGAGAAAGCCCTCGCCCTCCAGATAGGCCCGGACGGCGGAGACGATCCGCGCGCGCCGAAAGGCCAGGTCCCGCGACTCCTCGTTCATGAGCAGGTCGAGGTGGCGCTGCCGGTAGCGGGTCTCGACGTCGGTGATGCCGTGGAAGGTGTCGGGCAGCGGACGCCGGATCTTCGCCAGCAGCTCGAGCGAGTCGACTGCCAGGCTCGGCTCGCCGCGCCGGCTCTTGGCCGGCCTGCCCGTGACGCCAATCACGTCGCCGAGGTCGACGTCGACCTCCGCAGCGATCCGGTCGGGCTGAACGAGCAGCTGGATCCGACCCGAACGGTCGACGAGGTCGAGGAAAACGAGCTTGCCGAGGTCCCGTCGAGCCATCACCCGACCCGCCAGCCGGCGATTCGTCTTCGCCTCGCCATCGGGCTCGACTGCCTTCGCCTCGGCGCGAACGGCCGCGATCTCGTCGCGGTCGGGAAACCGCTTGGGCAAGGCGCGCATGGCCTGCGAGTGTAGACGGCCACCGTCGCAGGCTCGCGCAGGCGCCCGCCCTCGCGCTAGACGCGAGCCGCTCTAGGCAGCCTTGATCTCGAGGATCTTGAACTTGAGCGAGCCGCGCGGGGCCGCCACCTCGACGACCTCGCCCTTCTTCTTGCCGATGATCGCCTTGCCGACCGGCGACTCGTTCGAGAGCTTCTGCTCGGCGGGGTTCGCCTCGGCGGAGCCGACTATGCGGTACTCGACCGTCTTGCCTGCGCCCATGTCTCGCAGCTTCACGGTCGATCCGACCGAGACCACGTCCTTCGGGATGTCCTTCTTCTCGATCACCCGTGCCGAGAGGAGCCTCTCCTCGAGCATCGCGATGCGGTGCTCGACGAGCGCCTGCTCGTTCTTCGCGTCGTCGTACTCGGAGTTCTCGGCGATGTCGCCGAACTCGCGCGCGACTCGGATGCGATCGGCAACCTCCCGACGCTTCTCCGTCGAGAGGAACTCGATCTCCCGCTTCAGCTTCTCGTAGCCCTCTTTCGTGAGGATGACTTCTTTCGCCATCCGACCTCCTCCTAAAAGAACGCGAGGCGCAGGAGCGCCGTCGCGGGCGGGAATGGTAGCGCCGTTCGCCGTTCTGCGCAAGGGGGCGATCCGGCTACGATTTTTCCCGGATTTGAGCCTGGATCTGCGCTCTTCCTGGCGGATCGGCGCCATCGAGGTGCCGACCCGCCTCGTGCTCGCGCCGATGGCGGGCGTCAGCGTGCAAGCCTTCCGCCGCCAGGGTCGCCGCTTCGGCGCGGGCCTCGTCTGCTCGGAGATGGTCAGTTGTGCAGGCCTTCACCACGGTAACGAGCGCACCCTTGGGTACCTCCGGATCGCCGCCGACGAGCATCCCCTGGCCGTGCAGATCTTCGGCTCCGAGCCGGCGCTGATGGCCGAGGCTGCACGAATGGTCGTCGAGGCGGGCGCCGACATCGTCGACATCAACTTCGGCTGCCCGGTGAAGAAGGTGACCAAGACGGGCGCGGGCGCCACGCTGCTCGACGATCCGGAGCTTGCGTGCCGGATCGTCGGCGCAGTTGCAGGCGCGGTCGAAGTCCCGGTCTCCGTGAAGATGCGCCGCGGGCTCGAGGACGGCTCCCGCGCATGTCTGAAAATCGGCCCGAGGCTGGTCGAGGCCGGCGCATGCACCCTCACCCTCCATCCACGATCGGCACGCCAGATGTACACCGGTACCGCCGACCACTCCCTGACTTCTGAGCTCGTCGAGCTCGTCGAGGTGCCCGTCATCGCTTGCGGCGACGTCACGTCACGTGCGAAGGCCCAGACCGTTCTGGCGACGACGGGTGCCGCCGCCGTGATGGTCGGCCGCGGCGCGCAGGGCAACCCGTGGGTGCTGCGCGAGATCCTCGGCGACGACGACGGCGAGCCAAGCCGCGAGGAGGTGGTCGCCGAGCTCGTCCTCTTCATCCGCGAGGCCGTCCGTGAGCTCGGCGAACGCCGTGCCTCCGGGTTCCTGAAGAAGTTCTACGGCTGGTACCTCGGCCGCGGGCGCTTCGCGCGCCCGTTCAAACAGGAGCTCGTCCTGCTGAAGACGACGGACGGAGTGATCGAGCGGCTGTTCGCGGCGGCGCCCGGCGCGGCCGAAGTGCTCGAGCGGCTCGAAGCGGAGCAGCCCGAGACCGAGGACGTCCTGATCGACCTGCCGATCTCGATCTACGGCGGCGGCTAGCCCGAGGGGCTCATCGACAGCCTCAGCGTGCCGCCAGCTCGGCCGGAGCGGAGCTGA
>JBKPCT010000155.1:0-5324 GCA_046727515.1 Actinomycetota bacterium | reverse complement strand
GGAGAACCTGCAGGCCCGCACGCGCGGCGTCCTGCTGATGGCGCTCTCGAACAAGTTCGGCTGGCTCGTCGTCGCGACCGGGAACAAGTCCGAGCTCTCGGTCGGCTACGCCACCCTCTACGGCGACATGGCCGGCGGCTTTGCGCTGCTCAAGGACGTCTTCAAGACGGACGTGTTCCGGCTTGCGCAGCACCTGAACGAGCGGGCGGGGCACGAGGTGATCCCACAGTCGATCATCGACCGCGCGCCGAGTGCCGAGCTCCGCGACAACCAGCTCGACCAGGACTCGCTGCCGCCCTACCCCGAGCTCGACCGCGTGCTCGAGGCCTACGTCGAGCTCGATCGCTCGCGCGAGGAGCTGTCGAGCGACGGGTTCGACCCGGACGTCGTCGACCGGGCGCTCGCGCTGATCGACCGGGCCGAGTACAAGCGCCGCCAGGCCCCGCCCGGCGTGAAGCTGCGCCCGAAGGCGTTCGGGCGCGACCGCCGGACGCCGATCACGAACCGCTGGCGCGGCTGACGCCGACCAGGTCGGCGAGCGCGTGGAACCAGCGCAGCCGCTCGGCGTAGGGAACGGCGGCATTGGCAGGCGAGGTCGACGGCAGGACGAAGAGCAGCGTCTCGTCGAGGCGCCGCTCCTGGAGCCCGTGCTCGGGACGGGCTCCGAACACTCCGCGGTAGGCCTCCTTGCCGACGAAGCCGATCGCGCGCGGGCGCAACTCGTGCGCGATCCGCTCCAGGCGCTCGGCCGCGCCGAGAAAATCCGCACGCCGCAGATCCCCGGAGCCCTTCGTCGTCCGCAGCGCCGCGTTCGTCAGCCCGATGCCGTGGCGGAGCACCTCGAACTGCTCGCTCGGCTGGAACAGCCGCGGGGTGAAACCGGCGTCGTAGAGGAGCCGCCAGAAGTCGTTCCGCGGGTTCGCGAAGTGGGCCGCGGCCGCCGCCGAAACCCGACCAGGGTTGATCCCGCAGAAGACGACCGCAAGGTCGTGGTCGAGGACGTCCGGGACGGCGCTCGTTAGGCCGCTTCGACCTCCGGGAGGTCGTCCCCCGCGTCCGTCTGCGCCTCGATGAGCTTGCGCAGCTGCTCGCCGAGAAGGCCCCCGCTCGGACGTTCGGGCTCGGCCTTGCGGATGACTGCGACGGTCGGCTCGCGATCGCCGTAGAGGCGCGCGTAACACTCGGACTCGTTCAACGGCCGAAGCCTCGACACGTCCGCAACGTAGCTCCCGGACCGGACAGAGCTTGTAGCTTTCTCGCGTGGCTGAGCCCCGGGCGAAGCGCTTCGAGCACGGCGTCGCGCTGCTCCGCGACGGTCGCTTCAGCTCCGAGGGCGAGACGATCGATGTGCCGGAGAACTGGACGCCGGAGCACTCCGTGCTCGCCGGCCTCCTCGACTGCTCGCTGACGAGCCTGCGCTACCACGCGCTCCGCTACGGGATCGCCGTCGACGCGCAGGGCAGCGCCCGCGGCGTGGTCACGAAGCGCGAGTCGGACGGCCGCTACGGGTTCGTCGAGATCGAGGTGCAGTTCGAGGTCGCGCTCGATCCGAAGCCGGGCGACGCTCAGATCGCCGCCCTACTCGCGAAGGCGGAGCGGGACTGCTTCGTCGGCGCCTCGCTCACGCCGGCGCCGTTGTACACCTGGAACGTCGCGTGAGGCTCCTGCTCCTCGGCGGGCCGAAGTTCGTGGGACGCGCCCTGATCGAGGCGGCACTGGAGCGCGGGCACGAGGTGACGACGTTCAACCGCGGACAGACGAACCCGGAGCTCTTTCCCGAAGTGGAGAAGCTGCACGGCGACCGCCACAGCGACCTCGATGCGCTGCGGGGTCGAACCTGGGACACCGTCTTCGACACCTCGGCGTACCTGCCGCAGGCTGTGCGTGCCTCCGCCGGCCTCCTCGGCGACGCCGTCGAGCGCTACGTGCTCGTCTCGACGATCGCCGTCTACGCCGATTTCTCCAAGCCGGTCCCTGAGGACGCGCCGCTCGCGCCGCTCGCGGAGGATCACCCCGACCACGAGCTGCTCGCCGACTACGCCAACTACGGGCCCCTGAAGGTGCTGTGCGAGCAGGCGCTCCTGGAGCGGGTCGGCGAGCGGGCGCTGATCGTCCGGCCCGGGCTGATCGTCGGCGCCCACGACCCGACCGACCGGTTCACCTACTGGCCGCGCCGCGCCGAGCGCGGCGGGCCGATCCTGGCGCCGGCTCCGCCCGACAACCCCGTGCAGGTGATCGACGTGCGCGATCTCGTCGGCTGGATGCTGCGCATGGCGGAGAGCGGCGCGACCGGAGTCTTCAACGCGACCTCCCCTGCCGGGGCGCTCGACTTCGCGTCGATGCTCGTTGCGTGCGGGGCCCAGGACGTCGTCTGGGCCGACGAGGCGTTCCTGCTCGAGCGGGATGTCAAGCCCTGGGCCGACCTCCCGGTCTGGATTCCGGCGGGCGATCCGGACATGCGGTACTTCCTCCAGGCGGACGTCTCGCGGGCCGTGGCCGCGGGGCTCACGTTCCGGCCGCTCGAGGAGGCCGCGCGAGAGGTGCCCGAGTGGGTCGGTGAGGCGGGCCTCCCCCCCGAGCGCGAGGCGGAGCTCCTCGCCGAGTGGCGGAAGGCCGCTGCGTGACGCTCGACGTCCGCGCCGTGCGGGCGCGGTTCTCGGCTCTCCAGCGCGAGCTCGTCTTCTTCGACGGCCCGGGCGGCACGCAGGTGCCGGACGAGGTGATCGACGCGATCGCGACCTATCTGCGGGAGTCGAACGCGAACGTCAGCGGCCCCTACGAGACGAGCCGGCGTACGGAGGAGCTCGTGCGCGTGGCACGCGAGACGGCCGGCCGCTTCCTGCACTGCTCGCAGGAGGAGGCGATCTTCGGGGCGAACATGACGACGCTCAACTTCGCGCTCTCCCGAACGGCGGCACGGGGGTTCGAGCCCGGCGACGAGCTCGTGGTCACGAAGCTCGACCACGACGCGAACGTCGCGCCCTGGCTCGAGCTTGCGGCCGACCGGGGACTCGAGCTCCGCTTCGTCGACATCCACGAGGACACGACCCTCGACCTCGACGACCTCGAGCGGCAGCTCTCCGAGCGGACGCGGGTGGTCGCGTTCCCGGTCGCCTCGAACGCGGTCGGAACGCGCACCGACGTGGAGCGCGTCGTCGAGCTCGCCCACGGCGCAGGCGCCCTGGCCTGGGCCGACGCCGTGCACTACGGGCCGCACGGCCCGATCGATGTCGCGGCGATGGGCGTCGACGTGCTGATCTGCTCGCCCTACAAGTACTTCGGCCCGCACCTCGGGCTCGCCTTCGCGCGGCGGGAAGTGGCGGAGAGCTGGCGCCCGTACAAGGTGCGGCCCGCACCCGACGAGCCGCTCGGCGCGCGATTCGAGACGGGGACGTCGCCGTACGAGCTGCTCGCCGGCTTCGTCGCCGCGGTCCGCTACATCGAGTCGCTCGGCTGGGAGTCGATCGTCGCGTGGGAGCGCGAGCTCGGCACGCGCTTCCTCGCCGGGTTGCCCGAGAACATCCGGCTGTACGGGCTGCGGACGATGGACGGCCGGGTGCCGACGTTCGCCTTCGCGGTCGACGGCATCGCCGCCGGCGAGGCGGCGGCGCGGCTCGGCGAGCGCGGGTTCGCGGTCTGGCACGGCAACTACTACGCGCTCGAGGTGATGAAGCGCCTCGGTCTCGAGGAGGACGGCGGCGCGGTCCGCGTCGGCTTCGTCCACTACAACACCGGCGAGGAGGTCGACCGACTCCTCGCCGAGCTCACGCGGCTGGAGTGAAAGTGACAGGGCGGAGGGAATGGGGCGCGCTCGCCGCGCTCGTGTTGATCTCGACTGCCTTCCGGGCCTGGGCGGCGGTCTCGGTGGCGGTGCCGTGGATCGCCCCGGACGAGATGGTCTACGGGCTCCTCGGCCGCTCGCTCTACCTCCACGGCTCGCTCCAGATCTTGGGCGGGCCGACGCCGTTCTACTCACTGCTCGTCCCGGCGCTCGTCGGCTTTCCGCTCAGCGCGTTCGGGCTCGCCACGGGCCTCGACGTCGTCCAGGGGCTCCAGGCGTTCGTGATGTCGCTCGCCGCAGTTCCGGTCTACCTCTGGGGGCGCTCGCTCGTCTCGCGTGGGTGGGCCCTGGTCGCGGCGGCGCTGACGCTCGCGGCTCCCGGCCTCACCTACGCCGGGCTGCTGATGAGCGAGGTGCTGTTCTACCCACTGCTCGTGCTCGCGGCGTGGGCCGGGGCCGAGGCGATCGCGCGGCCGAGCCGGCGGTCGCAGGCGCTGCTCGCCGTCGCCGTGCTCGCCGTGTGCGCCACCCGGGTCCAGGGCATCGTGCTGCTGCCTGTGCTCGTCACCGCGGCGATCGTCGACGGCTGGTTCGCGCGGTCGTGGGCGAACCTGCGGCGGCTGCTGCCGGCGGCGGGTGTGCTGGGGGGGCTTGCGGTCGTATGGATCGGGTGGCGTCTCGGCTCCGGATCGGGAACGCTCGGCGGCTACGAGGTGGTCGCCAGCACCTCGTACAGCGTCGGGGCGGCGGCGAAGTTCGTCCTCTACCACCTCGCCTCCGTGCTGATCATCTGCGGGCTGTTCCCGGCGGCGGCGGTGGCGGTCATGTTCGTTCGCGCGGCGCTGCGCGGCGAGGGCGACCCGCGCGTGCGCGCATACCTCGCGGTCGCGGCGTCGCTGACCGTCTGGCTCGTGGTCGAGGTCGGCGTCTTCGCGTCGTACTACTCGGATCGGATCGTCGAGCGGAACCTGATCTCCCTCGGGCCGGTGCTCTTCCTCGGACTCGTGCTCTGGATCGACCGCGGCGCGCCGGGGAGCTGGGTCGAGCGGGGCGCCGTCGCCGCTGCGGCCGCGGTCGTGGTGCTCGTACTGCCGGTGCGGCGGCTCGTGAACTCCTTCGGGACGCACGACGCGATGACGATGGTTCCGCTCTACAAATTGCTCCGGGCGAGCTCCCCCGGGACGCTGCTCGCCGTCTACCTGGTCGTCGGTGCCGCGACCGCCGTCGCGTTCGCGCTGCTGCCGCGGAGAATGGTTCGGATCGTCCCGGGAGTGCTCCTCGTCGCGCTCGTCGCGGCATCGGTCGTCGCCGGCCGGTTCGTCGTCGACCAGGCGCAGGCCCAGCAGGTGACGTTCCTGGGCAAGAGGCCGGGTTGGGTCGATCGCAAGTCAGACGGCTCGGTGGCATACCTCTACGACGGTGAGCCCTCGTGGAACGGCGTCTGGGAGACCCTCTTCTGGAACCAAAAGATCGATCGCGTCTACGACCTCGGGCACGCGGAGGTGCCGGGACCGCTGCCGCAGGCTCACGCCGAGGTGCGGCC
>JBKPCT010000154.1:0-11936 GCA_046727515.1 Actinomycetota bacterium | reverse complement strand
GTGGCCCGGGTGGATAGCCGATGCCGTTCAACGCCGCGCTCGCCGCCGCGATCAACACGAAGACTCCGAGCGGCGCCCGCCGCCAGGCGACGAGAGGCAGGGACGCCAGTGCCGCGAGCAGTACACCGAGCGCGTCGAGGCTGCGTGCGTCCGGATTGGCCTCGCCGCGCCCGACGAGGATCGCCAGCGACGCGGCGAACACGGCGACCGCGAGGGCCGCGTCGAACACGGTCTCGCGACGCCCACGCAACCGCGGATTGGTCCGTGCCGGTGCGGGCTGTACTGCCACTCTGAGGCGAGGGTAGCGAGGGAGCCTCACACCCGAGTCTCCCCCGGGGAGGATGCCGGATCCTCCCCTGGGAGGACGTCGAGTTCCTCCTCTCGAGCGTTTCGGAGCGCCACCTCTGCGGCCTACCGTGGCCGTATGAATGCACGCCCACCCGCGCTGGTCACACAAGGCCTCACCAAGCGCTACGGCGGCCGAGTCGCTGTGGACAACCTCAGCCTCGAGGTTCCGGCCGGCGTCGTGGCAGGCTTCATCGGCCCCAACGGCGCCGGCAAGACGACGACGATGGCGATGCTGCTCGGCCTCGTCACCCCGACTGCCGGCAGCGGGACCGTCCTCGGCTCCAGCCTCGACAACCCCGCCGCCTACCTCGGCCGCGTCGGGGCGTTGATCGAGACGCCTGCCTTCTGGCCCGGCCTGACCGGGATCGAGAACCTCCGCGTCCTCGCAACGCTGGGCGGTCACGATCGCGGCCGGATCCCGGAGGTGCTCGAGCTCGTCGGGCTGGACGGTCGCGGTGGCGACAGATTCGGCCAGTACTCGCTCGGGATGAAGCAGCGTCTGGGCATCGCCGCGGCCCTGCTCGGCACCCCCGAGCTGCTCGTGCTCGACGAGCCCACCAATGGGCTCGACCCGGCGGGCATCAACGAGATCCGCCGTTTCATCCTCGAGCTCGCGGACGGCGAGCGCACCGTGCTGGTCTCGTCGCACATCCTCAGTGAGCTCGAGCACGTCTCCGACTGGCTGATCGTGATCAACGACGGTTCGTTGCTCTATCAGGGTCCGGCTGAAGGGTTCCTTGGGCAGGTGCCGACGGTGATCGCGCTCGCCCCGGAAGATCTCGGCGATCTCGATCGACTGGCTGCAATGATCCGGGCGGACGGGCACGAGCCGCGCCGAGAAGACGGCCAGCTGACTGTGCCCATCGGCGATCACGACGCCAGAACGGTGGCGGCGGCGCTGAACAAAGCGGCGGTCGCCCACGGGATCGTCCTCGCGGAGCTGCACACGCGCCGGCCGAACCTGGAGTCCCAGTACCTCGCAGCAGTAGGGGGAGAGCAGTGATCGCCGCCGTACGAGCCGAGCTCGTGAAGCTGCTCCGCCGCCGCGTCCTCGTGATCACGTCCGTGACCGCGGCGGTCTTCGCAGTCGGGTCGACAGCGATCGTCCTTGCTGCCGCCGAGCCCGGCGCCGGGCGCGTCTCGGGACGCAGCGTGACGGTGGCGTCGTTGTCGGACGCCGGAGGCGGCACCGAGGTCTTCACGACCGCGGTCTCGTTTGCGGGTACCTTCCTGTTCGTCGTCTTCGTCGGCGTGGTCGCGATCGAGTTCTCGCGCGGCACGTTCCGGACGATGCTCATGTACCAGCCGCGCCGCCTCCGCCTGCTCGCGGGAAAGCTCGCAGCCCTGCTCGCCTTCGCGGCGGCCGTGCTCGCCGCGGCGGAGGTGCTGACCTGGCTGACGGCAAGGCTCCTCGCCCCCACCCAGGACGTCGCGACCGACCACTGGGTGAGTGCCGACGCGCTCGGACAGGCTGTTGCCGACTACGGGTCGGTCCTCTTCTGGGTCGGCGGCTACGCCGTGCTCGGCACCGCCCTCGCCGTGCTCGTTCGCTCGGTCCCCATCGCCCTGGCGATCGGAATCGCCTGGGCCGGGCCGTTCGAGCACCTGCTGCAGGACGCCTGGGACCCGGCAGGGCGCGTCTTCCCGGGTCTGCTGCTCGAGGCCTTCGTGGCGGGCGGCACCTCGGAGGTCAGCGAAATGCGCGCGTTCCTCACGGTCGCGGTCTACGTCACCATCGCCGCCGCGCTAGCGGGAACGATCTTCGCCCGGCGCGACCTGACCACCTAGCCCCTACCAGAAAGGATCAAGAGATGACGTCGATGACCATGCTGTTATCGAGCTCGGACGGGCACGACCACGGCTGGTTCTGGCTCTGGCCGCTGGTACCGCTGTTCTGGTTTCTGGTGTTCTTCCTGTTCATCCGGCTGTTCTTCTGGCGCGGCCGCCGCGGCCCCTGGGGCTACCGAGGGCCCGATGCGCGGGCGATCCTCGCCGAGCGTTACGCGCGCGGTGAGATCACCTATGACGAGTACCGCGATCGGCTTGGCCACCTCGAGCCGTGATCGCGGTCCGGAGGCGCAGACGAACGCGGAGTTTGTCTCCCGGCGCCATCGATCTATAGCGGCATGAAAGTTATATCTGATAGAATTTTAGAGTTACTGTGGGACGGCTGGGTAACATCAGCGTAGCCCGTCCATTCGAGGGTCGTGCGTTGCTCGATTAGCGGCGATGTGGCTCTTCGACCTCGCTTGGGCGCTCATAATCTTCTTCGGCCTGCGCTCCCTGGCGGGGCGACTACTCGCGGTGCGCATCGGTCTCGGCGCCGCGCTCATCTCCGGCGCGCTCGGCGTCGCCGCCGGTCTCGGCTTGCAGCGGGCCGTCGCCGGCAACTCGAACGGCGACGTTGCGCCCTACCTCACCTTCGCGGTGCTGTCGCTCTTGACGACGATGGCCGTTGTCGCGCTGCTTGGACTGGCAGCGCGCCCGGCCCGCGCGCCCTTTGCTACGACCTCGAGCGTGCCGCATCCTTTGCACGCGGTACAGACGCGTGTCGCGCGCACCAGTCGCTACCTGTCCATCCTCTGGTTGGGCGCTCGCTACGGCCTCGGGCCGCTGACCGGGCTGCGGCGCGCGCGCGACCGCCGGGAGCTGGGCGTTGCGCTGCGTGACGCGCTGCAGGAGGCGGGCGGTATCTTCGTCAAGTTTGGCCAGCTTCTCTCGGCGCGCACCGATCTCGTGCCGGCCGCGATCGCGCTCGAGCTGTCGAGTCTGCAAGACGACGTCACACCCTTGCCGGCGGACGCGGCGCTCCAGGTGATCAGCCGCGAGCTTGGCCGGCCTGTCGGAGAGCTGTTTGCAGAGTTCGACGAGAGGCCGTTGGCGGCAGCATCGATCGCGCAAGTCCATCGTGCCTGCCTGCACGACGGAAATCAGGTCGTCGTCAAGGTGCAGCGCCCGGAGATCGAACGCCTCGTCGAGCGCGACCTCGACATCCTTCTCCGCTTGGCGCACTCGCTCGAGGAGCGCGCAGACTGGGCGCGCCGAATCGGCTCGATCGCTCTTGCCACCGGCTTCGCCGAGAACCTGCACGAGGAGCTCGACTTCCGCACCGAGGCCCAGAACATGGAGAGCATCGCCGCCCACAATGGAGCGCTGCGGACGCCGCTCGTCTACCGCGAGCTGTCCACGCGGCGCGTCCTCGTCGAGGAATGGATCGACGGGCAGACGCTGCGGCAGGCGCGAGGGACCCTCGACGCGCCCGCGCGCAAGCTGCTCGCGCGGTCGCTGCTCGACGGCATCCTCGGCCAGATCTTCGAGTACGGCGTCTTCCACGCCGATCCGCATGCGGGCAACGTCCTCGTCGACGGCAACGGCCGGATCGCGTTGCTCGACTTCGGCTCGGTCGGGCGCCTCGACCGGCTGCAGCAGCCCGCACTGGCACAAGTGCTGGCGGCGATCGCGGGACGGCGACCGACGCTGCTACGCGACGCGCTGGTCGACCTTTCGACCTCGGAAGATGTCATCGATCTCGACGCGCTCGAGCGAGCCCTCGCCCGCTTCCTCGCCAAGCGGCTCGGACCCGAGATGGCGCCGGGCGCAGACATCTTGAACGACCTGCTTGTCGTCGTCGTTCGCTACGGCCTCGCGCTCGACCCGCAGCTGGCCGGCGTGTTCCGCGCCCTGGCGACCCTCGAGGGGACCTTGCGCCTGATCGATCCGACCTTCAGCGTCGTCGAGGAGGCGAGGGAGTACGCCCGGGCGCACAAGCTCGGTGTGCCTCGTCCGGCGCACCTGCGCGAGGAGGTGCTCGAAGACGTGCTCGAGCTGCTGCCGACGCTGCGGAAGATCCCACGGCGCCTCGATCACATCTCCGGTGCGCTGGCACGCGGCGAGCTGTCCGTCCGTATCCGCCCGTTCGCGCACCCGCGCGACGCCGAGCTCGTCGTGCGTCTGACCAACCGGCTGATCCTCGCCTTCCTGAGCGCCTCGATCGGCCTCGTCGCGGTGTTCCTGCTACGGCTCGGCCGCGGCCCGGAGATGTTCGGGACGCGACTCGACGTACTGCTCGGCTACGGCGGCCTGATCGCGGCGACCGTGCTCGGACTCCGAGTGCTGGTCGCGGTCACGCGTGATCCACCATGACCCCGATCGACCGAAGGTAGCGTGACGCTCTCGTGCGCTTCTCTCACTCGACCGAGCTCTGGCAGGAGTTTCCCCAGCTGGTTCCCGGTGTGCTTGCGGCGGACGACATCAGCGCCGACGTCGCGGTCGAGCCCCGGGTGGCGAAATACGTCGCCACGGCAGAAGCGCGGCTCGAGGCCCATTCGGAAGCCGAGCTGCCCGAGATCCAGGCTTGGCGCCGGGCGTTCTCCAGGATGGGACTCAAACCGACGCAGTACCGCTGCGCTTCGGAGGCGCTGCTGCGGCGCTTCAGACGAGAACGCTCGCTGCCGCAGATTCATCCCCTGATCGATCTCTGCAATGCCGTCTCGTTGGGGTTTGCCGTTCCTGTCGCCGTCTTCGACCGCTCCGCGATCGCGGGCGACCTCGAGGTCCGCCACGCCGACGGCTCGGAGCGGTACGAATCGTTCTCTGGTGAGACGGAGAATCCCGATCCTGGGGAGGTGATCTTCGCCGACGGCGCCGGGAGAGCGCACGCTCGGCGCTGGACGAACCGGCAGAGCAGCTCCTCGGCCGTCCGCGACGAGACCTCCCGTATCTTGATCGTCGCGGAGGCGCTGCACGCGTCCGCCCGCGCAGACATGGAGAGGCTCGTGACCGCGCTCGCCGACGAACTGGAGAGCGTCTGGTCGATACCCACGAGATGCAGCTTGCTGTCCAGCTCATCGCCATGTTTCGACGTCGAGGAGTGAAAGCGCTAGGAAACGAGGCGTTCAGAGTTCCGGGACGATCATGACAATGCGACCGCCCGGCCTTACCGTCCGACCGGCAGAGGAGGTTCAAATGGCATTCGCCGATTTCGAGAGGGCGCTCGGCGACACGAGAGAGATCGAGCTCACAACTACCGGTCGAATTTCTGGGCGCGAGAGCTCCCGGCCGGTGTGGTTCGTGCGGCAGGGCGAGTACCTGTACCTGCTTCCGATCCACGGCTCGGACAGCCCGTGGTACAAGAACGTGGTCAAGACGCCCGCCGTCCGCCTCGCCGCGGGCGGGGCCGAATACAGCACGCGAGCGACGCCCGTCGCGGACCCCGCCAGGGTGGATGAGGTGGTCGAGAGCTTTCGCTCGAAATACGGCGCGCACGATGTCGCGTCGTACTACACGAAGCTCGACGTCGCCGTCGAAGTCCCAGCAGCATGATTCTTCGTCCCGGTTAGGATCGCTGGGCATGAGCACCACACCGGGACTGCGCGAGCGCAAGAAGGAGCAAACGCGACAGGCGATCCGCGAGGCGGCGCTGCGCCTGTTCGCGGAGCGAGGCTTCGACGGCGTCACCGTGGCCGAGATCGCCGGCGAAGCCGATGTCTCCGTGGCGACCGTTTTCAACTACTTCCCGACCAAGGAAGACCTCGTCTACGGACAGATGGAAGTCTTCGAAGCAGGGCTACTCGACGCGGTGCGCAACCGCGAGCCGGGAGAGTCGGTCCTGGCGGCCTTCGTCCGGTTCGTCGGCGAGCCGCGCGGTTGGCTCGTCTCGAAGGACCCAGAAGCCGCAGAACGGCTGGAGGCGATCACGCGGATCATCGCCTCGAGCCCGGAACTCATCGCCCGCGAGAACGAGATCTTCGCCCGCTACACGCAATCCCTCGCGGAGCTGCTCGCCGCCGAGACAGGGGCATCGGCGAGCGACTCCACTCCCGGGGTTGCCGCAAATGCACTGATCGGCGTGCACCGCACGCTGATCGATCAGACACGCAAGGCGATCCTTGCCGGCACCCCGACTGCGCGGGTGGCGCGCAACGTCCGCTTGCAAGCCAGGAGCGCGCTCGAGCTGCTCGAGCGCGGGCTGCACGACTACGGCGCCGAGCCGCGCTGAGCGACCGTGCTCACTGACGGTCGGTCCGAGCCGGGTGTGACCAGGCCGGCCTCGTAGGCGAAGGCGACAAGCTGCGCGCGGTCGCGACAGCTCAGCTTGCGCAAGATCCGACTGACATGGGTCTTGGCCGTCAAGGGGCTGATCACGAGCCACCGCGCGATCTCCTCGTTCGAGAGACCCCCCGCGACCAGACGGAGGATCTCGCGTTCGCGGCCGGTGAGCTCATCGAGCTCGGCCGGCGTGTGCAGCTGATCCGGGCGCGACGCGAACTCCGCGATCAGGCGTTTGGTGATCGACGGCTCGAGCAGCGCGTTGCCCTCGCCGACGACGCGGATCGCCTGCAGCAGCTCACTGGGGCCGGCGTCCTTGAGCAGGAAGCCGCTCGCGCCCGCGCGCAGGGCGGCGTAGACGTACTCGTCGAGGTCGAAGGTCGTGAGGACGAGCACGCGGGTGGCGCGAAGGTTGGCGTCGGAACAGATCAGGCGCGTGGCTTCGAGACCGTCCAGGCGCGGCATGCGGATGTCCATCAGCACGACGTGCGGCAGGACGCGACGGGCAAGGTCGACAGCCTCACGACCGTCCGCCGCTTCGCCCACGACCTGCATCTCGTCCTCGGCTGCGATCAGCGCCGCGAAGCCGGCGCGCACCGCGGCCTGGTCGTCGGCGATGAGGACGCGGATCACGTCCTGCGCCGGTAAGGCAGCTCTGCGACGACGCGAAAGTACTCGTCGGACCCGTGCGCGTCGAGCGTGCCGCCGAGTGCCGTCGCACGCTCGCGCATGCCGAGGATGCCGACGCCCGGGCGGTTGCCGTTGATGCCCGGGCTGTCGTTCTCGACCGCCAAGCGCAGCCGATCGTCACGATAGGCGAGGTTGACGTGGACCTCGGCTCCGGGCGCGTGCCTGCGGGTGTTGGTCAGCGATTCCTGGAGGATGCGGAACGCGGCCAGCTGGACGGCGTCGGGGACATGCTCCGGTTGCTTGCCCTCGATCTCGAAACTGACCGGTAGCCCGGTCCGGCGCGTTTGCTCGACCAGCGCGCCGAGCGCGTCAAGGTCGGGAACAGGCTCGAGCGGGACCTCCTCGCCGCCCGGCTCGCGGAGTACGCCGAGGATGGCGCGCAGCTCCTCGAGCGCCTCGTGACTCGCGGACTCGATCGCGACGAGGGCGTCGCGTGTGTGGCTGGGATCGCGGTCGAGAAGGTGGGCGGCGACGCCGGCTTGGACGTTGATCGTCGTCAGCGTGTGCGCCACGACGTCGTGCAGGTCACGGGCGATCCGGAGGCGCTCCTGCTCGGCCCGGCGCTCTGCTTCCTCCTCGCGGGTGCGCTCGGCCAGGTCGAGCCGCTCGAGGAGCAGTTGAACATACGAACGGCGGTTGCGTAGCGCCTCCGCGGCGAGCACGGGGACGGCGATCAGCGCCACGTGGGCGGCGGTCTGCATCGTGAGCGCCCGGGGATGAGACCCGGCGAGGAAGGCGTCCGCGACCATCACTGCGGCCGCGGCGGCCACGATCGCGACGACCAGATGGGCACGACCACGCGAGAGCGCGAGCGAGTAGAGGGCGATCGCCGGCGCGATCACGGCGACCGCACCCGCATCGTGGTCGATGGCGAACAGGGCAAAGACGAGCGCACCGGAGACGGCGAGCGTCGTGGTCGGCGCCCTACGGCGTAACACCAGGACCGCGGTCGCTGCGACCGCAAGAGCCAGCGCGAGCGGGCGTGTCGAATCTGTCCTCAGGGCGACGCCGAGCGCAATGATCGCGCCTGCGGGGAGCAGCAGCGCCGCATCGACCATGTGCGGGGCGTAGGCATGGTGCTCCATGCACCGAGGGTAGCTCGGCTCCGCCCGGCGCACGTACTCCCGCGGGAGTATCCGGGATACATCTCGCAGCGGACGCGACCGCGTCCGGACGCAGCCAGCATGACCTCTGATGCAGTCCGAGTCAGCGAGAGACGTGCTCGTCGAGGAGACCGGGTCCGGGGCCGAGGTCGAGCCTCTGCCGAGCCCGGCAGTCAGTTGCCGGGCGCTGACCAAGCGCTACGGGCAGCTCGCAGCAGTCGACGGCGTGACCTTCTCGCTCGAGCCGGGAACGGTGACCGGCTTTCTCGGGCCGAACGGGGCCGGCAAGACGACGACTCTCCGTCTCCTGCTGGGACTTGCCGAGCCGACCGCCGGCGAGGCGCTCGTCTTCGGCCGCCGCTACCGCGAGCTCGATCGGCCGATCCGCCGGATCGGAGCGGTGCTCGAGTCCGGCGACTTCCACGCCGCCCGGAGCGGGCGCGACCATCTGCGAGCGCTCGCTCTCGCTGCCGGGCTGCCGCTCAGCCGCGTCGAGGAGGTGCTCGAGATCGTCGAGCTCATGGACGCGGCAGGCAGACGGGTAAGGACGTACTCGCTCGGCATGCGTCAGCGGCTCGGCCTCGCCGCCGCCTTGCTCGGTGACCCGGAGCTCCTGATTCTGGACGAGCCTGCCAACGGGCTCGACCCGGCCGGCGTCCGTTGGCTGCGCACCTTCCTGCGGGCACTCGCGGCCGAAAGCCGCACCGTGCTCGTCTCCAGCCACCTGCTCGCCGAGGTCGCTCAGACGGTCGACCAGGTGCTGATCATCGACCGTGGGCGGCTGCTCGCAAGCGGGCGGCTCGACGAGCTCACACGCGATGGGCGAACCCTGGAGGACGTCTACCTCGGACTGACGGCTGGCGAGGCATCGTGAGGGGCCAACTCCGTTCCGAGCTGCTCAAGCAGCGCTCGACTCAGACGACGCTCTTCCTCCTCCTGGCCATGGTCGGACTCGTCGGGCTGGCGAGCGCCTTGCACGTCCTTGCACCAGCCGCCTCGGATCTCGCCAGTCGCAAGCATCAGCTGGAGGTGTTCGAGGTCGGCACCCGCGTCGGGATGCTCTTCGCGGCCCTGGTCGGAGCGATGGCGATCACGGCCGAGATCCGCCATGGGACGATCCGGCCGACGTTCCTCGTCACCCCCCGGCGCGGGCCGGTGCTCGCCGCGAAGCTGGCAGTGAGCGCGCTCGTCGGGCTCGGTTTCGGGCTGCTCGCAGAGGGGCTGATGGCAGTTGCGACGACCGTAGCCCTCTCCGCCCGCGGAATCGACAACCAGCTCACCGGCGGAGACTACGTCCAACTGCTCGGCGGCGGCACGGCGGCGGCCGCACTCTGGGCGACGATCGGACTCGGCGCCGGCGCCCTTGTCCGCAACCAGGTCGCGACCCTGGTCGGTCTCTGCGCCTGGATGCTGATCGTCGAGAACCTGCTGCTCCCGTTCGTCCCGGGCGCGGGTCGGTTCACGCCCGGCTCGGCCGGGCTGGCGCTCGCCGGCAGGACCGCAGACAAGCTGCTTTCGCCTACTCCGGCCGCGCTGGTGCTCGTCTTCTTCTCGGTCGTGGCCGCGGCCGCCGGCTGGGTCGCAACCCTGAGGCGCGACGTCGCATGATTGCCGTCGCCGGGAGCGGACAGTTGCTCTCAGCCGGGGTCCTTGGGGCGAACCCCGGACCGGCTGCACACCTTGCGCTCCTGGGAGGCATCGTCGTTGCTGCTCTCGTGATCTTTGGAATCGCCCGCTGGCGGAAGAGGAGCGAGCCCGAAGAACGGGATCAGGAGAACGTCGGACCTCGCACCTGAATGCCGTCGTCACGCGCTCGCTCGGGGCGAGCTCGATCGCGGCGGGGAGGGCTCGTGCTCGGCGACATTGTCCTGTAGTTGCGTGAGGAGCCTGCGCAGGGTCTCCTCGTCCTCTCTGTCGATGCCGGCGCGGAGTTGCTGGTTGAAGCTGATCACGGCTTTCAAGAGGCGACCGTGGAGCGCGTGGCCGGCTCGCGTCAGCTCGACCTGAACGGTGCGCCGGTCGCGCGTGCTCCGCTGCCGCCGGACGAGCTGGGCCCGCTCCATCCCGTCGAGATGACGCGTTAGGGTTGGACCCTCGATCCCGACGGCCCGGGCGAGGTCCAGCTGGCTGCGCGGCCGCCCGCTTTTGAGCGCGTTCAGGATCAGCCAGATCGGAATCGAGCCGCCGTCCGCGGCAAGCGCGCTGTTGAACGCGCGGCCGACCGCCTTCGACGTGTTGGCAAGGAGAAGCCCGAGCGGGGGTCCGTTTGGCCTCATCGGCTCATTGTGAACGTCTCGTCGGCTAGGGTATCATTCGTCTGCGAATAATTCGTAGCCTAACAGACTTGGTGGTCTTGACGAAAGGATGAAGAAATGACGCTGTTCGGTTTGGTCGTGTCGAGTTCCGACTGGCACGACCACGGCTGGTTCTGGCTGTGGCCGCTGGTGCCGCTGTTCTGGTTCCTGGTGTTCTTCCTGTTCATCCGGCTGTTCTTCTGGCGCGGCCGCCGCGGCCCCTGGGGCTACCGAGGGCCCGATGCGCGGGCGATTCTCGCCGAGCGCTACGCGCGCGGCGAGATCAGCTACGACGAGTACCGCGAGCGGCTCGGACACCTGGAGCAGTGAGCGGAAACCAGGCCTCTCGAGAACGCCAAGTCCCGCGGACCGATGGTCCGCGGGACTTGCCTCGCGGCCTTCAGACGGTCGAGGGGCGCGTCTCGAGCGCCGTCTTCACGTCGGCCTCGACGCTGCGAATGCCCCAGATGTCGAGCGCGAGGAGGGCGAGGTTCGCTCCCAGTGCTGCTCCGACGATCGTGGTCACGAGCGCCAGCAGCCCGGTTCCGGCGAGGAACCCGAGCCAGGCACTAGCAAGCGCGCCCACCACCGCCCACGCGAGGCCGAATCTCTTCGGCCGTTCGCGGTCGACCCAGGCGAGGTAGATCCCGAGGGCGATCGGCACGCCGACGGAGAGGACGGCGAGGGCCATGTCGTCGAGCGGCACCGTCGGGAACGCCACCAGCACGATCACGACGCCGGCGAGCCAGCCGCCGAGGCCGAGCACGAGCGGGAACACCGACCGGAGCAGGGCGCTCGCCTTGCGGCCGAACCGGCCGCGCTTGCGCGAGCGCAGCCACAGCAGCAGCACCGAGAGGAGCGCAACAGCGGGCAGGCCGTACAGCGTCCCGGCGATGCCCTTGCCGAGCGCGGTATGTGTGACCTCGGGCGTGAAGTCGACCTTCGCCGGGGTGTAGAGCGACGTGTCGACCTTGCCCGTGTCGAGGTACGTGTTCAGCAGCCGCGTGTTCGCCCTCGGCTCGTAGGTCCAGAACGTGCCGGAGTGGCCCATCTTCGCGAGCAGGACCTTCTGGCCGTTCCGGAGGTGGGGCAGCAACTCCTCGATCCCGAACTTGGCCGGAGTCGCGAAGTCGAGCGTGCCGTTGACGAGCAGCGTCGGAACGTTGGAGTCCTGGACGCGCGTGTATTGGTCGGCATCGGGGGCCGGCGGGAACGCGCGGGTCAGCCCGCCGCCGGCATAGAGGAACTCGGTGCCCGGGTTGCCGAGGATCGAGTCCTTGCGGTGCGGGCCCCGGCCAAAGTAGCGGTCGGCGGCCCAGGTGTCGGCCCGGCTGACGGCAGCGACCTCGCCCCAGACGACGATCTCCGGGAACGCCATCCGCGTCATCAGCGATACGAACCAGAGCCCGCTCGGGTCGCCGTGCGCCGCCGAGATCCAGGAGTCGAGCGTCAT
>JBKPCT010000153.1:0-3715 GCA_046727515.1 Actinomycetota bacterium | reverse complement strand
CAGCACAAGGTGGGCATGCAGAGCTCGAACGTGATCGTGGCGATCAACAAGGACGCGAACGCGCCGATCTTCGAGTTCAGCGACTTCGGCGTCGTCGGCGACCTGCACCAGGTCGTGCCGAAGCTGACCGAGCTCGTGCGCGCACGGAAGGGAACCTAGTGGGCTCGATCCCGGCGAGCTACCCGCCGCCGTGGAGCTTCGAGGAGGCGCTCGGCGTCCCGAGCGACCCAGAGCCGATCGAGGTCGGGATCCTGGTCGTCGGCGCGGGGCCGGCGGGGCTCGCCTGCGCGATCCGGCTCGGGCAGCTCGCCGAGGAGGACCCGGCGACGGCGGAGCGGCTCGGCGAGGTCCGGGTCGCTGTGCTCGAGAAGGGGAAGCAGCCGGGGTCGCATCTGCTCTCGGGCGCCGTGGTCAACCCTCGCGGTCTGCAACGGCTCTTCAAAGGGCGCAGGCGGACGGACGAGCTCCCGTTGCTCGGCGAGGTCGCCCACGAATCCGTCTACTTCCTGACACCGCGCCGCGCGTTCCGGATCCCGACGCCGCCGACGATGCGGAACCACGGAAACTACGTCGCCTCGCTGTCGCAGCTCGGACGGTTCCTCGCGACGGAAGCGGAGGCAGGCGGTGCGACCATCCTGCCTGAGACGCCCGCCGTGAAGCTGCTCGTCCAGGACGGCCGCGTGCACGGTGCCCGCACCGGCGACCGGGGCCGCGGGCGCGACGGCGGGCAACTGTCGAACTTCGAGCCCGGTTCGGACCTGCTCGCGCAGGTGACGGTGCTCGCCGAGGGCACGCAGGGCCACCTGACGGGCGCCGCGATCGAGCACTTCGGGCTGCGTGGGGCGAACCCTCAGGTCTGGGCGCTCGGCGTCAAGGAGGTCTGGCAGGTCGAGAAGCCGCTCGACCGAGTGATCCACACCATGGGCTGGCCGCTGCGCACCGGCGCCAAGTACCGCGAGTTCGGCGGCTCGTTCGTCTATCCGATGGGCCAGGACATGGTCACGATCGGCATGGTCGTCGGGCTCGACTACCGCGACGCGGAGCTCTCGGTCCACGACCTGCTCCAGGAGCTGAAGGCGCACCCGAAGATCCACAGGATCCTCGGCGGGGGCGAGCGCCTGGAGTGGGGTGCGAAGACGATCCCGGAGGGTGGCTACCTCTCGCTGCCGAGACGTCTGAACGCCCCTGGGCTGCTGCTCTGCGGCGACGGCGCCGGCTTCGTCAACGTGCCTGCGCTTAAGGGGATCCACTACGCGGTCGAGTCCGGGCGGCTCGCGGCGGAGGCGGCCTGGTCGGCGCTCCAGCGCGGCGAGACGCCGAGCCGCCTCGGCGCGCTGGACGTCTACGACGACTCGATCCGGGATAGCTTCGTCTGGAAGGACCTCTGGAAGGTACGGAACATGCGCCCCGCCTTCGAGCACGGCTTCTGGCGCGGCGGGACGCTCGCCGGCGCGATGACCGCCTCGTTCGGGCGCTTCCCGCCGCGCGACCACGTGCTCGAGCGGGACGCCGAGCAGGACCTGATCACGACGGGACGCGCGAGGAACTACCCCCTCCCCGATGCCAAGCTCACGTTCGACAAGCTGTCGTCGGTCTTCGCCTCCGGCAACAAGACGCGCGACGACCAGCCGAACCACATCCGCATCGAGACGCTCGTCCCGCGCGACGTCGCGCAGATGTGGGCGCGCATGTGCCCCGCGCAGGTCTACGAGGTCGGCGACGACGACGCCGGCAAGGTGCGCGTGCGCCTGACGCCGTCGAACTGCGTCCAATGCGGCGCGATCACCGCGAAGGGCGGCCGCCTGACGCCGCCCGAAGGGGGCTCGGGCCCCGAGTACACTCGCTCGTAGGCGTGCGCGCTTCGCTGGTCGGCCCGGCAGCCGTGCTCCTCGTGGCAGGCGGCTTCGCAGCTGCGGGCTGGAGCGGCAGCGGGTCGGAGAGCGTGCCGACGACGAACATCCGCGTCACCACGTACGACTTCTCGTGCGCGCTCTCGCGACGATCGGTCTCGGCCGGGCACGTCCGCTTCATCGTCGTCAACCGCGGCGTCTTTCCCCACGGCTTCACGATCGCCGGACGCAGGACCAGACTGCTCCCGCACGGCGACTCCGCTGTGCTCGCGGTCGCCTTCCCCCGCCCGGGGCGCTTCGTCTACCGCTGCGCGGCGTCCGGGCGGGCGGCAGCGGGGATGAAGGGAGTCTTCGCCGTCGGCCGGGCGGCCGCGGCGCCCAGCACGACCACGACGGCGCAGCCGACCACGACCGCCCCGATCGGCGCCAGCGTGAAGCTGACGAAGGTCGGCGAGTTCGAACGCCCTGTGCTCGTCACCGCTCCACTGGGCGACTCCCATCGCGTCTTCGTCGTCGAGCAGGGAGGGATCATCCGCGAGGTCGTCGACGACGTCGCTGTGGGGAGGCCGTTCCTCGACCTGACCGACCGCGTCGTGGAGGTGAGCGAGCGGGGGCTGCTCTCGATGGCGTTCGCGCCGGATTACGAGCGGAGCGGGAGGTTCTACGTCGACTACACGGACTCGGTGGGCAACGGCAACGTCAACGTCGTCGAGTATCGGCGGTCAGCCGACGATCCCGATGCTGCCGACCAGACGACTGCGCGGCCGGTCCTGCACATCGTCAAGCCGTACGAGAACCACAACGCGGGGATGCTGCAGTTCGGCCCCGACGGGAACCTGTACATCGCGGTCGGGGACGGCGACTCCGGCGTCAAGAATCGCCCGGGTGCCTTCGCCCAGACCATCGACGACCTGCTCGGGAACATCCTCCGTATCGACCCGCGTCCCCCCAACGACCAGAGCACGCCGTACCAGATCCCCGACACGAGCCCGTTCGCGGGCCGCGAGGACGCCAGGGGCGAGGTCTGGGACTACGGGCTCCGCAATCCCTGGCGCTTCTGGATCGACCCGCTCACCGGCGACCTCTACCTCGGCGACGCGGGCGAAGGGGACTTCGAGGAGATCGACTACGTTCAGGGCAACGCGGGTGGCAAGAACTTCGGGTGGCCCTGCTTCGAGGGGACGAAGACATTCTCGACACCCGAAGACTGTCCGCACGCCGTCCCGCCGATCTACGAGTACGACCACTCGAAGGGCCGCTGCGCGGTGATCGGCGGTGTCGTCGTCCACGATCCGCGGCTGCCGTCGCTCGCCGGCCGATACCTCTTCGGCGACTACTGCAACGGCGAGATCGACAGCATGCTGGTCGTCGAAGGCAAGGCAACCGACTTGCGGGAGCTCGGGCTGAGCGTGCCGACGCTCTCCTCGCTCGGCGTCGACGGCCGCGGCCGCGTCTACGCGACGGCGACAGACGGCGGCGTCTACCGGCTCGACCCGGCGCCCTAGCGCGCGTTTTACGCACGTTTTACCTCCGCCAGACGGCCGCCTGACCGGCCGCGCCGATCCTAGACGTTCTCCTACGGCGACCGGACGGAGTTCCTGCAGTGGTCGAACGGCGTCCCCACCGTCGTCGAGGCGCGCGACCTCGACGTGGGCGACTACGTGCGCGTCAACGTCCGGGCGACGCGCGGCAGCTCGCTCGCCACGATCGAGGGCACGAACGCCGGCGTGATCGGCGACAACGGCACGGAGCTGAACCGGCCCGACAAGCCGGACTACCTGTTCCGGGGCAGGATCGCCTCCGTCGGCTCGTCCAGCGTCACGCTCACGGTCCGCCGGGGCAATCTCCGGGCCCTTCGGCTGCTG
>JBKPCT010000152.1:0-11359 GCA_046727515.1 Actinomycetota bacterium | reverse complement strand
GGCCCGATGCCGCAGACGCGCGAGCACATCCTGCTCGCCCGCCAGGTGCAGGTGCCGTACATCGTCGTCGCTCTGAACAAGGCCGACATGGTCGACGACCCCGAGCTGCTCGAGCTCGTCGAGATGGAGGTCCGCGAGCTGCTGTCGCGGTACGAGTTCCCCGGCGACGACATTCCGATCGTCCAGGTCTCGGCGCTGAAGGCGCTCGAGGGCGACGAGGAGTGGACGGCGAAGATCCTCGAGCTGATGGAGGCGGTCGACACCTACATCCCGGAGCCGACCCGCGACGTCGACAGGCCGTTCCTGATGCCGATCGAGGACGTGTTCACGATCACCGGCCGCGGCACGGTCGTCACCGGCCGCATCGAGCAGGGCCAGATCAAGACGGGCGACGACGTCGAGATCGTCGGCATCCATGACGAGACCGCGAAGACGGTCGTCACCGGCCTGGAGATGTTCAACAAGATCCTCGATTTCGCCCAGGCCGGCGACAACGCGGGTGCGCTCCTGCGCGGGACCAAGCGCGAGGAGGTCGAGCGCGGCCAGGTGCTCGCGAGGCCCGGCTCGATCACGCCGCACACGCACTTCAAGGCCGAGGTGTACGTCCTCTCGAAGGACGAGGGCGGGCGCCACACGCCGTTCTTCAACGGCTATCGGCCGCAGTTCTACTTCCGCACGACGGACGTGACCGGCTCGATCAAGCTGCCCGAGGGCCAGGAGATGGTCATGCCGGGCGACAACACGAACATGGAGATCGAGCTGATCCAGCCGATCGCCATGGACCAGGGCCTCCGCTTCGCGATCCGCGAGGGCGGCCGCACCGTCGGCGCGGGCGCCGTCACAGAGATCGTCAAGTAACGAGAAGAGGAAAGGGGGGTAGGGCACATGCCGCAGCAAAAGATCCGTATCCGGCTCAAGGGCTACGACCACAAGCAGGTCGACAAGTCCGCACGCGACATCGTCGACACGGCGGAGCGCTCCGGGGCGACGATCACCGGGCCCGTGCCCCTGCCCACCGAGAAGAACGTCTACTGCGTGATCCGCAGCCCGTTCAAGGACAAGGACTCGCGGGAGCACTTCGAGGTCCGCACGCACAAACGTTTGATCGACATCCACTCGCCGACCCCGAAAACTGTCGATTCGCTGATGCGGCTCGACCTGCCAGCTGGAGTTGATATCGAAATCAAGCTTTAGCTTGATTTCGTCAATAAATAGAGCGAGATCAAGCGACGAACTGATACTACGGTGAAGGGAATTATCGGAAGAAAAATCGGGATGACTCAGGTGTTCGATCCTGAGACGGGTGTCGTGACCCCGGTCACGGTCATCGAAGCCGGTCCTTGCCCCGTGGTCCAGGTGAAGACGGTCGAGACGGACGGCTACGAGGCCGTCCAGCTGGCCTTCGACGCGGTCCCCGAGCGGAAGCTCTCGAAGCCGGCGCTCGGCCACCTGAAAAAGAACGGCGTCGGGGCGCATCGTCACCTCGTCGAGTTCCGCGGCCAGTCGGAGCTCATCGTCGGCGAGACGGTCACGGTCGAAGCCTTCGATCCCGGCGACGCGGTCAAGGTGTCCGGGATCGGGATCGGCAAGGGCTTCGCGGGAACGATCAAGCGGCACCGGTTCCACCGCGGGCCGAAGTCGCACGGCTCGCACAACATCCGCAAGCCGGGCTCGATCGGCGCGTCGGCGACGCCCTCGCGCGTCTACAAGGGCATCCGCATGGCCGGCCGGCTCGGCGGCAAGCGCGTCACCCAAGTCGGGCTGCACGTGCACGAGGTCGACCCCGAGCAGAACCTGCTCCTGGTCACCGGCGCCCTGCCCGGCTCGAAGAACGCGATCGTCGAGATCAGGGAGGAGAAGGCGCATACCCGCCACCACCGACACCACTAGGGACATCAAGGCCCCGCTTCTCGATGCCGCAGGCAGGGCGGCCGACGAGGTGACCCTGGCCGGCGACGTGTTCGCAGCCGAGGTCAAGCCTCACCTCGTCCACGAAGCCGTCCGCGCCGAGCTGAACGCGCAGCGCGCCGGCACACGCGGCGCGAAGAGCCGCGGGCTCGTTTCCGGCGGCCGCTCGAAGCCGTGGCGCCAGAAAGGCACCGGCCGTGCCCGGGCGGGCTCGACGCGGGTCTCCCACTGGACGGGCGGCGGTCTCGCGTTCCCGCCCTCGATGCGCAGCTTCGCCGTCAAGGTCAACCGCAAGGCGTCCCGCGCAGCGCTTCGCGCGGCGCTCGCTGTTCACGCGAAGGAAGGGTCGCTCGCACTCGTCGACGGCTCTGCCTGGGAGCAGCCGTCGACGAAGACCGCGGTGGCGCTCGTCGCTGGGTGGGACAAGGAGCAGCCGCTCGTCGTGGTCGCGGGGGACGACGAGGCCAACCTGGCGAAGTCGTTCCGCAACCTCGACCGCGTCGCAGTGGTCACGCCGGACGAGCTCGAAGTCGCCGCCGTCGTGTGGGCGCGCTCGCTGCTCGTCTCGCAGGGTGCGCTCGCGGCGCTGGAGGCGCGTGCCGGCAAAGGCAGGCAGGAGGCCGGGGAGTGAGCCTGACCGCCCGCCAGGTGCTGATCGCGCCCGTCGTCTCCGAGAAGAGTTACAGCCTGATCGAGGCGCGCAAGTACGCGTTCCGCGTGCACCCGGACGCCCACAAGACCCAGATCCGCCAGGCTGTCGAGGAGCTCTTCGACGTCAAGGTCACGGCCGTGAACGTGTCCAGGGTCCAGCCGAAGCCGAAGCGCCGAGGCCAGATCAAGGGCACGAAGCACGGCTGGAAGAAGGCCATCGTCCAGGTCGGCGAGGGCCAGGAGATCCAGATCTTCGCGGGAGCCCAGGTCTAGAAAATGCCGAAAATGCGTCGCATTTCCGGCATGGAAAATCCTGAAAGGCAGGTTGGCTGATGGCGCTGAAGAAATACAAGCCGACCAGCCCGGGCCGGCGTTTCATGAGCACCTCGGCGTTCGGGGAGATCACGAAGAGCGAGCCCGAGAAGTCGCTGACCGCGCCGATCAAGAAGACCGGCGGCCGTAACGTCAACGGGCGGATCACGACCCGGCACCAGGGCGGCGGCCACAAACGCCGCTACCGGATCATCGACTTCAGACGCCGCAAGGACGGGGTCCCGGCGAAGGTCGCCGCGATCGAGTACGACCCGAACCGCTCCGCGCGGATCGCGTTGCTGCACTACGCCGACGGCGAGAAGGCATATATCCTCGCTCCCGCGCGGCTCGAGGTCGGCGCGACCGTCGAGTCGGGGCCGAGGGCAGACATCCGGCCCGGCAACGCGCTGCCGCTCGAGAACATCCCAACCGGCACGCTCGTGCACAACGTCGAGCTGAAGCCGGGTCAGGGCGGGAAGATGGCGCGCAGCGCCGGCTCAGGGGTCCAGCTCGTCGCCAAGGACGAGGGGCACGGCGTGATCCGGCTCCCGTCGGGCGAGATGCGGCGCGTGCCGCTAACCTGCCGCGCCACCGTCGGCCAGGTCGGGAACGTCGACCACGAGAACCAGACCGGCGGCAAGGCAGGCCGCAGCCGCTGGCGCGGGAAGCGCCCGGCGGTGCGCGGCTCGGCGATGAACCCCGTCGACCACCCGCACGGCGGCGGCGAGGGCAAGTCGAAGGGTGGCCGGCATCCGGTCACCCCGTGGGGCGTGCCGACGCTCGGCAAGCGCACGCGCGCCGCACACAAGGAATCCGACCGTCTGATCGTCCGCGCCCGGCGGCGCGGAAAGGAAAAACGATGAAAATGCTCCGCATTTTCATCGTGGGAGAAAGGCACTAGATGAGCCGCAGTTCAAAGAAGGGGCCGTTCGTCGAAGAGCGGCTGATGAAGCGGGTCGAGGAGATGAACACGTCCGGCAGCAAGCGGATGGTCCGCACCTGGTCGCGCACCTCGACGATCTTCCCGGAGATGGTCGGGCACACGATCGCCGTCCACGACGGCCGCAAGCACGTGCCCGTCTTCGTCTCCGAGCAGATGGTCGGGCACAAGCTCGGTGAGTTCGCGCCGACGCGGCTCTTCCGCGGCCACTCCGGCGATCGCCAGACTCAGGTGAAGAAGGGCTAGGGTTGGCCGTCGCAACAGATACGCCGACCGTGCGCGCCCAGGCCAAGTGGGTGCGGACGTCCGCGCGCAAGGCGCGCATCGTCGCGGAGCACATCCGCGGGCGGAGCGTGCCGGAGGCACGCGCAGTGCTCGCCTTCACCCCACGCGCGGCGGCGCGCGACATCGAGCGCGTGCTGGCGTCGGCTGTCGCGAATGCGGAGTCCCGCGACGATCTGCGCTGGCGGGGCGAGGACCTCTACGTTGCCTCGATCGCGGTCGACGACGGCCCGACGCTGAAGCGCTGGCGCGCCCGTGCGCGCGGCCGAGTCGCGCGGATCAAGAAGCGTACCTGCCACATCACAGTTCTTCTGGCGCCGATAACGCAAGAAGAACTACCTGCCGCGCCGGCTCGGAGGCCGGCTCGCACACCTCAGGCCGCCGCTCCGGAAGCCACGGAGACCAAGACTTCCGAAGCTGCCGAGGAGAAGCCGACGAGGTCCGCGGCAAAGCCCGCTGCGTCAACGGCGAAAGAGACAACGCCTGATACCGCCAAGCCAGCCGGCGCGCGCGCAAGGCGCGCGCGAAAGACCGAGAGCGAGGAGAGCTAAGTGGGACAGAAGGTTCATCCGGGCGGGCTCCGCGTGGGCGTGATCCACGACTGGAAGTCGAACTGGTACACGACCAACAAGGAGTTCAAGGACGCCCTGCTCGAGGACATCAAGATCCGCGAGCACATCAACCGCAAGCTCGGTCACGCAGGCCTGTCGGACATCCTGATCCGGAAAGACAAGCAGCGGATCACGATCGACATCTACACCGCGCGGCCCGGGATCGTGATCGGCAAGTCCGGCGTAGAGGTCGACGCGCTCCGCAAGGACGTTCACGGCATGACCCACAAGAACGTTCACATCAACATCAACGAGATCAAGCGGCCCGAGCTCGACGCCAAGCTCGTCGCCCAGTCGATCGCCGAGCAGCTCGAGAACCGGGTCAGCTTCCGGCGCGCAATGAAGCGCTCGCTCGCCTCGGCGATCCGCTCCGGCGCCCACGGCGTGAAGATCATGTGCGGCGGCCGCCTCGGCGGCGGCGAGATGAGTCGAGTCGAGAGCTATTCCGAGGGCCGCGTCCCGCTCCACACGATCCGCGCGGACATCGACTACGGCTTCGCCGAGGCGAAGACCACCTTCGGTCGGATCGGCGTCAAGGTCTGGATCAACAAGGGCGAGATCATGCCGGAGGGCTACGAGGGCGCCTCGCAGCGCGACTCGCGGCTCGGTGAGCAAGATCAGGCGCGCCGCCGAGGGGGCGCGAGCGAGGGCCTGTCCGCCTCCCGTGAGAGCGGCCGGGGCCGCCAGGCCGACCGCGAGGGCCTGGGCCCGGTACGTCGGCGCCGCGGCGGCGGCGCGGGTGGGCCGGGCGGCCGTGGTCGCGGGCGTGGTCGTGGCGGTGCCGCCCAGCGTTCCGGCGACCGTGTCGAGAAGCCTCGCACCGATGAGACCGGTACCTCGGCCGAGGGCCGCGAGCAGCCCGTGATCGAGCCGCAGGTCGAGACGGTCGACGCGCCGGTCGCCGACGCACCCGACACCACCACGCAGAAGCAGATGCACGAAGACCCGACGAAGCTCGACCAGTCCGGTGACCCAGCGCAGGAGAAGACCGACTGATGCTGCTCCCCAAGAAGACCAAGTTCCGCAAGCAGCAGCGAGGCCGCCGGGCCGGCATCTCGAAGGGCCAGACGACGGTCGCCTTCGGCGACTACGGCCTGAAGGCGCTGGAGGCCGGCTGGCTGACGAACCGCCAGATCGAGGCCGCCCGCATCGCGATGACGCGCAAGATCAAGCGCGGCGGCAAGGTCTGGATCAACATCTTCCCGGACAAGCCGGTGACCCAGAAGCCGGCGGAGACGCGGATGGGCTCCGGCAAAGGATCGCCCGAGCACTGGGTCGCGGTCGTCAAGCCGGGTCGCGTGATGTTCGAGCTCGCCGGCGTCCCCGAGCCGCTCGCCAAGGAGGCGCTGCGACTCGCGGGCACCAAGCTGTCGGTGAAGACGAAAGTCGTGAAGCGGGAGGCTGATCTCTTTGACTAACAGGACAGCTAGGCCCGCTGCGCGGGCCGTATCCGTCAAGGCTCTGACCCGTAGGGGTAGAGCCCTGGTTTTCCGGAGGGCGATCACATGAGGCCGCGGCAGCTGCGCGACCTGACCGACGACGAGCTTCAGCGCCGGCTCGAGGAGACGCGACAGGAGCTCTTCAACCTCCGCTTCCAGTCGGCGACCGGTGCGCTGGAGAACTCGGCGCGGCTGCGGTTGGCCAAGCGCGAGATCGCGCGGATCCTGACGATCAAGAACGAGCGCGAGAGCGCGATGGAGAGGACCACCTAGGCAATGCCCGACAAAGACACTGCAGACGAGCAGAAGACGACGAAGACGAAGGCCGAAGAGGCAGAGGGCGGCGCTCCCGCCGAGGAGAAGCCGAGGCGGACCTCACGCAAGAGGGCCGAAGAGCTCGCGGCAGGGTCTGCCGAGGCGCCGGTCGTCGCGGAGGCGGTCCAGGCCGAGGCCGACCAGGTCGAAGCCGAGCCGGAGCCGAGCCCTGAGCCGGTGCCCGAGGAAGCGCACGTCGAGCAGCCTGTAGCCGAGGAAGCGCCGCCGGAGGAGGCCGCGGCAGTCGACGAGCCCGTCGCCGCGGAGCCCGCTGCGAAAGAGGCAATCGCTGAGGTGTCGAGCGACGCTCAGCCGGCGACCGACGAGGCTGCGACCGAGCAGCCGAGTCCAGAAGAAGGCGCGACCGAGCAGCCGAGAGGCCCGCAACGCGGGCCGAAGGTGAAGCGCAAGCGCCTTCCCCGCGCCCAGCGCCACCGTCACGTCAAGCCCAAGCGCGAGCCTTCTGCGACCAGCAAGCCGATCACCCGCCTGCCCAAGCCGGAGGGCGAGCGCGGCCGCTCGCAGCAGCGGCGGGGAGTCGTCGTCTCGGCGGCGATGGACAAGACGATCGTCGTCCGCGTCGATTCGGTGAAGGCACACCCGAAGTACAAAAAGGTGATTCGCCGCTCGGTCAAGTTCCATGCCCACGACGAGCAGAACCGGGCGAAGGCGGGCGACGTCGTCCGCATCGTCGAGACGCGCCCGCTCTCGAAGACCAAGCGCTGGCGCCTTGCGGAGATCGTCGAGGTCGCGAAGTGATGTCGACTGCCACGTACCGAGGCCGTCGGTGATCCAGCAGGAGACGCGAGTTCGCGTGGCCGACAACACCGGCGCTCGGGAGCTTCTGTGCATCCGCGTCAAGGGTGGATCGCACCGTCGCTACGCCCGCGTCGGCGACATCATCGTCGGCACGGTCAAGACCGCAACCCCGCAGGGCGCGATCAAAAAGGGCGAGGTCGTGCAGGCGGTGATCGTCCGCACGAAGAAGCCTTACGGGCGCGAGGACGGTACCCAGATCGCGTTCGACGAGAACGCCGCCGTGATCATCGACGCCCAGCGCAACCCGCGCGGCACGCGCATCTTCGGCCCCGTCGCGCGCGAGCTCCGCGAGAAGAACTTCATGAAAATCGTCAGCCTCGCACCGGAGGTTTTGTAGTCGTTCGGCTGCCGCCGAACGACTAGGAGAAACCATGAACAACATGAAAGTCAGGAAGGGAGATCTGGTTCAGGTTCTGTCGGGCAAGGACCGAGGCAAGCAGGGCCGTGTGATCGAGGCACGCCCCGACGAGCGCCGCGTCATCGTCGAGAACCTGAACATCGCCAAGCGGCATACGAGGCCACGCCCGATGCGCGACGCGAACCGGATGGGCGGGACGGCGATGCTTCCGGGCGGCGTGATCGACAGGCCGGCGCCGATGGCCGTCTCCAAGGTGATGGTCGTCTGCCCGTCGTGCAACCTGCCCACGCGGGTCGGGCACGAGTTCAAGGAAGTCAAGGGCAAGCGCGTGAAGGTGCGCGTCTGCCGGCGCGCAGGGTGTGGAGGTGAGCTCGACAAGTGAGTGCGGAGCAGAACGGATACACACCCCGCCTGAAGGAGCGTTACCTCCAGGAGCTGCGCCCGCGCCTGAAGGAGGAGCTCGGGTTCTCGTCGGTGATGCAGGTCCCGCACATCTCCAAGATCACGCTGAACATGGGGGTCGGCGAGGCGAAGACCGAGGCGAAGGCGCTCGACAGCGCGGTGGACGAGCTCTCGACCATTACCGGGCAGCGCGCGCAGATGCGACGCGCCCACAGGTCGATCGCCGCCTTCAAGCTCCGCGAGGGCATGCCGATCGGCGCGCGGGTGACGCTGCGGGGCGACCGCATGTACGAGTTCCTCGATCGGCTCGTCTCGATCGCGCTGCCGCGGATCCGCGACTTCCGCGGGCTCGATCCGGGCTCGTTCGACGGCCGCGGGAACTACTCGCTGGGCATTCGCGAGCAGATCATCTTTCCCGAGATCGACTACGACCAGATCGCGGCGGTGCGCGGTCTCGACATCGCAATCACGACGACGGCGGCAGACGACGAGAGCGCGCGTGCGCTGCTCGCGGGCCTCGGACTTCCGTTTGCCGGAGAGAGAAGGGACTCGGAGTAATGGCCAAGAAGTCGATGATCGCGAAAGCGGCCCGGCCGCAGCGGTTCGAGACGCGGCACCACTCGCGCTGCAACCGGTGCGGTCGCCCCCGCGCGGTCTACAAGAAGTTCGGGCTCTGCCGGATCTGCCTGCGCGAGCTCGCCCACCAGGGCGTGATCCCGGGCATGACCAAGAGCTCCTGGTAAAGCCGTGAAAAATGCTCCGCATTTTCCACGGGTAGGAGGCAGCAAGAATGCTCACTGATCCGATCGCCGACATGCTGACGAGAATTCGCAACGCGAACAAGGCGCTGCAGGAGACCGCGACGATGCCGACCTCGCGCCTGAAGGAGGAGATCGCGCGCCTGCTGAAGGAGGAAGGCTACATCCGCGGTTTCCGTGTCGAGAAGCGTGACGGCGAGGCGTTCGACAGCCTCGTGATCGAGCTGAAGTACGGCCGCAGCCGGGAGCGCGTGATCACCAACCTGAAGCGGATCTCAAAGCCGGGTCGGCGGATCTACGCGCGCAAGGACCGGATGCCGCGTGTGCTCGGCGGTATGGGGACTGCGATCCTGTCCACCTCGAGCGGCGTGATGACCAGCCGGACCGCGGAGGAGCGCGGCATCGGCGGCGAGGTCATCTGCTTCGTCTGGTAGGCATTTGCTTCGCAAATGCCTAGTACAAAGATCGACCACAAACATGAGGACTAGACACAACACAGATTTGGCTCGTGCTTTCGACTCACGAAGGGAGGCGAAAGCACTGTGAGCAGAATCGGAAGATCACCAATCGAGCTGCCGGCCGGAGTCTCGGTCTCGATCAGCCCTGGCCGCGTGATGGTCAACGGTCCACTCGGCGAGCTCTCGCGCGACATCCCGCGGCGGATGCAGGTCGAGCAGAACGACGGCACGCTCACCGTCACGCGCCCGACCGACCGTGGGGAGGACCGGGCCCTGCACGGGCTGACGCGGAGCCTGATCGCAAACATGGTGGAGGGCGTGACGAAGGGCTTCGAGAAGAAGCTCGAGATCCAGGGCGTCGGCTACCGAGCCTCGCTTCGCGGCACCGCGCTCGAGCTGAACGTCGGCTTCTCGCATCCGGTCGTCAAGGACGCGCCGGCCGGGATTACGTACGACGTGCCGACGCCGACCGAGATCGTCGTCAAGGGCATCGACAAGCAGCAGGTCGGCCAGATCGCCGCCGAGATCCGCAAGGTGCGCCCGCCCGAGCCGTACAAGGGGAAGGGCATCCGCTACGAGGGCGAGTACGTGCGGAGGAAGGTCGGTAAGCGCGCATGACCGTCGCTCGCTTTCAGCTCACTCCCGTGGGGGAAACCTTGGTTCCCCCACGGACCCCCTTCTTCCAGAGGCCGATGTTGTCGGGGAACCTCCCGGTTCCCCTGGGACTCCTCCCCGCTCATCGGCAGAAAGGCAGCCGATGACCGTCACGACCGCGCGCCAGCTGCGCGAGCGCCGGCATCGGCGCGTGCGCGGCAAGGTCTCAGGCACCGCCGAGCGGCCGCGTCTCGCCGTCTTCCGCTCGAACCTTGGCATCTCGGCCCAGCTCATCGACGACCTCGGCGGGAAGACCGTCGCCGCAGCGACCTGGCAGCAGTTGAAGAAGTTCAAGGGCTCGAAGACCGAGCAGGCGAAGGAGGTCGGTAGGCTGCTCGCCGCCAACGCGAAGCAGGCGGGGGTCGAGACGTGTGTCTTCGACCGCGGCGGCTACCTCTACCACGGACGCGTCAAGGCGCTCGCCGAGGGCGCCCGCGAGGGAGGGTTGAAGTTTTGACGAGTGTCGAGCGTGAAGTGTTCGCCCGCGAGGAGGCTCGCGAGCTGAAGGAGCGCGTGGTCGAGATCAACCGCGTCGCCAAGGTGGTCAAGGGCGGCCGGCGGTTCTCGTTCACCGCGCTGGTCGTGATCGGCGACGAGGTCGACCGTGTCGGCGTCGGCTATGGAAAGGCGCGCGAGGTTCCGCTCGCGATCTCGAAGGCCGTCGACGACGCGAAGAAGAACCTCTTCACCGTCCCCAAGCACGGGACGACGATCACGCACGGGATCGTCGGCGAGTTCGATGCGGCGCGCGTCCTGCTCCGACCGGCGAGCGAGGGCACCGGCGTGATCGCCGGCGGCGGCGTGCGCGCGGTGCTCGAGCTCGGCGGGATCCGCGACATCCTCGCGAAGAGCCTCGGGACGACAAACCCGATCAACATGCTGAAGGCAACCGTGAACGGTCTGCAGAACCTGAGGCGGCCTGAAGATGTGGCGCGCATTCGGGGCCTGACGGTCAGCCAGGTTCTGCCGGTCGCCGCCGCGTCGCGGAAGGAAGAGCCGGTCGCGGAAACGCCGGCAGCTCCGGAACCGGCGACAGACGAGTCTCCGACTGAGGAGACGAGTCAATGAGCAGAGTCAAGGTGACCCAGGTGAAGAGTTACATCGGGCAAAGCGAGCGCCACCGCAGGACCCTGCGCGCGCTCGGGCTCGGCAAGATCGGCCGCACGGCCGAGCATGAGGACGGCCCGGTGCTCGCCGGTATGCTCAGGAAGGTCCGCCACCTCGTGAAGGTCGAGGAAAGGTGACCTAATGGCCGGCGACCTCAACCTGTCCAACCTCAAGCCCGCTCAGGCGAGGCAGGCGCGCAAGCGTGTCGGCCGCGGCCTCGGCTCGGGTAAGGGGCGTTACTCCGGCCGCGGGATCAAGGGCCAGAAGGCGCGCTCGGGCTCGCACAAGATGCGCGCGGGCTTCGAGGGCGGCCAGATGCCGGCCTACATGCGGATGGGCAAGCAG
>JBKPCT010000151.1:0-16031 GCA_046727515.1 Actinomycetota bacterium | reverse complement strand
GCTCGAGCCCCCCGGCCGCCTCCGGGTTCGGGTCGAGCGAGCCGGCAACGACCTTCGCCACGCCCGCCTGCAGCACCGCCTCGGTGCACGGCGGCGTCGAGCCGTGATGGCCGCACGGCTCCATCGTCACGTAGAGCGTCGCACCGCGTGCGCGGGTGCCGGCCGACTCGAGCGCAACCACCTCCGCGTGCGGACCGCCTTTCCGCTCGTGCCAGCCCTCGCCGACAACCTCGCCGTCGGCGACGACAACTGCTCCGACCACCGGGTTCGGGCGGGTTGTCGAGCGCCCGCGCTCGGCGAGCTCGAGCGCGCGCTCCAGGTGCGTCATGCGAGCTGCTGGACGAGACGCCGGTACGCGCGCGGCAGGCTCTCCATCCCGAAGATCGCCGTCCCGCAGACGATCAGGTCTGCCCCCGCCTCGTGGACGCTGCCGATGTTCTCGTCCGTGATCCCGCCGTCGACCTGCAGGCGGACGTCGGCGGGCAGGGCGGCGCGGAGCGCGCGGAGTCGATCGAGCGCCTCCGGCATGAATTCCTGCCCCGAGTAGCCGGGGTGGATGCTCATGCAGAGCACGAGGTCGAAGTCCCCGGCCACGGCGAGCGCGTCCTCGACCGCGGTCTCCGGCTTGATCGAGAGACCCACCTGAAAGCCGTGCTCCCGCGCCTTCGCGGCGACCGCGCGCGGATCGGCCACGGCCTCGACGTGAAAGGTGACGCTGTCGGCGCCCGCGCTCTGCAGCGCGCCGAAGTGGCGGTCGGGCTGGTCGACCATCAGGTGGCAATCGAGCACCGCCTCCTCCCGGTGGACAAGCGGCGCGATCGACGCGAGCACCACCGGCCCCATCGTGATCGGCTCGACGAAGTGCCCGTCGCCGATGTCGAAGTGGAAGATCCGGGCCCCGGCCCTGAGCAGCGTCTCCACCTGCGCGCCGAGCTGGGAGAAGTCGGCCGCATACAGAGACGGCTCGACCTCGACGGTCCGAATCCAGCGGTCCCAGCTCACGGCGCGATCTTACGCGGCGCACAAGTGACGGCTGCCACCCGGTCTCTGAGACCTGATCCGACTCGGTGCGAATTCGTCCCCAGGTCAGACCCGCAGCCTGGCGACGAAGAAGCCGGAGGTCCCGTGGCGGTGCGGCGTCGTCAGCAGGAACTCAGGCCGCTTCGGGTGACGGAACTGCGGCCAATCGGCGCCGAGGTCGTCCGGCTCGAGGCCTGACGCGTCGACGACCGCCTCGTTCTCGTCCGTGTTCAACGTGCAGACCGAGTAGACGACGCGCCCGCCCGGCTTGACCCGCTCGGCGGCCGAACGCAGCAGCGCGAGCTCCAGGTCGGGAAGCGGCTGCGCGCGCCAGCGGAGGTCGGGACGCGCGGCGAGAACGCCGAGGCCCGAGCACGGTGCATCGACGAGCGCGCGGTCGAAGTCCGTCAGCTCCGGCGGCAACGCGAGCCCGTCGGCGTTCACCACGCGCACGTTTGCCGCGGCGAGGCGGCGCACGTTCTCCTCGAGTTCCCGCGCGCGGCCCTCGTGCAGCTCGACTGCGACGACCTCTCCGGCCAGCATCGTCGCCTTGCCGCCGGGCGCCGCGCAGACGTCCAGCACCCGCTCCCCATCGCGCGCACCGACCGCCAGCCCGGCGAGCTGGGATCCGCGGCTCTGCGGCCAGATCCGCCCCGCCGCCAGCGCCCGCTCGTCGACGCGATCGACCCGGTAGGCGCCCGGCACGTCCGTCGGCTCGCCCTCGATCTCGCCTCGAACGAGTCGGACGACGGTCTCGGGAGGCTCGTTCTCGGCCCGCATCAGCTCGAGCGCCTGCTCCTCGCCCCAGTCGCGCACCCAGGTCTCGTAGACCCAGTCGGGGTAGGAGTACTTGAGCGGTCCCTCCGGCAGCGAGTCGAGCAGGCGGCGAAGGCTCTCGCTCAGCCGGCGCATGACGGCGTTCGTGAACGGCACCGCGCGCTCGAGCCCGGCCGCCCGGACAAGCTCGACCGACTCGTTCACGGCCGCGTGCGGGGCGACGTCGAGGTAGCCGAGCTGGTACGCGCCGAGCCGGAGCGCGGTGCGAACCGGCGGATCGAGCTTGCGCACCGGGCGGCGGCCGAGCGTCTCGATTCCGTGGTCGAGCGCTCGCACGCGCTGGACGGTGCCGTAGGCGATCTGCTGTGCGAGCCCGCGGTCCCGCCGGTCGAGGCCCTCGGCCGCTGTGGCGAAGACGCGGTCGGCGTAGGCGTCCTCCTCGAAGACGCGGCGAATGACCTCGTAGGCCGCGCGCCGTGCGGGCGCTACCGGAGACCCCTGAGCCATTCGGCGTAGGTCATGCGCTGCCCGCCGGGCGGTTGCACCTCCAGGGGGACGAACTGCCCGTCCTCGACACGGGCCTGCCACACGGTCACGGGACGCCCCTCCAGCTCGCCCCGGGCACCGATGTGCGGCGAGAGCGCCCGCACGCGGTTGACCGCGGCCTCGGGCTGCGCGAGATCGAGCTGCCGGTCCTCCGGCCCGATCTTCTTCGCGTAGGTCACGCCCTCCTCGGGCTGCGGCTCGAACGACGGCGCGGGCAAGACCCGCTCGAGCAGCTCGACCGCGAGCTCCGTCGCGCGGTCGTACACCACACCGGCATCGTCCTCCGGCCCGACCGCGAACGCCTCCTGGGCGGCGATCGGCCCCGCATCCAGCTCCTCGACGAGCTTGATGATCGTGACGCCGGTCTGCTCGTCGCCGGCCATGAGCGCACGCTCGACGGGCGCGGCGCCTCGCCAGCGCGGCAGCAGCGACGGATGGACGTTGAGCCAGAGGTGGCGGTGGAGCAGGTCGCTCGGGATCAAGCGCCCGTAGGCGACCAGCACGATCGTCTCGGCGTCGAGCGGCCGGTCGAGGCTCTCGACGACCGGGATACCGAGCTTCAGCGCAGTCAGCTTCGCGGGCGCCGGCCGCAGCCCGCGGCCGCGACCGGCCGGCGCGTCGGGTTGTGTGAGCACGAACGGAACCTCGTGCCGCGACGCCAACCGCTCGAGGACCTCCGCCCCGAACGGCGCGGCCGCGGCGAAGCCAACCCTCACCCGAGAATCGGCTGCGGGCGGAGCGCGGCCATCGCCTCGCGCCGGGCCTCCGTCGTCGTCCGCTCGAGGATCAGCACTCCGTCCAGGTGGTCGAGCTCGTGCTGCACGACCCGCGCATCGAGCCCGGTCAGCTCGAGGCGGAGCCGCGCGCCGGTCGCGTCCTGAGCCTCGAGCGTCACCGACACGTGCCGCTCGACCGGGACGAGGACGCGCTGGAGGGAAAGACAGCCCTCGTCTTCGGTCGCCCGCTCCTTGCTCGGATCGACGATGCGCGGGTTGACGGCGGCGATCGGCTCGTCGTGGTCCTCGCGTCGGAAGACGAAGACGCGCCGTACGACCCCCGCTTGGTTCGCGGCCAGCCCGACGCCGTTCGCGTCGTGCATCAGCCCGGTCATCCGCTCGACGAGCCGACGCAGGTCGTCGTCGAACTCCTCCACCTCGTGCGCCCGCATCCCGAGCACTGGATCGGGCCATTGGCGGATCTGCGCGAGCGCCAGCTGTCTGCGCGCTTCGCGCTCGCCCTCGAGGTGCTCGTCCCTGACCTGGCCGTGCTCGTGGCTCACGCGAGGCAGTGTAGAGCCGCGCCTAATGATGCTTTCGAGCTGGTATCGCCGGGCGGCACTTTTCAGAGGCTCTGGGGATCGACGTCGACGACGACCGCGAGACCCGCCTTGCGCATCGCCGGGGCGGCAGCCGCGAGAGCCTTCGCGGCCCGCGCCGCGAGGGTGCCGGGCCGCTCGGTCTTCGCGACGAGCTGCGCGCGATGGCGCCCGCGCAGGCGCAGGATCGGCGCCGGTCCGAGCAGATCGTCGCCGCCCAGCGCGGTCTTCAGCTCTCCGAGCGCCCGCATCGGCCCGTCCGGCTCGTGGCCGGAGACAACGATCCGCACGAGGTGGCGGAACGGCGGGTAGCCGAGCCCGCGGCGGCGCTCGAGCTCCCCGGCGAGGAAGCCCTCGACGTCGTGCCGCGCGGCAAGCTCGACGGAACGCGCGTCTGGCTGGAAGGTCTGGATCAGCACGCGCCCGGGCGCATCGCGCCCGCTCCGACCGGCGAGCTGCGTCAGCAGCTGGAAGGTCCGCTCCTCGGCTCGGAAATCTGGGAGCGCCATGCCGGTGTCGGCATCGACCACCGCGGCAAGCGCCACCCCCGCGAAGTGGTGGCCTTTCGCGACCATCTGCGTCCCGAGCAGGACGGCGCGGTCCGCGGCGGCGAAGTGCTCGAGCGCAGCCGCCGGATCCTTCGTGTCGGCGTCGAGCCGGATCAGCTCCAGCTCGGGAACACGCGCCGCGAGCTCGCGCTCGAGCCGTTGCGTCCCGGCGCCGATCCGCGCGAGCTCGGCCGACCCGCACTCGGGGCACAGCTCCGGCGCAGGCTCGCCGAAGCCGCAGTGGTGGCAGCGGAGTCCTTGCCGCGACTGGGGGCGCGCCGCCGAGCTTCGCCCGGTGGCGCTGCCGGACATGGAGTGCAGGACGAGCGCCACGTCGCAGTTTGGGCAGCGCCGCGTCACGCCGCAGGTCCTACAGTGGATCGCGGGCGCGATCCCACGGCGGTTGAGGAGCAGGATCGCCTTGCCGCGGCCATCGGCGATCTTCCCGAGCTCGGCGAGGAGGGGCGCCGAGAGCGGGTAGCCCCGCTCGCGGCGAAGATCGACGACGCGAACGGGCGGGAGCCGGCCGAGCAAGCGTCCGCCGAGCTCGAGCCGCTCCAACGCCGCCCAGCTCTCCGGCCGCGGCGTGGCGCTGCCGAAGACCGCCACCGAGCCCTCGAGGGAGGCGCGCTTGGCGGCGACCGTGCGCGCGTCGTAGCGCGGGTCGGAGTCCTGCTTGTAGGAGGGGTCATGCTCCTCGTCGACGACGATCAGGCCGAGCCCGCGCACCGGCGCGAACACCGCCGAGCGCGCGCCGACGACTACGCGAGCCTCGCCTGACGCGATCCGCTCGCGCTCGTCGCGCCGCTCGGCCTCGGTCAAGCCGGAGTGGAGCACGGCGATTCGCTCACCGAAGCGCGCCTGGAAGCGGCCGAGCGCCTGCGGGGTGAGCGCGATCTCGGGGACGAGCACGATCGCGCCCAGTCCTCGCTCGAGCGCGGCCGCGCAAGCCTGGAGGTAGACCTCGGTCTTGCCGCTGCCCGTCGCTCCGAAGAGCAAGAAGCGGCCGCCCCCCGCGTCGATCGCCTCGACGATCCGCCCGAGCGCCGTCTCCTGCTCGGGTGTGAGCGCCGCCGGTTCGGCCTCGCCGGGTAGGCCCGTCGCGACGCGCTTCGGCTCGCCCCGTCGAGCCCGCGCCCGCGGCGCGACGAGCTCGAGCGCGCGCGCGGGCGTCGACCCGTAGTAGTCGGCGAGCCAGAGCGCGAGGTCGACCAGCGCGGGTGGGATCTCGTCGAGCACGCCTGCGACCGGCGCGGCCTTCACGCCGATCGGCGGCGCGTCCTCCGGCCCGACGACCACCCCTCGCACCTCGGACCGCCCGAACGGCACGGACACGACGGCGCCCTTCCCCACCCCGTCCGGCGACTCGTAGGTGAACGGCCGCGCCAGGGCGCGCGCGGAGACAAGCGGATAGACGGAGGCGTAGGGCACGCCTCCAGACTAGGGATCAGGCGGGCTGTGCCTTCGGGCGCCGAAGGAAGAAGTAGAGCGTTGGCCCAGCCAACGCCACGAATGCCGCGATGAGCAGGCTCGTGCTCTCCGGCAGCGCGCCTGCTTCCTGCAGCTCGTGCAGGCCCTGCGCGAGTAGCCACGCGGCGAAGGCGAGAAGCAGCACGCTCGTCACCTTGAAGAACCGCCGCAGGTCGAGGTGCTCGGCGCCGCGGTAGAACAGGTAACCGAGGAATACGGCCGCCGCGAGGCCCGCGCCACCGCTCGCGCCGGCGACGAGCGAGTTCGAGCCCTCGACCGTGCCGAAGAGGAAGAGCGCGGTCTCGACGCCCTCTCGCAGGACGCCGACAAACGCGACCGCGGCGAGCGCCAGCGCCGAGCCGGTGGCGAGCGCGCTCTCGACCTGGGACTCGAGCTGCTGCCGGATCGTGCGCGCCTGGCGGCGCATCCAGAAGATCATCCAGGTGAGTAGGCCGGCCGCGACCAGCATGCCGGCACCTTCGAAGGCCTTCTCCGCAGTGCCTTCGAGCTCGGCCCCGATGCCGAAGAGCAGCGCGCCTACAGCGAGCGAGATGAGGAGCGCAGCGGCGGCGCCGAGCCAGACCGGCCAGAAGCCGTCGCGCCGACCGGTGCGGTTCAGGAACGCGAGCACGATGCCCACGACGAGCGACGCCTCGAAGCCCTCGCGAAGTAGAACCAGCCCTGCGCCCAACCTGTGCCTCCTTGTAAGGTCGATCTGCGGTGGAGTGTAAGGCATGCCTTACAACGCGCGCGACTATAGTGGCCACACGGCCCCGCGTCAACAGGGATCGACCGTATGGCTCACCGACACTCAGTCGACGAGTACCTCGAGACGATCTGGTTTCTCGCCTTCCCGATCGGCGAGTACCGCCCGGTGACGACGGGGACGCCGACCCTTGCTTCCCGGGTCGCGGAGATGCTCGGCGTCTCGCGCGCCTCCGCGGGCGAAATGCTGAAGCGGCTCGAGGCCGAGGGCCTCGTCGAGCGCGGCGAGCGGAAGGAAGCGATCCTGACCCGCCGGGGGCGGGCGCGGGCGGAGAAGGTCGTGCGCCGCCACCGGATCGTCGAGCGGTTGCTGACCGATTTCATGGGCTACACGGCGGCCGAGGCCCACGTCTACGCGGACGAGCTCGGCGAGTCGTTCAGCGACGACATGATCGAGCGGATCGACGAGAAGCTCGGCCACCCGCAGCGCTGCCCGCACGGCTGGCCTGTCGACACCGACTTCGAGCAGAGGGAGAACCCGGAGCTCGCCCCGCTCTCGAGCCTCGGACCCGGCGACCGCGCGACCATCGTGCGGCTCGCCGAGCACGACGGTGACCTCTTGCACTGGTTCTACGACCACGGCCTCGTCCCGGGCGCGGACCTCGAGGTGCGCGACGCCCAGCCGGCCGCGGGGCAGCTCACCGTGAGCCTGAACGGGGGCGACCGCGAGGTCGGCGAGCGCGCGGCCGCCGGCCTGTTCGTCAGGCGAACGTAAAGGGACAGGCCGAGGCTTGTCCCTTTACGGGGGACAGGCCGAGGCTTGTCCCTTTACGGGGGACAGGCCGAGGCTTGTCCCTTTACGGGGGACAGGCCTGTCCCTTCAGGCGTGCGCGGCGACGATCCCGGAGGCGTCGCGGAGCGCCGTGGCCTTGTCCGTCCGCTCCCAGGTGAAGTCGTGGTCGTCGCGGCCGAAGTGGCCGTACGCAGCGGTTTTGGCGTAGATCGGGCGGCGCAGGTCCAGGTCGCGAATGATCGCAGCCGGCCGTAGGTCGAAATACTCACGGACGAGCTGCTCGATGTGCGCGACGGGGATCCGCTCGGTCCCGAAGCAGTCGATCTCGAGCGAGACCGGGTGCGCGACCCCGATTGCGTAGGCGACCTGGAGCTCGCAGCGGTTCGCGAGCCCCGCGGCGACGACGTTCTTCGCCACGTAGCGGGCCGCATATGCCCCCGAGCGGTCGACCTTGGTCGGGTCCTTTCCGGAGAACGCACCGCCGCCGTGCCGGGCCATGCCGCCGTAGGTGTCGACGATGATCTTGCGCCCGGTCAGCCCCGTGTCCCCCATCGGCCCGCCGAGGACGAACTTTCCGGTCGGGTTGCAGTAGAAGAAGTCCTTGTCCCCGAGGAGGCGCATCTCGTCGTAGAGGTGACCGGGGAGGATGGGTCGCAGGACGTGCTCGGCGAGATCGGGCTTGACCAGCGCGTCGCAGTCGATCCCGTCGCGGTGCTGCGTCGAGATCAGCACGCGGACGATCTCGACCGGGCGCAGGTGACCGTGCTCGTCGGTCTCGTAGCGGATCGTCACCTGCGACTTGCCGTCCGGCCGCAGATAGGGGAGCACATCCGCCTTGCGCACCTCGGCGAGCCGCTTGCAGATCAGGTGGGCGAGCGTGATCGGCAGGGGCATCAGCTCGTCGGTCTCGTCGGTCGCATAGCCGAACATCATTCCCTGGTCGCCCGCGCCGACGCGGTCGAGCGGGTCGTCGTCGCCGGGGTCGTGCTGGACCTCGTAGGACGTGTCGATCCCCCGCGCGATGTCGGGCGACTGCTCGTCGATCGCGACCATCACGCCGCACGTCTCGGCGTCGAAGCCGTACTTGGCGCGGTCGTAGCCGATCTCCCGGATCTTGGTGCGGACGCGCCTTGGGATGTCGACGTAGATCTCGGTCGTGATCTCGCCGGCGACGACGACGAGGCCAGTCGTGATCAGTGTCTCGCAGGCGACACGGCCGTCCGGATCCTCCGCGAGGACGGCGTCGAGGATCGTGTCGGAGATCTGGTCGGCCATCTTGTCGGGATGGCCCTCGGTGACGGACTCCGAAGTGAAGAGGAACGACCGGTCGGACACGGGCGCGAAGGCTACCGGACGGAGACGAATCCCTTGACCGTGAGGACGTCGCCGTCGAGCGAGCCGTAGAAGATCGTCGTCGAGAGAGCCTCGAGATAGCGCTTGGCCTCGGGCGAGTCGAAGGTGGTGTCGAGGCGGACGAGGAACGGCGCCGATTTCGGCATGACGCCGGTGCCGCCCGTACATCCGGGGCGGACGGAGCCGTCGCCGCGATCCTACTCGCCTCTCGGACGTCTACCCATCAGCGAGGCGACGAGGTCGCCGAGGCTGTCGCCCTCGAGGATCCGGCACACGCCCTCGGTGATCGGCAGCTCGATCCGGAGACGGTGCGAGAGGTCGCGGAGCACCGGCGCGGTCGTCAGGCCCTCGACCACCTGGCCGATCTGTGCGACAGCCTCCTCCGCGGTCGCGCCCTGTGCGATCAGCTCGCCGGCGTGGCGGTTGCGGCCGTACGGGCTGTAGCAGGTGACGATCAGGTCGCCCATCCCGGCGAGGCCGGCGAAAGTCTCGGGACGTGCGCCGTACGCCTCGCCGAGGCGCGCCATCTCGGCGAGGCCGCGGGTGATCAGCGCAGCCTTGCCGTTGTCGCCGAGGCCGAGGCCGTCCACGCCACCGGCCGCGAGCGCGATCACGTTCTTCGCCGCAGCAGAGAGCTCGACGCCGGTGAGGTCCGGATTCACGTAGACGCGGAAGACCATCGAATTGATCGCGTGCTGCAGCTCGACCGCGAGCTCCTCATCCTCGCTGGCGACCACGGCGGCGCTCGGCAGGCCCTCGGCGATCTCTTCGGCCATGTTCGGGCCGGACAGGACGGCGACCGGACGGTCGCGGACGAGGGTCGAGAGCCGCTCGCCCGTCGCGGGATCGAGGCCCTTCGAGAGCGACAGCGCGGCACCGCCGGGCGGCAGCGCGCCGGTGATCTCGGCGAAGGCGCGGCTCGGCACGGCGAGGACGTAGAGGTCGGCGCCGGTCGGGGCCTCGTGAGCCGGGGTCACGTCGCGCAGGTCGACGGTGCTCAGGTACCGCGGGTTCCGGCCCGACTCGGCGATCGCCGCTGCCTGGTCGGAGTCGCGGCAGACGAGCGTGACCTCGTGGCCGCGATCGGAGAGGAGACGCGAGAACGCCGTCCCCCAAGAGCCGCCGCCGATGACGGCGGCCTTCAGCGACCGGCTCCTGTGGACCAATCGTTACGCATTCGTCACACCCCAGTGCCAGGCACTGGTTGTGGAAAAGTCCGCCGCACCGGGCGAGTCTAAAGCGGGCCTAGGACCGGCGGACGAAGTCGATCGAGACCGGGACCCCTTCGAGCGCGAACCGCTCCCGCAGCTGGTTCTCGACCCAGTAGCCGTAGTCGCGGGTGACGAGGCTCGGGTCGTTGACGAAGAAGCGGAAGCGCGGCGGGCGCGTCCGGGTCTGCGTCCCGTAGAGCAGGTTGAGCCGGCGCCCGTCCCGCGAGGGCGGCTGCCGGGCCGCGCGCAACTCCTCCAGAAAACGGTTGAGCTCGGGCGTCGGGATCCGGGCGGTGTCGCGGGCGAAGAGCTGCTCTACGCGGTCGAGGAGACGCGCGACGCCGCGGCCGGTCTTGGCCGAGACGGTGACGATCCCCGGCCGCTGGCGCAGCCGGTGCTCCAGCCGCGGTCGGACGTCCTCCACCTTCACCTGCCCAATGTCCCATTTCGAGAGCACGACGAGCGTCGCGCAGTTCGCCTTGCGCGCGATGTCCGCGACGGCGAGGTCCTGGTCGACGAGCCCCTCGCCGGCGTCGACGAGGACGAGGGCGATGTCGGCTCGCTCCGCAGCGTCGAGCGCGCGCAGCTCCGAGTAGTACTCGATCCCCTGCCGCTGACGCCGCTTGCGCCGCAGGCCGGCGGTGTCGACGAGGACAAACGTCGTCTCGCCGCGCTCGAAGACGGTGTCGATCGCGTCGCGGGTCGTTCCCGGCGAGTCGGAGACGATCACGCGCTCCTCGCCCAGGATCGCGTTCAGCAGGCTCGACTTGCCGACGTTCGGACGACCGAGGATCGCGACGCGGATCGCTTCCTCTCCCACCTGCGCCGGTCTGGAAATTGGCTCAGGGCGGTTTAGCTGCGCGACGATCGCGTCGAGCAGGTCGCCGGTGCCGTGGCCGTGCAGCGAGGAGAGCGGGATCGGGTCGCCGAGGCCGAGCCGGTGGAACTCGAGCGCGGCGGCATCGCGCGAGGGATCGTCGATCTTGTTCGCGAGCAAGAACACGGGCTTGCGGGCCTCACGCAGGATCTGCGCCACCTCCTCGTCGCCCGGGGTGATCCCGAGCTGCGCGTCGACCACGAAGAGCACGAGGTCTGCCTCTGCGACCGCGGCTCGCGCTTGGTCGACGATGCTGCGTGTAATCGGCGAGGGGTCCGCGACATCGACGCCGCCGGTGTCGACCAGCAGGAACTGCGTCCCCGCCCACTCGCAGGCGAGCTCCTTGCGGTCGCGGGTAACGCCCGCCGTCTCGTGCACGACCGCCGCGCGAGAGCCCGTCAGGCGGTTGACGAGCGTCGACTTGCCGACGTTCGGGAAGCCGACGACCGCAACCGTGCCGGCCACACCCTCGGCCATGGCTACGCGGCGGCGCGGGCTCGGACGAGCTGCTCGATGTGGTCGACGACCTCGTCGACGGTAAGGGTCGTCGTGTCGATCAGCTCGGCGTCCTCGGCCGGCTGCATCCGCGCCGCGTCGCTCTCGTCACGGAGACGCAGGTCAGTTGCGAGTGCGTCGGCGCCGATCTCGGGCCGTTCGGTGAGACGCCGGTCCGCGCGCACCTCTGCGTCCGCCCTGAGGTAGACCTTCACCTCGGCGTTCGGGACGACGACCGTCCCGATGTCGCGGCCCTCGATCACGACGTCGCCTTCCTGGGCAAGCTCTCGCTGGCGCTCGCGCATCACCTCGCGCACCTCCGGATGACGGGCGACGACCGGGACGAGGCGATCGATCTCAGCCCGGCGGATCGCCGCGGTGACGTCGGTGCCGCCGATGAAGCAGCGACCGTGCTCGTCGAAGTCGACCGGGTTCGCTGCTGCGAGCTCGGCGAGCCGCACGCCCTTGTCGAGCGGGACGCTCTCGCTCTTGGCCAGCCACGTCAGCGCGCGGTACATCGCCCCGGTGTCGAGGTAGCGGAAACCGAGCCGCGCTGCGAGGCTCTGCGCCACGGTGCTCTTCCCGGCCCCGGCGGGGCCGTCGATCGCGACGATCATGTGTTTCCGCCCTGGGCGGCAGCCCCGGCCGGCGCAAGGGCGCAGGGAGTCCCGGCTTTCACTGTGAAGGCGGCACTTTCGGGTGCCGCAGCAGGTGAAGGACGTAGCGTCGGGTCACTGAGACAGCGGGGCAAGTCCTTCATCGTCGAACGACCTGCACCAGTAGTTCGAAGAAGCCGGGGAAGCTTACCGACACAGCCTCCGCGCCCCCGACCTGCACGCCCTCGCGTGAGACGAGGCCTGCGACCGCGCCGAGCATCGCGATTCGGTGGTCGCCACCCGAATTCATAGCCCCACCCTTAGGGCGGGTGGGCACTCCCACCACCCTGAAACCATCATCGCTCGATTTGATCCGCACGCCTAGGGGGCGTAGCGCATTTGTGACGGTTTCGATGCGGTCCGATTCCTTTTGCCGCAGCTCGGCGGCGCCGCGGACGACGCTCTCGCCCCGCGCCATCGACGCGGCGAGGGCGAACAGGGGCAGCTCGTCGATCAGGCGGGGCACCTCGTCGGGCTCGACCTCGGTGGCAACGAGGTCGGCGTGCTCGACCTCGATGTCGGCGATCGGCTCGCCGCCCGAGGCCGTGCGGTTGTAGAGCGAGATCCGGGCACCCATCCGCTCGAGGACGTGCATCAGGCCCGTTCGGGTCGGGTTGACGCCGACGCCTGTAAGACGCAGCCGCGACCCGGGGAGCAGCGTCGCCGCGACCAGAAATGGGGCAGCCGACGAGAAATCGCCCGGGACTCGGAGCCGCGACGGTCGGAGCTCACCGGCCGGCCGCACCTCGACGCGCCCCGGCAGCGCGCGCACCGCCGCGCCCGCCGCGCGGAGCATCCGCTCGGTGTGGTCGCGCGTGGCAACGGGCTCGACGACCGTCGTCGGCCCGCCCTCCGCGAGCAGCCCCGCAAGCAGGACGCACGACTTCACCTGGGCGCTCGCGACCGCCAGCTCGTAGCGGATCGGCGCAAGGGCCCGCCCCTCGATCCGCAGCGGCAGGCGGCCGTCCTCTGTTTCGACGGCGGCGCCCATCTGCCCGAGCGGTTCCGCGATCCGAGCCATCGGCCGGCGGCTGAGCGACTCGTCCCCCGTCAGCTCGAAGCTCTCTCCCTCCTGCCCGGCCAGGATCCCCGCCAGCAGCCGCACCAGCGTCCCCGCGTTGCCGCAGTCGATCGGCTCACCCGGCTCGCGCAGCCCGCGCACGCCCACGCCCGCAACGCGAACGGTGCCTCCGTCCTCGCCGACCTCGACGCCGAGCGCGCGCACGGCGGCAATCGTCGACTCCGTGTCGGCCGATCGGCCGAAGCCTTCGATCACGCTCTCGCCGTCCGCGATCGCTCCGATCAGCACGGCCCGGTGCGAGATCGACTTGTCGCCGGGCACTGCGACGCCGCCCTGCACGCTCGCCGCCGGCTCGATCCTCATTCGAGCACGGGCGAGACCGACACGCCGTAGCCCTGCGCCTCGAGCAGGCCGGCTGCGCGCGCCGCCTCACTCTCGCCGGTGACGAGGAGCGTCAGGATCCCGCCGCGTTCAGGCGAGAAGTGGCGGAGCTCGAAGTCCTCGATGTTGATCCGCTCTGCGCCGAGCGCCTGCGTGATCCCGGCGAGCACGCCCGGGCGGTCGGGCACATGCACCGTTACGCGCTGCAACAAACCCGGGTCGGGGTAGGCGTCGGCGAGCATCCGCCGCCGGTTGCCGGACGCCTCGGCGATCCAGCGTGCGAGCATTCCGGCATCGCGCGCAGCGAGTGCCTGCTCCAGCTGCTCGACCCGCCGGCGGTGCTCGCCGAGCGCCTCGGCGAGCGGCGCAGCGTTGTCGAGGAAGATGTCGACCCAGATTCGCGGATTCGCGCCCGCGACCCGGGTCATGTCGCGCAGCGAGCCACCAGCGGCGGCGAGCGGGTCGTGTCCTTCGATCCTGCCCGCTCCGGCCTGGTTGACGAGCACGTTCGCGAGGGCGTGCGGCAGGTGGCTGGTCAGCGCCACCAGGCGGTCGTGGGCCTGCGGGTCGATCGCCACCGGGACCGCGCCCAGCGAGACGACGAAGCCGTGCACGAGCCGGTAGCGATCCGGGTCGGTTGCGGTCCCCGGGGTCAGGAACCACGTCGCACCCTCGAAGAGGTCGGCGGACGCGTGGCCGGGTCCGTGCGCCTCGCGGCCGCACACGGGATGGCCGCCGACGAACCGCTCCGACAGCGCACGCGCCCAGTCCTTCGTCGAGCCGACGTCGGTGACAGTGGTCGCATCCGCGGCAACCTCGAGTACCGCCTTGACCTGCGAGGCGAGCTGCGTGACCGGCACCGCAACGACGGCGAGGTCCGCCTCGGTGACCGCCTCCTCGACTGAGCCCGCAGGAACGTCGACCGCGCCGCGCTCGGCGGCGACCCCGAGCGCCTCCGGGTCGCCGTCGTAGCCGGCGACCCGCTCTACGCCGGCGCGCTTCGCCGCCAGGCCGACGGATGCCCCCATCAGGCCCGTGCCCACGACCGCGAGCTTCATCTAGCCGAGCTCTTTGCCCATCAGAACGACGAGCTCGCGCACCTCGTCGGCGAAGGCGCCGAATTCCGCAGTCGGGATCTGCTGCGGCCCGTCGGAGAGGGCCTCTTCCGGGCGCGGGTGCGTCTCGACGATCAGCCCGTCGGCACCCACCGCGACTGCGGCGCGGGCGAGCGGCAGCACGAGATCGCGGCGGCCGGCCGCATGCGAGGGGTCGACGATCACGGGCAGGTGGGTCTCGTGCTTGAGAACGGCGACGGCGCCGAGGTCGAGGGTGAACCGGGTCGAGGTCTCGAACGTCTTGATCCCGCGCTCGCAGAGGATGATCCGCTCGTTCCCCTCCTTGGCGATGTACTCGGCCGCCATCAGCAGCTCCTCGACCGAGGACGAGAGCCCGCGCTTGAGCAGGACCGGCTTGTGCCCACGACCGACCTCTGCGAGGAGGAGAAAGTTCTGGCTGTTGCGCGCGCCGATCTGGATCACGTCGGCCGACTCGAGCACGGCCTCGACGTGCCGCGGGTCCATCAGTTCGGTGACGATCGGCAGCCCGGTCTCCGCCCTCGCCTCCTCCAGCAGGTCGAGCGCGTCGACGCCGAGGCCCTGGAACGTGTACGGCGAGGTACGCGGCTTGAACGCGCCGCCGCGCAGCATCGTCGCTCCCGCCGCGGCAACGGCCCGCGCCGTCTCCATCGTCTGCTCGCGGGTCTCCACGGAGCACGGCCCGGCGATCAGCCCGAACCAGGAGTCGCCGATCTTGCGTCCGTCGACCTCGATCACCGTCGGGTCGGCCGAGACCTCTCGCGCGACGAGCTTGTACGGCTTGAGGATCGGCAGCACTTGCGCGACCCCCGGGTAACCCTCGAGCGGCAGCGTCGCGAGCAGCTCGCGGTCGCCGGTCGCTGCGATCACGGTCGCCTCGCGGCCGACCGAGACCCGCGCGTCGACGCCGGCCTCCTGCAGGCGGGCGACGACGTGATCCGCCTCGTCGCCGGTCGCGCCGGCCTCCATCACGATCAGCAGCTCGGGGGAGTGGACAGTCGCCATTCCCGCAGTGTAGGTGGCTACTCGGGCTCGGGAAGCGCGCCTGGCGCGGGTCTACGCACGAACAGGGCGCGCTCCACCCAGTGCGGCATCCACCAGTTCCAGCGCCCGAACAGCGTAATGAGCGACGGCACGAGGACCGCTCTGATCAGCGTCGCGTCGATCAGAACACCGGCCGCAAGACCGATCCCGAACTGCTTGATGTCCGGCCCCGGGCCGGTCGAGAGCGAGAAGAAGGCGAAAACCAGCACCAGTGCGGCGCTCGTCACGAGTTTCCCCGTACGCGCAAGGCCGAGCGACACCGCCTTCCCCGTGTCCTTGACCTCGTCGTAGGACTCGCGAATGCGCGAGACGATGAAGACCTCGTAGTCCATCGAGAGCCCGAACAGGAACGCGAAGATCATCAACGGAATCCAGGAGATGACGGCGTCGGTCGCCTTGATCCCCCAGATGGCGTCGCTGCCGTGTCCCTGCTGGAAGATGAACACGACGACTCCGAAGGCGCAGGCCAGCGAGATCAGGTTGAGGATCACGGCCTTCAGCGGCAGGACGACCGACCGGAACGCCCGCATCAGCAGCAGGAAGGTGAGCAGGACGACGAAGCCGAGCACGTAGGGGAAGTTCCCGTAGACGGCGTGGACGAAGTCGCGTTGCTCCGCGGCGATACCGCCGAGGGTCATGCGCGTGTTTCCGCCGGCGGCGTCCTCCGTCGCCGGCAGCACGTCGTGCTGGAGCCGTGAGATCACCTTCCGCATCGGCTTGGCGGA
>JBKPCT010000150.1:0-5406 GCA_046727515.1 Actinomycetota bacterium | reverse complement strand
CCCACTGCCAGATCTGGGAGCGGCTGATCTCAGCCGTGGCCGCGTCCTCCATCAGGTTGTCGATGGCGACGCAGCCGACCCCGTCGAGCCACGAGGCGAGGTACTGGATCCCGACCGAGACGTTCAGCCGGATCCCCTCCTCCGTGATCTCTCCGGGCGTTCGCGCGACGTCCAGCAGATCGCCCGCCGTCACGCAGACCTCCTCGCGCAGGCGGTCGACCTGGTTGGGTCGTACGCCGAGCGCCTCGTCGAAGACGCACATCGCGGTCGAGACGAGATCCGGGTGCGCGACCCAGGTCCCGTCGAACCCGTCGCCGGCTTCGCGCAGCTTGTCCTCCCGGACCTTCCTCAGCGCGAGCTCGTTCACGCTCGCGTCGCGACGGCTCGGAACGAACGCGGCCATTCCTCCGACTGCGTGGGCGCCGCGCCGGTGGCAGGTCTTGACGAGCAGCTCCGTGTACGCACGCATGAACGGCGCGGTCATCGTCACCGCCGATCGGTCCGGGAGCACGAGCTCCGGCCGGTCGCGGAACTTCTTGAGGATCGAGAAGATGTAGTCCCAGCGCCCCGCGTTCAGGCCGGCGGAGTGCTCTCTGAGCTCGTAGAGGATCTCGTCCATCTCGAAGGCGGCCAGCACGGTTTCGATCAGAACGGTCGCGCGAATCGTTCCGCGCGGAATCGACAGGCGCTCCTGCGCGAAGACGAAGACGTCGTTCCAGAGTCGGGCCTCGAGATGCGACTCGAGCTTGGGCAGGTAGAAGTACGGCCCGGAGCCCGCGTCCAGCAGTCCCTCGGCGCAGTGGAACAGGTAGAGGCCGAAGTCGAAGAGGCTCGCCGACACCGGCTCGCCGTCGACCACGAGGTGCCGCTCGTCGAGGTGCCAGCCCCGCGGCCTGACGAGCAGCGTCGCGACGTCGTCCTGAAGCCGGTACTGCTTGCCGCCCGCCTCCAGCGAGATCGTCCGCCCGACCGCGTCGACCAGATTGGCCTGCCCCTCGACGCAGTTGCGCCACGTCGGCGAGTTGGCGTCCTCGAAGTCGGCCATGAACATCTGGGCGCCGGAGTTCAGCGCGTTGATCACCGTCTTGCGGTCGACGGGCCCCGTGATCTCGACGCGTCGGTCGAGCAGGTCGCGAGGAGCGGGAGCGACGCACCAGCTCCGGTCTTCACGAACGCTGCGCGTCTCCGCGAGGAAGTCCGGTCGCTCGCCGGCGGCGATCCGCTGCTGCCGCTCCACACGGGCGGCGAGCAGCTCCGACCGAGCCGGGCTGAACTCGCGGTGCAGCTCCGCGAGGAAGGCCAGGGCGTCCTCGGTGAGGAGCCGGTCGCCGGCCTCGCCGGCGTCACCGCGGACCTCGACGCTTGTGGTGATCGGAAGAGACATATGCGATCTGAGCTCCTGGTGTCGTGTCGGTCGGGGAGGAGGGGCCGGGGCGCCCCGGCCCCTCCGGGGAACTAGGCCTTCGCGCGCGGGTAGTCGAGGAGCCGCCCGAACGGGCGGAACGACCCGTCCTGGTACCGGATCAGAACCGCCTGGTTGAGCGGGAAGTGGTCGGTCGGGGTGGTGAACAGCCGCTGCGCCGGCAACAGGAAGGGGTTACCCCTCGTGTCGAGATGCAGGAGCGCCTTCATCAGGCTCGTCCGGGTCGGGTTCGTGCCCGCCTGCTTCAGCGCGTGGACGAAGGTCCAGGCCTCGGCCATGCCGTAGGCGTTGAACGCATCGCTCGGATTCCCCTTCGAGTTGTACTTCGCCATGATCGACTGGTAGAGAGCGATCGAGCCTGGCCGCGCGTACTTCGGCTCGCTCGGGTCCATCCAGTACCTGACGCTGATCATTCCGTTCACCGCGCTCGGGCTCGAGTTCTTGGCTGCGAGACCCATCAGCGTGTTCGTGGCCGAGACCGAGTTCATCAAGATGGTCGGGTGCCAGCCCAGCTTGTAGGCGAGCACGACCGCCTGGATCGCGAAGGTCGGCGTGGCGGCGACGAAGAACGTGTTCGCACCCGACGCCTTCAGCTTCGCCACCTGTGAGGCGACGTCGGAGGCGGTGACTTCGTAGCCCTCCTGGGCAACGATCTTGCTCTGTTTCGTGCCGAGGCCGCGCTTCAGGCCGGTGATGTAGTCATGCCCGTAGGCGTCGTTCTGGTAGAGAACGCCGATCTTTGCCTGGGGCACCTTGTCGACGATGAACTTGCCGTAGATGTAGCCCTCGGCGATGTAGTTCGGTTGCCAGCCGATCGTCCAGGGATACTTCTTGTAGTCGGTTCCCCAGAAGCTCGCTCCCGTGGAGACGAGGATCTGCGGGACCTTGTGTTCGTTCAGGTACGGCCTCGTCGCGAGATTCGCCTCGGTGCCGAGGCTGCCGACGACGGCGAAGACGTGATCCTGCTCGACGAGCCGATGCGTCTGCTGGACCGTCTGCGCCGGGTTGTAGCCGTCGTCGAGGGTGATGAAGTTGATCCGGCGGCCGTTGACGCCGCCGTGGTCGTTCACGTACGCGTAGTACGCAGCCGCGCCGTTACCGATCCCCGCATACAGCGACGCCGGGCCGCTGAACGGGAAGGTGCCGCCGATCGTGATCGTCCGGGCCGAGATGCCCGGCGTCCCCGTGCCTGACGCCGCCGTGGCAAGGACGAACGTGAGCCCGATCAGCCCGCAGGCGAAGGTGAGGAAAAGCCTCCTCGCGTTCATGATGCCTCCTTGAGGGAAGGGGTTTGGTCGCTCAACCGGTCAGGGCCGAGGGTGAGCCGATGGGAAAGCAGGGCCACCAGACGGCGGACGAGGTCGATCGCGCCGGCCGGGGCGACGAACATGACGAGGACGAGGATCACTCCGTAGACGACACCCGGCGCGTCGCGCGAGACGTCCTGCGCGTAGAGCGGGACGAACTCCACGAAGAGCGCGCCGAGCAGCGGGCCGACGATGCTGCCGAGACCGCCGACGACCGCGCCGGTGAGCAGCAGGATGGAAAGGGTGGCCGGGAACGTGTCCGGGTTCACGTAGCCGACCGCGATCGCCATCAGCGCGCCGGCCACGCCGCCGTAGAAGGCCGAGATCCCGAAGGCGAGGCGCTTGTACAGCGCGCCGTCGATGCCGATCGAGGCCGCGGCGACCTCGCTGTCGCGAACGGCGCGGAGCGTGCGACCGAAACGTCCGCGGAGCAGGAGCCACGACGCCGCGAACAGGACGACCCCGATCGTCCACGTGAGGGCGTAGAGCCAGTGCGTCGCGCTCAGCGGTAGCCCGAAAGGAGCGTGCGGCTGGTCGAGGCTCACCCCGGTCCCGCCTCCCGTCAGGCCCGGAAACCGCTTCGCGAGCGATGGAAGCGCGATCGCGACCGCAAAGGTCGCCAGCGCGAGGTACGGGCCTTCGAGCCGCAGGGCAGGGAACCCGAAGAGGAACCCGGCGAGGCCGGCGACGACGGCCGCGAGCGGGATCGTCCACAGGTCGCGGACCCCCTCGTGGCTGACGATGATCGCCGTCGTGTAGGCGCCGATTGCCATGAACGCGCCGTGGCCGAGGGAGATCTGGCCGCTGTGGCCCGTGAGCAGGTTCAGGCCGATCAGCGCGATGAAGTAGATCCCGACGTAGACGAACTGGAAGGAGCGGTAGCTGCTGACCGCCTGGGGCAGCAGCAGCAGGACCGCCGCACCTGCGGCGACTGCGGCGAGCCGGATGGCGGTGCCGCCGGCGAAGCGACGGGGATCAGGCACGGCGCACCGCCGGCGTGCCGAACAGGCCCCACGGCCTGACGAGCAGGACGGTCAGCAGGATCCCGAGCGCGAGCGGAAGCTTCAGCTCGGGCGTGACGAAGTCGACGTACGTGCCGAGCAGGTTCAGCGTGACGCCGAGGCCGAGTCCGCCGACCACCGCTCCGACCGGGCTTCCGAGTCCGCCGAGCACCGCAGCTGCGAAGGCGTACAGGAGGACGGCCTGCATCATGCTCGGGGTGAGCAGGTTGATCGGCGCGATCAGCATCCCGGAGACGGCGCCGAGCACCGCCGCGAATCCCCAGCCGAGCGCGAGCATCCAGCTCACGCGGATGCCGAGGAGCCTGCTCGCCTCGCGATTCAGCGCGGCTGCCCGCATCCTCAGGCCGACCCGCGTGTAGCGAAAGAACAGGAAGAAGGCGAGCATCGCGCCGAGCGTCACGCCGATCACGCCGATCTGGTCCCAGCCGATCGTCACGCCGCCGAGGTCGACCGTGCCGCCGGAGAATCCGCTCGGGACGAACTGCACCTGCGCCGTCCAGATCCACGAGGCCAGCCCGTTGAAGATGACGAGCAGGCCGATCGTGACGATCACGACGCTCAGCACCGGTGCGCCCTCGACGGGCCGGATCGCCGCCCGCTCGACCGCGACCCCGCCCGCGAACGAGACTGCGATCGCGGCGAGGAACGCCGCCCAGTAGCTCAGCCCGTGGTTGATGAACGCCAGGGCAACATACGTCGAGAACATCGCCATCTCGCCCTGCGCGAAGTTGATGACGCCGCTCGCGCGGTAGACGAGGGCGAGCGCGAGCGCGAGGCTGGCGTAGATCGCGCCAGAGGCGAGCCCGGAGACGACCTGTTGCCAGAACTCTTGCATCAGTACCCCAGGTAGGCCCGGCGGACGGACTCCTGCTCGCGGAGCTCGGCGCTCGGCCCCTGCACCGCCACGCGTCCGACCTCGAGCACGTACGCGCTCGACGAGGTCTGCAGCGCGACCGACGCGTTCTGCTCGACGACGAGCACGGTCAAGCCCTGCTCGCGGTTGAGCCGTTCCAGAAGCGAGTAGATCTCGCGCACGACGAGCGGGGCGAGGCCGAGCGACGGCTCGTCGAGCATCAGCAGCCTCGGCTGGGTCATCAGCGCGCGGCCGAGCACGAGCATCTGCTGCTGGCCGCCGCTGAGCGCGCCCGCCGGCTGGCCCTGGCGCTCCTCCAGGATCGGGAAGTGGCCGTAGACGGCGGCGAGGTCGCGCTTCACGTCGCCGCCGCGGCGCAGGTGCGCACCGAGCCGCAGATTCTCGCGCACGCTCAGCTCGGCGATCAGCCCGCGTCCCTCGGGCACGTGTGCGATGCCCAGGCGCGCGATCCTCTCCGCCGAGAACCGGGTGATGCGGCGTCCGCCGAAGACGACCTCGCCGGACTTGCGCACGAGGCCCGAGATCGCCCGCAGCGTCGTCGTCTTGCCGGCGCCGTTCGCCCCGAGGAGCGCGACGATCGTGCCTTCCTCGACCGCGAGCGAGACGCCGTGCAGTGCCGGGACCGCGCCGTAGCGCGCCTCGAGCCCCTCGAGCTCAAGCAGCGCCATCGCTTGCCTCCACGCCCAGGTACGCCTCGATCACCTTCGGGTCGGCACACACCTCGCGCGGCGTGCCGCTCGCGATCTTGCGCCCGAAGTCGAGGACGTGGACGACGTCCGA
>JBKPCT010000149.1:0-6563 GCA_046727515.1 Actinomycetota bacterium | reverse complement strand
GGCTGAGGTGTGAATCCACGCGGAGTTGTCAGGCGAAAAGGGGCGCGCGTTAGCGGTCGGGCCGTAGGCCCGAGGGCGGTGGCTCGGATGTGGTCGGGTTCAGGTGTTCAGGCGGTCTCGAGTGTGACTTTGAGGCCGAGTGCCTCGAGTTGGTGCAGGAGTCTGCGCGCTCGGTGTTCGGGCGAGTAGCGGCGGGCGAGCCAGTCCGCGCCGAGTTCGCGGTAGGGCAGTCGGTCGCGGACGATGTGGTAGTAGGCGACGAGGATGTCGTGCCGCGTAGCGCCGATTGCCTTCGGCTCGCCGCGACGGCCGCGGATCTGCCAGTAGTGGGAAGCGAGGTAGGTGCCCTTTGCCCGCGCGGCAGCCTTGGCCGCCTCGGTCAGGGCCTCGCGGAGCCAGCGCGAGCCGCGCAGGGTCTTGCCCGAGTAGCTCTTGCCGGCCGATTTGTTGTTGCCGGGGCAGATGCGTGCCCAGGAGGCGAAGTGGCCGACGGTCGCGAAGACGCTCATGTCGGTGCCGCACTCGGCGAGCAGGACCTCGGCCGTGCGTCGCTTGACTCCCGGAATGGTGCTGAGGAGTTCGATCGGCTCGGCGTACGGTGCCGTTGCGACGACGATGCGCTCGTCGAGCATGGCGATCGCCTGGTCGAGCGCGTCGATGTGGGCGAGCAGCTGACTGACGAGGACGCCGTGGTGGCCGATGTCGAAGCGGTTAGCGAGCGCCTCGCGCAGCTGCGGGATCTTCGCCCGTAGCGGCCCCCGGGCGAGCTCGGCCAGCTCGTTCGGGTCGCTGACACCGGCAAGTAGCGCTTCCAGCATCGCCCGCGCCGAGACCGAGTAGGCCTGCGAGGCGACACTGGTCAGCTTGATCCCAACGCTCTGCAGCAGCTTCTCCAGCCGTTGGATCGTTCGCGACCGCTCCTGAATCTCGGCCTTGCGCAGCCGGGTCAGCTCGCGCAGACGGCGGATCTCAGGCGGCGGCACGAAGCTCGGCCGCACCAGCCCGTGCTCGACCAGCTCGCAGATCCAGGCCGAGTCGATCACATCGCTCTTGCGGCCGGGGACGTTGTGCAGGTGCTGCGCGTTCAGGAGCCAGCACGCAAAGCGCGACTCGAGCACGCAGAAAACGGGCTGCCAGTAGATCCCGGTCGCTTCCATCCCGACCAGGGTGACGCCGAAGCCGGCAAGCCAGGCGGCGAGCGCTTCCAGCTGAGCGATCGTCGTCCCAAAGGCACGCGTGTGCCGCTCGCGCTGACGCCGGCGCGCGCCGGGCACCCGGACCGTCGCCATCACGCTGTCGCGGTGCACATCCAGACCCGCGCACCGCTCGACCAACACGTCCATCGCTCCCTCCTTCAGAGACGGGTATCTTCCGCCGTCCGGAGGGGCCTACAGCTCAAGAAGCTGAGGTGCGCGCTCTACGGCAGCAGTCAACGGTTCCCCAGGCCCCCGCGCCAGACTTGATGACGCACTCGTGGTCGCAACCTCTGTCGACGTCGACCGGACGACGCCGGGATTCTCACCGCGCAGCGGCGACCGCGCCGGTCATTGCGACTTGATGTAATTCGGCTGCCGCCGTAGGCGGCGAGTGCGCGTATGGGGCGGCCGCTGATCGCGGTGAGGAGCATTCCGAGTGTGAGCGTGAGGATGCGTTGGGCGATCCGGCGCGCGTAGTTGCGACCCCAGAAGCCCTTGGCGGCGACCTCGCAGGCGGTGCCGGTCTCTCAGAGGTTCCTGCGCCGCAGCACCAGCCCGAGGGGGACGACCGCGGCTAGCACGAAATACGGTGCGAGCTCCTTGCGTCCGGGCACAGTCCCGAGCCGGGTGCGCGGGCCGGTGCCCAGCGCGGACCGCGCCGCCCCGAGTGCGCCCGCAAGGTCGTGCTCACGGAAGGCCTTGCCCTGCGTCACGGCGATGAACTGCGCGAGCGAGCGGTCGGTCGCGGCCGGCGGCGCGTACCCCGGCTCGGGAAGGCCGTCTCGGCCGAACACGCGCTCCCCTGACCCGCCGACACGCACGACGACGACCGCAATCGGCGGCCGCACGCGGAAGCTCTCGCGGATGCCGTCGACGTCGAACCCCTCCGTCTCGGCGTCGGTGACGACGAGCAGCAACCGGTGGCGGATTCCCGGGCTGAAGTAGCCCGAGCTGGGCACCGGCCCCAGGGCATCGAAGCTCGTCACCGTCTGGGACTCGGCCCGCGGAGGCGGATGCTCGATTTCGACCGCCTTCGCGACCGTGGCCGTGAACGAGCCCGCGCTCGTCGTCGGGAAGAGGAGCGGAAGGGGCCGATCTGTAAAAGTGGCGACCCCGACCGGCACGTCGGCGAGCCCGGCGCGGAGCTCGTCTGCAATCGCCTTCGCCCGCTCGATCCGCGTCCGCGTGCCGGCCGCGCTCGACGCGAGCATCGAGCGGGAGATGTCCAGGGCGACGAGGGCCTGCGCATCCCGACGAGTCAGTCGCGGACGCTCGGTGCGGAGAACGGGCTGTGCGGCCGCGAACGCCAGCAGGCCGCAGACGGCGCACACGGCAAGCGGCACGACCAGGCGGCCGCCGCGGCCCTCCTCCGGAAGCCCGAGCAGCTCGCGTACCCGGGCGGAGCGCCGGTTGGCGAAGGCGAACACGGCGAGGGGCACGAGCGCGCCGAGGGCCACGAGTGCCGCCTCCGGGGTGAGGAACTGCAGCTCCGCCAGCAGACCCATCAGTAACCGTGCCCCGGCGAGGTCGCGCTCGCCCCGGAGTGAGACCTGCCCTCGCGCCGGAGCGTGCCGCTCAGGCTGTTCGGCGGCGCGGTCAGCTGGTAGATCAGCTCGAGGTTCTTCTTCGCCTCCTCGTTCGAGGGGTCGAGGTGGATCGCGTCCTCGAACTGGATGATCGCGCGCTCGATCGGCGGCGACGCACCGCCCGGAACGGTCGAGTCGACCACGACGAGGACGCCGAGCAGGTTCGCAGCCGCCGCCGCCCGCGCCGCGTTCTTGTCGGCGCGGATCGCGCGTGCGAGCACAGCCTCGGCCTGTACGCGCAGCGCGGTGCCTTCGAGACCGATGTCGAAGCTCGGGATTCCGGTGTGTGCACGCCGGAAGAGCGCCACCCCCCGCCGGAACGCCAGGTCGTCGTTCACCCCGAGGATCCCGCGCACGAGGCCGAAGGGGATGAGCTCCTCGACCGACCAGGACGGCGACGTGTTGGGGGCGGTCGAGGCGGACTCCACGTCCCCGGTCCGGAGGGCAGTTCCCCACTCGCCGGCGTCCCGGGCGGCGATCGCCGCGAATGCGGCGAAGGCGAGGCAGACCGCTGCCGCGCCGAGCAGGATCCAGCGCCGCCGCGTCATCCGGCCCGCCTCCGGCCGAACGAGAGCGCTGTGAGTGCGTGCTCGTTCAGTCCGAGCAGGAGCGCGAGTGACCCGGCGGCCGCGACGAGGGCAACCGGAAAGGTGCCCGGTCTCGAGCCGCGCCGGGCGACTTTCTCGACGGGCTCCAGGGTCGTCACCGACCCGCCGCCGTGCGCGAGCGCGCCCCGGAAGAGCTGTGCGTCCTCCGGCGTCGGGTCGAGCCCGACGACCTTGATCGGGATCGACTCGCGCGCGAACGAGGCTAGCGTTTGCCCGAGCTGCGGGCGGTCGTTCGGTGCGTCCGCCAGGTCGCTGATCAGCACGACCGACCCGTTCGAGATCCCGTCCCGCCGGAGCATCCGGTGGGCGAGGTCGAGCGCCGCCCAGATCCGCGTCCCGCCCGAGAAGGCGTCGGCCCACGGATTGTGCACGCCGCGCCTGGCGAAGAAGCGGAGGTAGGGCCTGAGCTCCGACGCCGGGGTTCCGGGTGGGAGCGCCTCGTAGGCGATGTCCGAGAAGAGGACGAGACCGATCCGCCGGCCGGAGGCAGCGAGGTCCTCGAGTGCGTGCTCGATCTGCGCGTAATTGCCGTAGGAGACGCTCCACGACAGGTCGATCGCGACGATTGGGCTCGTTCCACCCGGGAGCAGCCCCGCGCGCTTGCCCGACGGTTGCGCCGCGAACCAGGCTGCCACGAGCGCTCCGGCGAGTGCAGCGGCGAGCACGGCGCGCACGGCGAGCGTCTTCCGAGCCGGACGCGCCAGCACGGAGATGTCGGCGATGGGGATCGAGGGCCTCACAGCGACTCCTCCACCCGGTCGGCGAACGCGGAGGCCGCCTCGGACGAGGGCGGGTGCGACGACCAGGCGAGCCGCACCGCAGCCTGCGCCAGGTCGCGCCGGCCCTCTGCGCGAAGCGCGCGCGCCAAGCTTCCCAGCGCCTTCCGCCGTTCGGCCGGGTACCCGTTTGCCGTGCTCGCCCGGACGAGGAGGAGTGCCCGCTCGAGCGGGGGCAGTTCGGGCTCGGTCGCCGCCACCCGTCGCCGCGGCAGCGCGTAGTAGACGAGGACGCCGGCGGCCAGTACGAAGAGCGCGCTGAGCGCCGCGAGCAGCGCCTGGAACGTGCCGGGCGCGATCCGGTAGCTGACCGGCGGCAGCGAGGTGTCGGCGTCGAGGTGCTCCGTCGGGTCGCCGATGTCGGGGCTCGTCAGGCGGGTGGCGACCCGGTACGTCGGCCAGTCGACTGGGAGACGGACAGCTCGGCCCGCCTTCGAGCGGTAGGAGACGAACGCCCGCAGGAACCGTCGCTCGGCGAGGGTCCGTCCCGGCACGCACGCGGGCGAGAGGCACTCGAGCGTGTACCGGTAAGTGAGCAGCGTGCCCGCGGCGGAACGTCGCTCGACGCTCGACGACACGATCCGCCACGGGACGAATCGCGGCCGTACCCGTACTGAGGCGAGGTCGACTTGCCGCGGGTCGACGAGTACCTCGACCCGCGCGCTCAGCGGGTCGCCGAACGAGAGCGCGTGCGTGCCCAGCGTCGCCCTCGCCGTCAGAGGCCGCTCCGGGGCGGGTCCGGACCCGCCCTGCCGCCACCAGCCGAGCGCGAGCGCGATCGCCAGGATCAGGGCGACGAGCGCCGCCACGAGCGCGATCCGTCTCATCGCCACTCTCCACGCCGCTGGGCGAGCCGAGCCTCCGCCCAGGTGGTGAACTGCGCGAGCACCGCCGTCGGTGTCGCGTCGCCGACCACCACGGTGTCGAGCCCGAGGCCGCGGAAGTCCGCAAGCAGCCGCTCGAGGCGGGCCTCGTTCGCCTTCTGTCGTGCCTCCGCCTCCCGACGGGAGAGCCGGACCTTCCGAACCCGCCCGCGTTCCGGCTCGGCGAACGGGACGACGAGGCCGCTGACCGGCGGGAAGCTCTGCTCCCAGACCGGGTCCTGGATCACGACGGGCACCAGATCCCAGCGAAACCCGAGCGCCCGCAGCCATACCTCCGGGCGCGGCGTGCGGACGAAGTCCGAGCAGACGAAAACGAAGGCTCCCGGCGGGAGGGAGCGACGGCTCTGAGCGAGTCGCTCGAGCGCCCGCTCGAGGCCGTCAGCGTCGCCGTCGAAGGCCGCTTCTGCGCGGCGCTCCTCGACCGCGTCGAAGCCGAGCGCGCCGCGGGGCGGGAACCAGCTCTCGCCGGCGGCGGTGTCGAGGTAGCCGGCGAGGCCGAGCTCGCGCACGGCTGTGGTCGCGACCGCCCGCCAGACGGCGTCGAGGGCGCGCCGCTTCGAGAGCCAGGGGAGCTCCTCGGGGTACAGAGCCATCGAGGGGCTCCGATCGGCGAGGACGACGAGCCGGGGCGCCTCGTCGGCGAAGTTCTCCTGAACGACGAAGTCGGCCTCCCCCCGCAGCGAAGAGAGGCGCGCGGAGAGCTTCCAGTCGATCAGGCTCGGGTCGTCGCCCGGCCGGTACGGTCTGGTGCCCGCGACGCTCGAGCCGATTCCGCGCCGGGCCGCCCGCAGGCGCCCGAAGGCTGAGCCGACCGGCCGCCAGCGGGGTACGAGCGGGAAGCTCAGCTCGGCGGCGTCCACCTCGTCGGTGAGTCCGGCGGCGGCGCGATCTCGATACAGCGCCGATAGACGTCCAGGAGCATCTCGTCCCGCGAGCGCCCACGCGACTCGGCGATGAAGCTCGGGTAGAAGACGAGCCGGTGGCCGAGCACGGGCGCGAACATCCGCTCGACGTCCTCGGGAATGGTGTACCCGCGCCCACAGAGCAGGGCCCAGGCACGAGACGCGCGCTCGAGCGCGAGGCTGCCCCGGACCGAGGCTCCGATCGCGAGCTCGTGGAGCGTACGGGTCGCGCGCACGAGCCGGATCGTCCAGCGACGCACGAGGTCGTCGACGTAGACCGCCTCGAGCGCGGCCTCGAGCCGGGCGAGCTCGGCGACGCCGACCGCGGGCCGCAAGCGCTCCAGCGGGTGGCCACTCCGCTGGTCGAGAACGACGGCGAGCTCGTCCTCCTCGCCGGGGTAGCCGAGCCGGGCCTTCAGGAAGAAGCGGTCGAGCTGCGCTTCAGGCAGCGGGAACACGCCTTCGAACTCGATCGGGTTCTCGGTCGCGAGCACGAGGAACGGCTGCGGAAGGACGAGCGTCTGGCCGTCGATCGTCACCTGCCGTTCCGCCATCGCCTCGAGCAGCGCCGACTGGGTCTTCGGCATCGCCCGGTTGATCTCGTCGACGAG
>JBKPCT010000148.1:0-17600 GCA_046727515.1 Actinomycetota bacterium | reverse complement strand
GGTCTGGATCGACTGGGACGGCGAGTGCGTCCTCTTCATCACCGCCGTGGACCGGCAAAAAACAGCGAGGTTCGCCCGACGCCTCAACGAAACGAACACCGGCACTCGTAGCCATAGCAGACAACGAAGGATGGAGCCTTTATGGAGCCCAGCGGTCGCAACCAACGGCAACCGGTGGCAAATGGGAGGATGCCGAGAACGGCTCAGACAAGCGAAAACCGTTGCCGGGATGGTAAGGAGGGGGTCGACGGTTCGAGTCCGTCAGAGGGCTTCAGCTTTCTCCCTGCTTAGGCGTCGCTTTCGTTCTCAGGCGTGACGCCGGCCCGCTGTTTCGACGTCCACCGAGCGTCCACCAGCGTCCACGGGTCGAACTCGGGCGCGTTCAACGCGTCGAGAAGCTTGATCGCGTGCTCGCGTCCGTCGCGGGCGAGGTGGCCGTAGTGCCGGTCAATCATCGTGAGGCTGGCTCCCATGTAGCGCGAGAGGTCGAAGGTTGAGATGCCGGCACGGAGCGCAAAGGTCGCGAAGGTATGCCGGAGATCGTAGACCCGCCGCTGCGGCGTGAGGCCCGCGGCTTTCTGGGCGGGACGCCACTGGTAGGGGCGGAAGTGGTGGATGTCGAGGTGGCCACCGCGTTCGCCGGGAAACAGCAACGGCGAGCCGTTGCCGTCTTTGATCCGGTCGAGCGCATCGAGCGCTCTCGCCTGTAGCGGAACCGCTCGTACGCTCGCCTCCGTCTTGGGAATCTTCAGCACGCCGCGGGTGAAGGAGCGGCGAACGAGAACGACACGCTCCTTGCGGTCGACGTCGCGTTTCTCGAGGGCAATCCACTCCGCGGGCCGTAGCCCGGTCGCGGCCGCGAACAGGATCACCGGCCCGTAGCGCTGCCCGATCGCCGCGGCGAGCGCTTCCAGCTCCGCCCACGATTCGAACGGATGCTGCTCCTTCCGCCGCCGCACCGGGTTGTCGACGCCGACCTTGGCGGGATTGCCGTCGATCATCCCCCACGCCACCGCCCGATGAAGCACCTGCCGCAACGCCTGCGTTGCTTCGAATCGGTAGCCGGGTGAGAGCGTCATCCGCCAGGCCGCGATCTCCTGCGAGGTCAGCTCGCCGATCGCACGATCACCGAACACGGCGGTCGCCTTGCTGAGGAGATACCGGAGTTTCTCGATCGTCACCGGCTGGACGTCGTGCTGGTCCAGATACGTCTCGACGAGCTCCGAAAGCGTCAGCCTGCGTGTGATCCGCCGCTCCCGTCGAAGCCGTTCGAGCTCACGCTCGAGCGCATCCCGCGCGTCCTGTTCGGAGGCGAACCCGCCACGCTGCACGCGCTTCGAATCGCGCCCTCCCGTCCGGTAGCGATACGCCCACAACAGCCGACCGTCGGGACCGCGGCGGGTTAGTTCGAATGTCTGTCCTTGCTGCACCATCGCTTGAGGTCAACTCCCTTCACGAGTCGACCCCCTCCCGTCGACATCCTCCTCCCGAGCCGAGAACCGGCGCTGTCTCACCGCTCTTGCCGCGCTTCAGCGAGGCGCAAGAAGAGCCGTACCGGCCGTGATGCGCGCGAGGAACGGCAGCGCGATGCTGTCGAGCGCGAGCGGCTGCTCGAGCGTTGGCGTGTGCGCTGCATCGGGGATCGTCGCAAGCTCGGCCGTGGAGATCGTTGCCGCGAACTGTGCCGCCTGCTCGCGCAGGTAATCGAAGTCGAGCTCGCCCGCGACTGCGAGCGTCGGGACAGCGATTTGCGCCGGCTTCAGGAGCGGAGGCCCCTCAACCCCGCGCGGATTTCGCTGATCAAGATCTCGGGCTGCTCGAGAGCTGCGAAGTGTCCGCCTCGATCGGCCTCGCGGTAGTGAATCAAGTTGGTGTAGGTATCTTCGATCCAGCTTCGTGGCAGGCGTGGGATATCGCGAGGGAACACCGTCACGACGACAGGCAGCGTTAGCTTCGGCCCGGCGAAACTGGCCGACCTGTTCTCCCAGTAGATTCGGGCGGACGAGGCGGCACTGTTCGTGTACCAGTAGAGCGAGATCGCGTCCAGCATGTCATCGATGCTGAGAGCGTCTTCGGCGAGCCCCCGATTGTCCGTCTTGGATTGAAACTTTTCGTAGATCCAGGCCGCCTGACCAGTTGGGGAGTCCGCCAGAGCAAATCCAACGGTTTCCGGCTTCGTGCCCTGGAGGTGATTCGCTCCGCCGAGTTCGCCGTTGTAGAGGGCGAGGCCCTCGACGGCGTGACGCTCTTCGGGCGATAGCACGTCGGGTATCTCTGCGGGAAATGCGTACTGGGTGTTCAAGTGGATCCCGAGGAGGCCTTGTGGCCGCATAGCCCCGAGGGCGGTGGTGACGACGGCACCCCAGTCACCGCCCTGCGCGGCCCAGCGTTGATAGCCAAGGCGATTCATCAGTTCCACCCACGCGAGCGCGATACGTGTCACGTTCCATCCCGGCTCGGTCGGCTTTCCAGAAAACCCGAAGCCGGGCAGAGACGGGACGACGACGTCAAACGAGTCTTCGACGTCTCCTCCGAACGCGACCGGGTCAGTCAACGGATCGATCAGCTTCAGGAATTCGACGATCGAGCCAGGCCATCCGTGCGTCAAGATGAGGGGCAACGCATTCGGATTCTTGGACCTGACGTGGATCAAGTGAACATCCAGCCCGTCGATCGCGGTCAGGAAATGCGGAAAACGATTCAGTTCCGACTCGAATCGGCGCGAGTCGTACTCCCGCTCCCAGTAGTCGATTAGCGATCGAGCATTCTCCAAACGAACCCCCTGCGACCAGTCGGACACGGTCTCCGGATTTGGCCATCGAGTTCTGGCCAGCCGCTGCTTCAAGTCCTCGATCTCGGAGTCGGAGAACGCCACGGTGAATGGGCGGACGAGTGCTGAGGGTTCCGTCGTCGGTGTCGCGTCGAGCTCCTTCACCGGAGTAGGCCGGCGGCTGACGCCGTCGGGGACACGGGCGTGACGATCGTGGTGATCAGCCCGGTGTCGACGTCGTACATGTGTCCGGACACGGTAATGCGCGGGTGAGATGCGCGCGTCGGAGAGAACCCGCTCGACGTCGGCGCGGACGGTCGCGGCTGGGTCGAGCACAGGCAGTTCGGCGAGTGCGTCCTCGTCGTAGCCGGTCCGTTCCGCGAATCCGTGGGTAGCGACTCGTCGGCGAGCAGGCCGCTGCCGCAATGGCGGCCGCCTGACGCCGGCCGTCATCCAGGACGTGTCCTACATCCGCTACCTCGTCGAAAGGAAAGCGCCCGAGGGCCCTTACTTCGAGGTCGCGATCATCCAGCCAGCCCGGCGGCGATTCTCCGAGTACCCGAAGCTGAGGCCGAGGCGAGCAGCGAAGCCACGGTGGCGTTGAGCGATGCCGGTTCGGATCACGCAGCGGCCTGGGCCCTCCCCGGATCGGGGCTAGCCTGTGGGTGCCGGTAACTCTCACGCTCCGAACGAAACCGGAGCACGACCAGCTCGAGCAGCCGACCCGCCACCGCATTGACCCTATCGATCGCCCGACCTACCCGAAGGCGGCAGGACGCGAAGCGCGGAATACGTAGCGCGCGCAATCGCTCGGCCGACCGTCCAAAGGCCGTGGAGGCACGCGCAGCGCCGCCTGCCGAATCCTTCTGAATCGCTGAATCGGCTGGTTTGCGACGCAGCGACCAGTACGCGAACGAAAGAACCATGCCCCGAGAACGAGAAGGAGATCGAGATCCTGCTGCTGCGCCACCAGCTTCGCGTACTCGAACGTCAAGTCGCTCGTCCGCAGCTGACGCAGGCTGATCGGACGCTGCTGACCGCGTTCAGCCGTGTGCTGCCGCGGCGCGCGTGGCGGCGGTCGGTGTTCGTGACACCGGCGACGCTTCTGCGCTGGCATCGCGAGCTGGTCGCGCGCCGGTGGACGTATCCACATCGGCGTCCCGGTCGTCCGCCGACACCAGCCGAGGTGCGCTGCCTTGTCGTGCGCCTCGCACGCGAGAACCCGAGCTGGGGTTACCGGCGCGTCCAGGGCGAGCTGGTGGGGCTCGGGGTCGAGCTGGCCGCGAGCACCGTCTGGAGGATTCTGAAGGAGGCGGGGATCGAGCCGGCACCCAGGCGGCTTGAGACGAGTTGGAGCGAGTTCCTTCGTCAGCAGGCGGCGAGCATTTTGGAGTGCGACTTCCTCACTGTCGACACGCTCTTCCTGAAGCGTTTCTACGTCTTGTTCTTCATCGAGCTTGCGACTCGGCGCGTCTACCTTGCCGGGATCACGACCAACCCGGACGGCCGCTGGGCGACCCAGCAGGCGCGCAACCTGCTGATGCAGCTCGAGGACGGGGACGCCCGCCCACGGTTTCTCGTCCGTGACCGCGACTGCAAATTCACCCGTGACTTCGACGAGGTCTTCCGTTCCGAAGGCATCCGGGTGATCAAGGCGCCGGTACGCGCGCCGAAGGCGAGAGCGCACGCTGAACGGTGGGTCGGCAGCGCTCGCCGCGAGTGCCTCGACCGATTGCTGATCCTCGGCCGTCGCCACCTCCACCACGTGCTCGTCGCCTACGTCCAGCATTTCAACGCGCATCGGCCGCACCGGGCACTCGGGCAGCGGCCGCCGCTCAGCGACGAGCGACCACTCGCCGACGTGCTCGACCTCGATCGCCTGCGCCGCCGTGACCTGCTCGGCGGGCTAATCCACGAATACCAGCTCGCGGCCTAGTCCCGATCGAGCAGGCTCCTTCGATACAAGCGTCGCGGGCCAACGACGCCTCGCCAGAACTGCGATCACGGGTCGGCGATCCGCGCACGCGCGGTGCCCAAACATCCTTACTCGAAGCCGGCTCACCCTTCCGAACCGGATAATCGGCACCCACAGGGTCAACCTCGAGGCGCGGCCGATCGAACCGGATCGGATCCGACCAGATTCCGACCACGGGTCGCGATGCCGCTGCTCACGCGGCCTCGAGTCGTGACCGCCAACTGCGGAGGTTGGTGACCCGCTGCGTCCTTCGGCCGGCCGGCATAAGCCCGGTGCTCAGCCCCAGCGGGTATCTGCGACGCAGTGACACTCGAGACGCTCCAACCAGGTGACGCCGGGCGCGGCTTTCGGCAAGGTGGGCTTACTCGAGGATTGTCAGGTCGAGACGGCCTCGGGCGTCCGAGGCTGTCCCGCTCCGCCCGCTCTCTTGGGGAAACCGGTCTGCTTGTTAGGCCCGTTCGCCCCGCGTCAAGCGGCGGTGCTTCTCGAGAAGTAGGGAAACGAACCGATTGAAATGCTCGTCGCCGTAGCCGACGGCCGCGATCGTCAGCTCTCGCTCGAGTTCGTCATCCTTGAGTGAGGCGGTCGCCTCCGGCTGTCGGCCGAACGCCCGCGCCCGCTCGGCCTGTTTCTCGTCAGTCGGCATCGATGCTGATTGTGGCGGAAGAACAAGCACGCGGCGGCATAGGCCGACGGTTAAGCAGCGTGCTCTCCCGCGAATAACCGGCTTGGACCATGTTCGCCGGATTCCCACGGTGAAACGATTCCGGGACGGCCGGAGCACCTCCTTTCCTCTTCCCTCGGATGACCGGAGGGGTGCAGCCTAGGCGTGTTGCGCCGCGCTCCGGCCCTTAGTGACAAGAACTGTCTTTCCGTAGACGCGCCGGGCCGCCGGCTTCGTGCTGATCCGACGCGGGCACGGCCACGACGCTGGCCCGTGGCAAGCAGTAAAGCGCTGGGGCAGAGGCAACCGTTGCAGCCCCTGCCCCCGGGAGCAAGGCGCCTCTATCTACCGCTCATTCTCCGGCCGAGGCGGCACGCTGTCCCGACCCTTCACGCTCTTCCAGATCGATTCGTTCAGGAGTTGCTCGGGCACCTCGTCGGCGCCGGTCAGGTCCGACGCGCCGATCTGCCTCGACAGCGCCGAGGCCGGCGAATTCATCTGCGTCAGCGACTGCGACGGCACCACTGCGTCGTACGGCGCGAAGTCGGGCTGCAAGGTGAAGCTCGCCGTCATAGGTGTCGCCTGCGCGTCGAACTGAGTCAGCGGGGCGATGCCGAGAATGAGCTCCATCGTCCGAAGCATCGAGACCGTCGAGTAGAACGTCGAGTCGACGGCCCCACGCTGCGTGTACGGGCTGATCACCTGCGCCGCGGTCCGATGGGCGTCGACGTGGTCGGGTCCGTCTTGGGCGTCGTCCTCGATCACGAAGATCGCGGTCGAGTGCCAGTACTGCGAGTGAGAGACGGCATCGACCAGCTTGCCGAGTGCAAGGTCGTTGTCGGCGACCATCGCACGCGGGGTCGGGTAGCCCACGGCGGTGCCGGCCGTGTGGTCGCTCGGCAGCCGCACGAATTCGACCGTCGGCAGGTTGCCGTTCGCTTGGTAGGCGTCGAACTCGCGCAGCCACTCTGCGATCCGCGACTGGTCGGTGACGTGCAGGTTGAACCCCGCGTACAAGAGGTCGGAGTTCGCGGCGAGCACCGGCTCGGTCGGATCGACCAGCGCCGGCACGGTGCCGGTCGCGTGGAAGCCGTAGTTGCGAAACGAAATTCCCGCGTCCGCGAGGCGGTCCCAGATGAAGGAGTCCACGGGGTTTTTCGCGACGTTCACCGCGGGATTGCCCCCTTCGAAGTCGTAGCCGCGGTTCCGGTTGCCGTCGGCGTAGTCCGCGGGCCAGTTCTTCTGGTTGTACGTGTTCGCGTAGGCCTGCGTCGACCAGTTCCAGCCGTCCGCCGAGACCTCCGAGGCCGCGTAGAGGTTGTCGAGCGTCACGAATCGCCGCTCGAGCGCCCGCTGGTTCGGCGCCGACTCCTCACCGAAGAGGTTCAGCGCGGGATCGCCGTTGCCCTTGCCGAGCGAGCCGAACTGCTGGTCGTAGGTTCGGTTCTCCTTGATCACGTAGATGACGTGCTTGATCGGCGACCTCTGGCCAGGCGCGACCGGAACGGCGTCTTGATTGCCGCGGCCACCGAGCTTGCCCGGCCGATCGAAGCCGTCGTTGCGGATCACCTGCTCGGTGAGCTTCCGCAGCTCGCCGCGATTCCGGGGCACGCTGACGATCGAGAGGGTGCCCTTGATCATCGAGCCCACGTACTGGTCGGGCGGCTGATCGCCGTTCGGCGACGGCCCCGTCCCGTTCGGCCCCGCCCCGAGGCCCTTCGCATTCGCGACGAAGAGCGTGTCCCCGTCGTTCGAGATCGCGATCCCGGTCGGGTACCAGGCCGTCGGGATCAGTCCGGCGACTCGCCCGGAAGGAAGATCGACGACGGCGACGTCGTTGTCGCCCGCGTTTGCCACGTAGAGTCGCGAACCGTCCGGTGCGAGCGCGAGCGCGTTGGGACTGGTCCCGACCTGCGCGCCGGGATACGGCGAGAGGTCGATCGTCTGCAGGACGCCGTTCGTCGCGGTGTCGATCACCGAGACGTTGTCGCTGTCGCCGTTCGCGACGTACAGGCGGCCGCTCGAGGCGTCGAGCGCCATCGCGCTCGGGTGAGTCCCGACGGAGATCGCGCCTTGCGGGGCGCCAGTCACCGCGTCGACCACCGAAACCGTCTCGCCGCCCCAGTCCGACACGTACGCGGTCTTGCCGTCGGCGGACAGGACGACCGTGTACGGGTTGTGACCGACCGGCGTCGTCGACAGCGTCGCGCCGGTGGTCGTGTCGACGATCGACATCGAGTCGCCCAGGTTGTTGGCCACGTAGAGCCGCTTGCCGTCGGCAGAGATCGCGAGTCCGTCCGGGTAGGGTGCGACGTCACCGAAGAACGGGCGGACCGGGCCTGTTGGAAGCACGATCGGCGGCTGTTCGGTCAGGTGTTCGCCGCTAATGGAGTAGACGCGGATCTTGTTGTTGCCACCCGCCGAGACGTAGACCTTGTGGCCGTCCGGCGCGAATGCGATTCCGAACGACAGCGCCTCATCACCCGTGTACGGGATCGTCTGCGTGACGGCGCCGGACGCGGTGTCGACGACCTGGAGCGACTGCGTCGATTGACCGTCGTTCGATGCGAGCACGAACGTGCCGACGGGGCTTCGAGCCAGCCCGTACGGCCTGTCTCCGAGCATGACCTGTCGGCCTGCGGGATCGACCCTCCAGCCTGTCGGCGTGATGCTGGTGCCGTCGCCCTGCGGGCCTGCAACGAGCGTGTCGGCCGCGACGGCGTACGTACCGCCAAGGAGCGCGGCTGCAACCCCCGCGGCAAGAGCGATGCACAGCTTCGATGAGCTCATTGTCAACCTCCCCCAAGTCGCTACCTGGACGAGGGCGACGATATGAGCGCCGTTCGGTTACGTGGGCTGCGACGCGGTGAACCGGTGGTTGCGATGCGGAGACACGGTGCCTCTGCACCGCCTTGAGACCAGCGTCTAGTGCGTACCGTACGACGCCGATGCTCGAGCAGCTCTACGTCGACCGTTGCTCCTACACGCGCGCACGGTTTGCCCATGACGGAGACATTGGATGTTTCGCCGCTTGCGTTTCAAATTCTGACTGCGCTCGCAAACGAGAATGGCCCGCCGACGCTGGGAATCCTCAAAACATCAACTCCGCCCAGGGCTTCAGCGTGTGTTTTCGGGGCCGGATCAACCGCGCCAGCCATCGCCTCGGCGGCCTGATCCGCGGCACTGTCACCGCTCCGTAACCGCCTCGACACGTCGGTCGGACGTAGGTTCGCCGCGGAGGCAGGCTCGAACTGCGAGCAAGGGGGAGTCTTGAGCTACGTCGAACGACTGTTAGCGGTGGCTATCGTCGGGAGCGCGGTGCTTGTGTGCGTCGGTGGCGGCGTTGCGCTCGCTCACGGCAAGAAGACCGGCGACAACGTCTTTCCGACGACGACGCCGATCAAGCATCTGGTCGTGATCTTTCAGGAGAACGTCTCGTTTGATCACTACTTCGGGACATACCCGCAGGCGCTCAATCCGGCGGGCGAGCCGTCGTTCGAGCCCTCGCCCGACACAGCGTCGGTGAACGGGCTGAACGCGGCGCTGCTGACGAACAATCCGAACGCGGCGAATCCGACGCGGCTCGATCGGTCTCAGGCGGTCACATGCGACCAGGACCACAACTACAAGGACGAGCAGAGGGCCTTCGACCTGGGCTTGATGGACAGTTCGTCGAAACGCTCGCCGGCGGCTCGTGCCCGGACAAGAGCATCGTCATGGACTACTACGACGGGAACACCGTGACGGGGCTCTGGAACTACGCGCAGCACTTCGCGATGAGCGACAACTCGTACAGCTCCACGTTCGGACCGTCGACGCCCGGCGCGCTGAACCTGATCAGCGGGCAGACTCACGGGGCGACCACGCCGGACATCCCGAACAACGTCTCCAACGGAACGATCATCGGCGACCCGCGTCCGGTGGCCGCAAACGACGATTGCACGATCGCGTCTGCGGCGAAGGCCGCCATGTCGGGCACGAACGTCGGTGACCTTCTGAACGAGCAGAACATCACCTGGGGTTGGTTCCAGGGCGGCTTCAAGCCGTCGTCGGTCGTGAACGGTGTCGCGGTGTGCGCCACGGCGCACAAGAACGTCGCGGGAGCGACGGTGACCGACTACATCCCGCACCACGAGCCGTTCCAGTACTACGCCTCGACGGCCAACCCGCACCATCTGCCCCCGAGCTCGGTCGCGATGATCGGAAAGACCGACCAGGCGAATCACCAGTACGACCTGAGCGACTTCTGGGCCGCCGTGGGCGCGGGGAACATGCCGGCCGTCTCCTTCCTGAAGGCGGCTGCCTACCAGGACGGCCATGCGGGCTACTCGGACCCGCTCGACGAGCAGACGTTCCTCGTCGACACGCTCAACAAGCTGCAGCAGCGTCCGGAGTGGAAGAGCACCGCCGTGGTGGTCGCCTATGACGACTCGGACGGCTGGTACGACCACCAGATGTCGCCGATCCTGATGCACTCGGCGAGCGCCGACGACGCCCTGACCGGGCCGGGCCTGTGCGGAACCCCGAAAGCGGGCGCTTACCTCGACCGCTGTGGCTACGGGCCCCGTCAGCCCCTGCTCGTGATCTCGCCGTTCGCAAAGACCAACTTCGTCGACCACACGGTGATCGATCAGACCTCGATCCTGCGCTTCGTCGAGGACAACTGGTCACTCGGCAGGATCGGCAACCAGTCGTTCGACGCCCTCGCCGGCGCGCTCGACAACATGTTCGACTTCGGCCGCAAGGGGCACGGACACAAGCTGTTCCTCGATCCGACCACCGGGACGCCCGCCGACGACCCGGGCGGCGACTAAAGAGCAGGCCGGGAACCGTTACGAATCTGACGTTGTGGCGCCGCCCTCACCGGCGGCGCCACATGACGCGAGCCAACTCGATCTCTTGCAGGGCGCGTAACCACGGCCAGATCTAGGGGCGGCGCTGCAAAACGCGGACCTTGCTCGGCGAATGGGGGCCGCGCAGGTCGCGCTCGCCGGATTGGTAGACGCGTGCGCAGAGGCCGCTGTAGCCCGCGAGCTTGCGCGGCGTGGCGAAGCGGCGGATGTCGCCGATCTCGACGGCGATCGTGTGCGCGAGTACCCAGCTAATCCCCGGCACCGTGAGCAGCAGCGGCACGTGGCGGTGGTCGGCACCGAGCCGGCGCAGCTCCGGCCTTAACGACCTCTCACTGGCTGCTCCTCCCAACCTACCAATCTGCTAACCAGGAGCGTGAAGCCGCACCGGCTGCGGGTTTAGGGCACCGAGCGACTGCCCAGGCGACTCCCAACCTGTAGCCGACCGGGACGCGGTGAGCGTCGAAGACCGGGCCGGAGCTAGCAGGCTGCTAGCGCCTTCTTGCAGTGAATGAGGGTTGTTTCGGGTACGTCGCGACGCCCGTCCGAACGACCGCCCACATGTCGCAGATTGCGGGGAGTGCGACGCGTGCCGGCACCATAGGGGGCAAGAGCCCATTCCGGCCAAAATGGGCCCGCCAAATGGGCTACCGAGCATTTCGCGGAACCCAGATGGCTACCGGCATCGAACGGTCCGGAAGACCGAACGGCCCGTTCTCGCGGCCACGTCGCCGAGGCCGCTTACGCCAAAAAAAGGGGTCGCCGTGACACCCGCACAACCGCCATGGGCGCAGGCGCCCGGCCGCGCTAGATCCCTGGGTCGCCGAGCGGGCGCCCCCCAAACTGGAAGCTGGGCGGCGCGCCGCCGAAGCGGTGGTCGTCGTCGCGGTGGATCCGGAGCTGCGCGTTCTCGACGAAGTCGCGTAGGCGCGAGTTCAGGTCGGCGAGGATCGACTGCTCCTGCGCCTTCGTCAGTCGGCCGGCGGAGACGGCGTCGTCGAGCTTCTTCTTCTCGCTGGTGTAGAGGGCGTCGACGAGACCGTCGACGGACTTGCCCCGTTCACTCGCGATCTGGGCGAGCGTCTTCCCGTCGTTCAGCCGCGACTCGAGCTGTGCCTCTGTGAGGCCGAGGTAGGACGCGGCCGGGTCGAGCCGGCCCAAGAGGGCGAGCTCGGGCGGGCCGAATGGCGGGACCACCGGCGGACTCAGCGGCGGGAGGCCGAAGAGCGGCACGTCGCCCGCCTCGATCCTCTTCTTCAGCTCGGCGCCTTGTTCCTTCGTCAGCCGCCCGGCCGTGACGGCCGCGTCGACCTGGTTTTCGAGCGCCTTCTTGAGAGCGGCAGCGAGCGCGCTTGGCGTGACCCCGAGCTGGTTGGCGGCGTCGTTCAGGACCGCCCGGCTCCCCTCCTTGGGTGAGCCGAACCGGGTCGCCGCGACCGCGGCTCCCGCCCCCGCGAGGGCGAGGCCCGCCACCGCGCCGGCGATTACTCTCGGCTTGAGGCTTCTGTCCATCGTTGCTCCTCTCGAGGGTTGTTTTTCACACGGAACCACCCGGGGCTGAGATCGCGCTGAGAAAGACCTAAGAAGTCGGTAAAACCAGGTCGCTAAGAGCAGATCCCGGTCGAGTAGTTCACTTTCGGGTTCTCGTAACGAGCGTCCAGGCGCATGCGGTGAGACCGTTGCGCGACTCCATCGGTGACAGAAAGTCTCAGGCAGTTCCTAGCGCAGCTTCAAGCCCGGCTTAGTCGCGACTGCAGAACTCGCGTGATGGCAGTCGCAGGCGTAGAGCCCATGATCGAACGGCGCGAAAGCTCGGCGGCTTGGTCGCCGCGCCGCGCAGGTAGGTGCCGCTCCGTCGTCGTCGTTGGCAAGCCGACGGAGACAAATTGCGCGCTGGCCGCAGCCTTTGCCGAGCATGGGCAGCGCGCGTGGCTCGCGCAGGCAGCCGCGACGCCGCGCCTCGGGAAAGGTGACGTCGCCGTGGCGCGGCTCGACGTCCTGCCGACGCTCGACGGGATCGAGCCGGGGCTTTGGCAGCTGTCGGCCTGGGGCGTCAGGGTGCGCAGGTCATGAACGGCCCACTCGCTTTGCTCGCGGCCCACGACAAGCTCGCGACCGCTCTCCTGCTCGGCAGAGCCGGGGTCCCGCAACCGCGGACGGCACACCTCCGCGAGGTGTCGCTTCCGAGCTTTCCTCCCCCGTACGTGGTGAAGCCTCGCTTCGGCAGCTGGGGGCGCGACGTCTATCGCTGTCGCGACGAAGGCGAGCTGCGGGCGCGGCTCGAACGCCTCGAGCGACGTCGCTGGTTCCGTCGCCACGGTGCACTCGTGCAGTCGCTCGTCGAACCGACAGGCCTCGACCTCCGCGTCGTCGTCGCCGCCGGCCGCGTCGTCGGCGCGGTCGAGCGCCACGCCCTGCCGGGCGAATGGCGGACGAACGTGGCGCTGGGCGCCGTCCGCCGACGCGTGAGTCCGCCGCCGGCGACACGCGCGCTCGCGCTCCGCGCGGTCGCCGCACTCGGACTCGACCTCGCGGGCGTCGACATCGCGACCGACGCGACTGGCCGCAGCTACGTCCTCGGGGTCAACGGCGCGGTCGACTTCAACGCGACCTACGCGAACGACGTCTTCGCAACCGTGGCCGAGGCGCTGCTCGAGCGAGCCGCGCTCCGCGGTAGCCCGATCGAGCAGGGGCGACTGGAGGTGAGTCCGATGTGATGACGCGCGAACATTCGAGGCGGCTTCCTAGACTCTCTCGGCGGCCGCCAGACGGGGCCGCGTCGGCGGCCTCGTCGACTTCCTTCGCGTGTCCTACCTCAGCATCGTGTAGTTGGTGACGCTGGGGGCGCTGACCCCGATGGGCTGGCGCGCCCCGATAAAAGCTCCATCGTGCGTTGTCCACTCTGGCTAGGTTGGCGACTGCGACCTTCGGCGGCCTCGGCGAAGCTGCCGCTCGGGGGGTGCCGACGAGGGGCCGACGGGAATCCTCAATGAGGCGATCTGGAAGAGCGTCAAGGGCGTGCCTTGCAGGTCGAGCTCGAACGAACCCAAGGAGGAAGAAAGGCCCCCCGTAGGTGTCGAGGGCCGTCAACGTGCCGGCGACAGGTCGCAAATGAGCAAGGGCCCGGCAGGCCCTCGGCGGAATGAAGCCCCCCGGATACCCAATCCGACACGATCGCGCGTCTAGCAGGTGCAATGCGACTCGAGGTGTGGGCGGGGCGAGGAGGAACGAAGCCCCCGGGTGGTGCCTAGAACGTCAGCGACTTTCTCGAAGTTGGCCTCGACCGTGCCGGTGGCAGCCCGGCGACGTTGCTAACCGCCGCGGAGACGGAACAGCGCGAAGCCCCCGCGTCGAGCTGGTCGGGGGGTCGCTCGCCATGGTCGCAGTGCGCCTAAGAGCTCGTTTCATTTGACTTCGAGATGGTCTCGGGGACGGTTGTGGGATTGCGAGCCTCGCAGCTGCTATCGGTCGTGCGCGCGGGGGACGTGCTCGAAGTGCGACTTCCGCCAGGTCGTGGAGAAGGGGCCTTCGCTTGCGCCGACTGCCAGTAGCGTCGTTCCCGGAGCACGAGCATTGGCGCGCCGGCGCACCGCCGGGTCGGTTACGGCGATCGCCGTTCCCTTCGTCGCGCGGATGCGCTCCCCTGCCAGCTCGAACTCAGCCTCGCCATCGAGAACGAGATACAGCTCCTGCTGGCCACTCGAGCGCTCATCGTGTTCGGCGACGAGCGTCTCGTGGCCGTTCACGGCAACGAAGACGTTGGCCCCGAACGTGGTCAGGCCGAAGAAGTGCTGGAGCGGATGCCACTCGGGATCCTCGGCCGCGCTGCCGGGCACCGTCGGGACTTCGCCGATCTCAGATACCGCCCATCCGGCCACTGAGCCGACCCTACCCGCGACCGCCCTGCCGCGGGACGACCCGCCTCATCCCGGTGTCGGCTACACCGTGGCCTCGTTTCCCGCCGGCGCGAGTTGCCGCCAGCAGATGAGGCAGCAGCCGAGGGCGAGGAAGGCTTCGTGGATGTCAGCGCGGCGGTCGTACCGAACGAGCAGCCGCTTGAATTGGTGCAGCCAGGCGAAGGTGCGTTCGACGACCCGGCGGTGCGGCCCAGGCCGGAGCCGTCCTCGGTGGCGCGGCGGGCGATGACCGGCCTGATCCCGCGCTGGCGAAGCTGGCGCCGGTGGCTCTTGTAGTCGTAGCCGCAGTCGGCGATCAGCTCGTCGGGTCGGCAGCGTGGGCGGCCGATGCTGCCACGTACGGCCGGGATCCCCTCGACGAGCGGGAGCAGCTGCGTGACGTCGTGGCGGTTCCCACCGGTGAGCGCGAACGCGAGTGGGACTCCGCCCTGATCGACGATCAAGTGAGGCTTCGAGCCGAGCCGTCCGCGGTCGACGGGCTCGGGCCTGTCTTGGCGCCCCCCTTTTTCGCCGGCACGTGGCTGGTATCGACGACCGCCCGCCGCCACCCGATCTTCCCGGCGGCGCGCAGCCGCTCAAGCAGCAGGGCATGCAGCTTCTCCCAAACACCGGCTCGCTGCCACTCATCAAGCCGCCGCCAACAGGTGACGCCCGAACCAAACCCGAGCTCCGTCGGCAGGTGCCGCCAGGCGATCCCGGTATAGAGCACGAACAGGATCCCCGACAACGTCTGCCGGTGAGGAAGGCGGATGCGTCCACCTGGACGCGACCGCTCCCTCTTCGGCAGCAGCGGCTCGACCAGCTCCCACGACTCATCCGAAACGACCCACGGCGCAGCAGTCATCGGCACCCCCAGCTTGACGACGATGCCGAGCCATTCGTCGTCGCCGAGCGGGTCGCTGCTCGACCGCTGACCGCGAGCAGTGGTCAACCGGGCATTGCTACAACCATCTCGCGCCCGATCAATTGAAACGACCTCTAAGAGGTCCCAACTCAATTACTACGCCGCCCGCGCATCCTCCTCGCTCGCGAAGCCACCCCGCTGCACCCGCTTCCCCTCCCGTCCACCAACCCAGGTATCGGTACGCCCACAGCGGCGTTCCCCGCGAGCCCGTCGATGTCAGCCTGAACACTTGACCCTGCTGCAACACGGCCACCACTCCTCTCCAGAAACCGGACGTGAGTGGTTTGACGATCGTCGTCACGCCGAGCCGAGCCAAGTGAGCCTTCACGTGCCTCCTGCCCGGATGATCGCGCGCCAAATTCGGCTCGGCGACCCGGCGTCAGAGGGTCGCCGAGCGCGCGAACGAGCAAGTTTGCGGGCTAGCGACGTTCACGAGAGTCTGACGGTGTAGGTGCACCACAGCCGAGCGCCGGGCTGACGAGCCGCTGGACGATCAGTCGCTGACCTCCGGTGCCGTCGCGTTGAGCGGTGGAGAGTTCCAGGCGGCAGAGCGCGCGCGGTGCCGTGACGGTCTTCCAGAAGTAGGTGCCCTGGAGCCGCTTTTTACGGGCGAGAGTCCAGTGGCCGCCACTGCGAGTGTAGGTGGCGATCGTGATGGCGGCCGGAGTCAAGTCCCAGGACGTGGTGTAACTCGTCGGCAAGATCGTCGGCTGCTCAGGCCGCGCTGAGCTCGCGGGCCTCCCTTCTGTCTTCGTCTTCTTTCTCTTGATCGAGGACGGCTTCCAGCGAGTGGTTGCTGAGGTAGCGGCGCCCGACGAGCCATTCGTCGTTTTGTTCGATGACGACGCTTGCGGCGAGACGGAGGAGCGCGCGGTCGTTGGGGAAGATGCCGACGACGTCGGTGCGGCGGCCGATCTCGCGGTTGACCCGCTCGAGCGGGTTCGTTGAGCGCAGCTTCGGCCAGTGCTCTGCTGGGAAGCAGTAGAAGGCGAGCAGGTCCTCCTCCGCTTCCTCGAGCAGTGCCGCGACCTTCGGCAGCGGCTTGCGCAAGCGGTCGAGGGCATCGCCGACGAGCTCGCGTGCCTGATCGCCCTCATCGGCGTTGAAGAGCGGCCGCAGCAGTGCGGCGACCATCCCTTGCTGGTCCTTGCGGACGTGGCCGAGCGCGTCGCGCAGGAAGTGGACGCTGCAGCGCTGCCAGGGACAGCCGAGCACCTGCGCGATCGCTTTCTTCAGGCCGGCGTGCGCGTCGGAGACGACCAGCTGCACGCCCGTGAGCCCGCGCCTGACCAGGCCGCGCAGAAAGCTGCGCCAGAAGGCCTCCGTTTCCGCCTCGCCGACGTCGAGGGCGATCACCTCCCGGTAGCCGGACTCGTGCACGCCGTAGGCGAGCACCAGCGCCTTGCGGACGACGCGACCACCGTCTCTGACCTTCTCGACCTTGGCATCGAGCCACAGGTAGGGGTAGCGGCCCTCGAGCGGGCGGTTGCGGAAGGCCTCGACCTGTTCGTCGAGGCCTGAGCAGATCCGGGAGACCTCGCTCTTCGAGATCCGCAGCCCGAGCGATTCGACCACCTGGTCGACCTTGCGGGTGGAGACACCGGCGACGTAGGCCTCCTGCACCACCGAGACGAGCGCCTGCTCGGAGCGCTTGCGCGGCTCGAGGAAGCTGGGGAAGTAGCTGCCGCGGCGCAGCTTCGGGATCGCCAGCTCGAGCTCGCCCGCGCGCGTCTGCCAGCCCGCTGCCGGTAGCCGTTGCGGTGGGTCAGCCGCTCTGCCGGGACGCGCTCGCCGCGGGCGGCCCCGACCAGCTCGGAGACCTCGGCTTCCATCAGCTGCTGCACGACCCAGCTCAGCGACTCGCGCAGGAAATCGAGCCCTTCGCCTTCGAGCAGGTAGCCAACGACCTGCTCGCACGTCATCCTCTTCGTCTCGGCCATCGCGGTGACTCCTCTCGTCGTCGTCTTGGTGGACTCGACGAGTCTGAGCGCCGCGGTGGCCGGACCTTCACCCGGCTCCGTCCGACGCGCTCTTACACCACGCTACGGGACGTGACCGCGGCCGTCGGCGCGCTTCCGTGCGATGCAGCGGCGATGCACGCGGCTGAAGGCTTAACACCACCGGTCGGCGCGCGTCGCAAAGAGAGTTCGAGTCCTGCGAACCCGGCTGTCGAGTCCAGACCGGCCAGCCAGCGGCTGTCAGTTTGATTTGACACGCGGCACGTGTCAGCCTAAACTGACAGCGATGAACGAGGCGGCGCAAGGCAACTCGATTGAGCTCTCCGCGGCGCTGGCGGCAAGCGACCCGGTCGTTGGCTTTCGGGCGGTGTTGGCTTTGCGGCGGTTGGCGGAGCGGGTGGAGGCGCGGCAGGTCGCGCTCGCCCGCGCGCAGGGCTGGTCGTGGCAGCAGATCGGCGACGCGCTCGGGGTGACGCGTCAGTCGGTTCACACCAAGTACGGGAAGTGATCTTGATGGCGAAGCGTGCAGCGAACACGAAGACCGGGGCGGCTGCTTACCACC
>JBKPCT010000147.1:0-21956 GCA_046727515.1 Actinomycetota bacterium | reverse complement strand
TGAAACGCCACCCGGACAGGTTCTTCGTCGCGTCCAAGACCGACGAGCGTGAGTACAGAGGGGCGAAGGAGCAGATCAGCCGGTCGCTCGAGCGGTTGGGTCGCGACCGAATCGACTTGATCCAGCTGCACAACCTGGTCGATGTGATCGAGTGGGAGTTCGCCCTCCGCGAAGGCGGAGCGCTGGAGGCGGCGGTCGAAGCGCGCGAGGAGGGCCTCGTCCGCTTCATCGGCGTCACCGGGCACGGCCTTTCCGTTGCCGCCATGCATCGGCGCAGCCTCGAGCGCTTCCCTTTCGACTCCGTGCTGCTGCCCTACAACCTGAGCCAGATGCGCGACGAGCGGTACGCCCGCGACTTCGAGGCGCTCGCCGCGACCTGCAGCGAGCGGGGCGTGGCGCTACAGACGATCAAGAGCATCGCGCTTCGGCCCTGGGACGGTCGTCCGCAGACGGCCTCGACCTGGTACGAGCCCTTGACCGACGCGACCGACATCGAGCTCGCAGTGCACTGGGTATTGGGCCGGCCGGGTGTGTTTGTGAATACAGTCGGTGACGTGAACCTCTTGCCCCACGTACTGGAGGCGGCGGAGCGCTTCGCCGGACCGCCGCCTCCCGAGGCGACGGACGCGCTCCTCGAACGGCGAGCACTCGTCCCCCTGTTCGTGTAGGCCAAACGAGGTCGCGCCGTGTCCGCCGTCTCCGCTCATCCCGTCGAAGTCCAGGGTCGACTCGACCCCCAGCTCAGCCGCGGGCTCTGGCTCGTCAAGTGGCTGCTCGCGATTCCGCACTACTTCGTGCTGTTCTTCCTGTTCATCGCCTTCGTGCTGCTGACGATTGTCGCCCTCTTCGCGATCCTCTTCACGCGGCGCTACCCGCGCTCGATCTTCGACTTCAACGTCGGCGTCTTGCGCTGGGGCTGGCGGGTCGCCTTCTATTCCTACGGGGCGCTCGGCACCGATCGCTATCCGCCGTTCACGCTGGATCCTGTGCCCGATTACCCGGCCACCATCGAGCTGCCCTATCCCGAGGAGCTCTCCCGGGGGCTCGTGCTCGTCAAATGGTGGCTGCTCGCGCTCCCGCATTACCTCGTGATGGCCGTCTTCCTCGGTGGGGGCTGGTATGCCTGGGGCGGCGGATGGGGCCGAGGCGACGACGGCAGTCGATCGGGCGGCAGACCGGGGTTGATCCTGCTGCTCGTCCTGATCGCCGGCGTCGCCCTGCTCTTCACGAGGCGCTATCCGCGCGGGATCTTCGACTTCGTCATGGGGCTGGACCGCTGGGTGCTGCGCGTCGTCGCGTACGCGGCGTTGATGACGGACGCGTATCCGCCTTTCCGGCTCGACCAGGGAGAGGAAGAACCCGCCACTTCGGCGGTCGAGACCTCACCTCCGGCGACCACGTCCTAACCCTTCTCGAGAGGCATCCGGCCGGATGGTTTCCGGCTGATTCGGAGTCCGTTCGGTGAGGATCCGGTGACGAGCGCCGGAAACAGCTTGAAATCGGTCGGTGCCCGCCGGGCCTCCGGGTACAAGCAGGTCAATGGACACGGCGGCGCGCTGCGACCTGCACGTCCACTCGATCCATTCGACCGACACCGGGAACTACGCGCTTCGCCGCGCACGCCTGGGCGAGTCGTACACGCTGCCGCGCCGCGTCTACGACGTCTGCCGCCGGCGCGGCATGACGCTGGTGACGATCAGCGACCACAACACGCTCGCCGGAGCGCTCGAGATCGCGGATCTGCCGGACACCTTCCTCTCTGTCGAGGTGACCACCAGGTTCCCCGAGGACGACGTCCCGCTGCACGTTCTCGTCTGGGCGCTGCACGAGGAGGACCACCGCGACCTCCAGCCCTACAGGCCGTCGGTCTACGCGCTCGTCGACTTCCTGCGTGACCGCGGCCTCGTCCATGCGCTTGCCCATCCCCTGTACCGGATGGGTGCGCCGCTGACCGTCGCCCACGTCGAGCGAATGATGCTCCTGTTCGGGATCTGGGAAGGCCGAAACGGCGCGCGGCCGAGGAGCTCCAACGACCTCGCCGCGAGGCTCGCGGCGTCGGTCACGCCTGCGTACCTCGAGAAGCTCGCCGAGCGGCACGATCTCGAGCCGCGTCACCCCGGGCGGATCTCGATAACAGGCGGCTCCGACGACCATGGGGGCATCGACATCGCGACGACGTGGACCGAGGCGCCGGCGGCCGGACTGGACGGCTTTCTGGAGGCGGTCCGCGCAGGGCACTGCGGTCCGGCCGGCGCCCACGGCTCGGCTGTCAAGCTCGCGCACGCGCTCGCCGCTCTCGGGCTGAATGCCTTCCGCCAGGGTGGCGGCGCCCTGCCCGAGTCGATCGTCGAGGAGGTTGGCGCGCTCCTCGACGAGGACGTCGACGACGTCCTCACGCAGCACGACCGGGTCAGCAGGGCCACCCGTGCGATCGCGCGCCGGCTCGGTGAGCGCGCCCGCACGGGCGCGCTCACGATCGAGGCGTTGCCGACGGTCGGTAGCCGGCTCGGGTCGATTCTGCTCGCAGGCGTACTGGAGGCCCCATACCTCGCCGCGCTCCACCACCAGGCCGGCACGCGGGAGGACGTGCTCGAGCTCGATCGAGCCTTCTTCGGATTCGACGGGCCCGGGAGTGACCCGCGGGCGCTGCTCTTCACGGATACGTTCGTCGAGACGAACGGCGTCGCGGGAACGATGCGTAGGATCCGGGAGGAGGCAGCGCGGGGCGAGCTCGAGGTCACGATCGTGACGTGCGAGGCGGAGGCCAGGGCGGAATCGGGCCTGATCGCCTTCGCGCCCGAGTGGTCGGTTCCCCTGCCGACGTACGAATCGCTCGGCCTCTTCTTCCCCTCGCTGCGTCAGGTGGTGACGGAGGTCGAATCGAGGAGACCGGACGTCATCCACGTGGCCACGCCGGGGCCTGTCGGCCTCTGCGGACTCGCCGCGGCAAAGCTGCTCGGCATTCCGTTGGTGGGCTCGTACCACACGGAGCTCGGCCCCTACGCGCTGCACCTGACCAGAGACCTACTCGTAGCGGAGGCGACTGATGCGTACGTGCGGTGGTTCTACCGGCAGTGCTCGATCGTGCTCGCTCCGACGCAGGCGATCGCACGGGTGCTCGGCGACCGAGGCTTCGAGGGAAGCGTGCTCGTCTGGGGCCGCGGCGTCGACACCGAACTGTTCACGCCCTCGCGCCGCGACCCGGCGCTCCGGGCCCGCTTGCTCGACGGCGGCGACACGCTGCTGCTCTCGGTCGGGCGCGTGTCCGAGGAGAAGCGCATCGACGTGCTGCTCGAGGCTTTCGGCCGGCTCCGCGCCGAACGACCCGGAGCGCGACTCGTCGTCGTAGGCGACGGGCCGGCTCGTGCTCGGCTCGAGCAAGAGCCACCGGCCGGAGTCAGCTTTCTGGGCGAGCTCCGCGGCGCCGAGCTGGCTGCCGTTTACGCCTCCGCAGACGTCTTCTGCTTCCCGAGCACGACGGATACCTTCGGCCAGGTGCTCCTGGAAGCGGCCGCCTCGGGCCTGCCCGCGGTGGCCGCGGCCGCCGGCGGCGCGCCGGAGCTGGTTCGTCACGGCGAGACGGGCTACCTCGTGCCGCCTGACGACGCAGCGACTCTCGCCGCCGTGATCGGCGAGCTCATTGCCGAGCCGGAGCTGCGCCGCCGCCTGGGTGCGGTGGGCGCGGCGGCCGCCCGCACGCGGACGTGGGTCCGCTCGGTCGCGGAGCTGCGCGACGCGTACGCCCGGGCGGCCGGGATGGGTCAGGGCCGCCGGCCGGCCGCCGTCGTGCCCGCTTAACCAAATCTCAACGTGGACAGAGGCGCGCGGCCGTGTTAGCCATACCCGTTCATGCTCGTAGCCGCCCGACTGTTCGTCCCCGGCTGGGGAGCGGAGCCGGAGCTGTACGACCAGGGGCTTCCCAGCAGCTGGGTCGCGCTCGAGCAGCCCAGCTTCCGGCGCGGCCGGGGATCATTCGACCGCTATCGGCGCTGGCTGCTCGACGAGGTTTGCCGCCACGGCGCGCCCGTTGTTCTCGGTGGGCACTCCATGGGCGCGGCTCTCTCGGTCGCGGTCGCGGCCGAGATTCCGGGGAATATCGGCGGGCTGCTGCTGATCTCGCCTGCCGGCCTGCCGCTGTGGAAGCCGATGCGCCGAAGCCTGGCCGACTTCTCGGGCCAGGTCGTGCGCGGCAGGTACCCGGTTCGGTCGGCGGTTCGCGGCGTCAGCCGCGTCCTAGGGGCACCGCGGTCGGCCTTCGAGCTTGCGTGCCGCGTCCGGGCGCTCGACCTATCGACCGAGATGCAGCGCGTCCGGCGCCACCGCATCCCGACGACGGTCATCGGCTGCGTCACCGACACGCTCGTCACGATCCGGCACTGCCGGCAGGCGGCGCGCCTGCTCGGAGCCGACTACCGGGAGCTCGATCTCCCCGGCGGGCACATGTGGATGCTCGAGGCATCGGATCGACTTCGCGCCGAGCTCGTCCGAGTAACGATCTAGCCACCGGCAGGTGAACAGCCGACGCCCGGGCTATCAACGCCCGGCTCGGTGTGGTTGAGTTGCCCGGTGAGCGCCTCGACCGACCTCGCCCAGCGGGTTGCGCAGCTCTCCGACAGGCTGAGCGACGGGCTCAAGCCGCTCGCAGCCGTCGCGTACAACTACCGCTGGAGCTGGTTCCCGGGCGCCGAGGCAGTCTTCCGGGAGATCAGTCCCTTCCGCTGGGAGCGCGCGGGCAAGAACCCCGTGCAGTTCCTCAACGACCTCTGGCCGGCGACGCAGGCACAGGCCGAGCGCAACCCGGGGCTGATGGAGCAGGTGAGCCGCCTCGCCGAAGCGGTCAGCGCCGACGCGCAGCGCCCTGATTGCCCACGGCCGGGGATCGACGGACCGGTCGCCTTCCTCTGTGCAGAGTTCGGTTTTCACACGTCGATGCCTCTGTACTCGGGAGGCCTCGGCGTCCTCGCGGGCGACATCGTCAAGGAGGCGAGCGACCAGGCCCTGCCGCTGGTCGGCGTCGGCCTGTTCTACCAGCGCGGCTACTTCCGCCAGCGGCTCGACCTCAACGGGTGGCAGGAGGAGTACTGGCTCGTCACCGAGGCGCACCATCTCCCGCTCGCCCGCGTCCGCGACCTCGACGGCGAGCAGCTCCGCCTCACCGTGAACCTGTTCGGCGCCGAGCTCTCGTTCCGAGTCTGGCGCGTGGATGTCGGCCGCGTGGCGCTGTACCTGCTCGACTCCGAGCTCGGCGTGAACGACCCTGTGCAGCGGTGGACGACCGGCCGCCTGTACGACGCCAGCCGGGCGATCCGACTGGCCCAGTACGGGCTGCTCGGAATGGGCGCCGTGCGCGTCCTGCGAGCGCTCGGGATCGAGCCTGCGGTGATCCACCTGAACGAGGGGCACCCGGCGCTCGCTGCGCTCGAGCTGGCGGCCCAGGACGTCGCGGGCGGCGCCTCGCTCGAGGATGCCCTCGAGGCTGCGCGGTCGCGCGTCGTCTTCACAACACACACACCGGTGGCCGCCGGCAACGAGACCTACTCCCCGGACGAGCTGGCAGCCGCGTACGGCGACCTGGCGGCGCGCTTGGGGATGGACACGGACGCGTTCCTCGGGCTGATGCGCGTCCATCCCGAGGACGACGGCGAGAACCCTGGGATGACTCCGCTCGCGCTACGGATGAGCCGGCGCCGCAACGCGGTGAGCCGCCTCCACGGCGAGGTCGCGCGGGCGATGTGGCAGCCGTTGTTCGGCGGCGCGGTCGAGGACGTTCCGATCACTCACGTCACGAACGGCGCACATGTCCCGACGTTCGTGTCCGATCCGATCCGGCAGCTCTTCGACAGGTACCTCGGCGAAGACTGGCTGGATCGCGCCAGCGATTCCGCCACCTGGGAACCGGTGCGCTCGATCCCGAATGCCGAGCTGTGGGCCGCGCGATGCCGGGCGCGCGCCGAGCTGGTCGAGTATGTCCGGGCGAAGAGCCAGCAGGACCGGCTGCTGCGCGGCGAGCAGCTCGACTATGTGCGCGCGGTCGCCGACTCGCTCCACCCGGACGCCCTGACGTTTGGCTTCGCGCGGCGCCTCGCCACGTACAAGCGCTTGCACCTGATCGCCCACGACCCGGACCGGGCGCGGCGCATCTTCGGCGGCGACCGGCTGGTACAGCTGCTCGTGGCCGGTAAAGCGCACCCGAGCGACGACGCTGGGAAAGCGACCCTGCAGCGGCTCTTCCAGCTGAAGCGGCATAGCGAGCTCGCCCAGCGCCTGATCTTCGTGGAGGACTACGACCTCGACGTCGCCCGCCGCCTCGTCGCCGGCTGCGACGTGTGGGTCAACTTGCCCCGCCGCCCCATGGAGGCCAGTGGGACGAGCGGAATGAAGGCGACCTTCAACGGTGTGCTCCAGCTCAGTGTCCTGGACGGCTGGTGGGCGGAGGCGTACGACGGGATGAACGGCTGGGCGATCGCAGGTGACCAGACGGCCGACACGGCCGGGGACGACGCCCGTGACGCGACGCGCTTCTACGACCTGCTCGAGAGCAAGGTCATTCCACTCTTCTTCGACCGTGGTCCGGACGGGGTTCCGAATGCCTGGTGCGACAAGGTCAAGCACGCGCTCGTCACCTGCGCCCCCGGCTTCAGCGCGGCGCGGATGATCACCGACTACGTGGAGCGGATCTATCCGGCGAGCTGATCAGACCTAGCGCGAGTTCGACGATGCATCCTTCGCGCACCACGGAAGAAGGACGCGTCGAAATCCGGTCTGGACGATTGTCCGTATGACCCGAAGCGACACTCGTTTTTCCGCAAGGTTTGGTCGACCCCCGTTCCAGCCTGCGGTGGGTGACCGCTTCAGGGCTGAGGGGCCGCGCCCTGCGCGGCCCCTCCAAATTCGCTAGCGCGCGATCAGATCTTCAGGGTCGAAGCGGAACGAGAGGTTGTAATACGGCCACAGCAAGACCACCGCCAGGGCGCCGATCGCGACGAGCAACCCGAGGGCGATCCAGTCCCAACCACCGACGCCGTCGTCGAGCGCTTGGCTGCCGAGGAGTGAGCTCGCGAACGACGCGGCGAAGATCAGCGTCCCGGCTCGGGCATGCAGGCTCTCGATAGCAGCCTGCTGCTGGAGTAGCCCGTGAAGCGCCTCCTGGTAGACGAACGCCGACCGGGAGTCGTCGTCGACTTCGTGCACTTCTGACTCATCGGCGTCACGACTCTGCACGCGCGACCAGCCCGGTAACCGTTTGTGGGAAGTCGGCGCTGCACACGGGAGGCGACCAGCAGTCAGTCTGCCACTTCCAGGACCGGACCTTCAGCCTAGGCCGCGACTGCCTCGTTCTCCTTGCCGAGCAGGTCGTCGAAGAACTTGCCGATCGCCGCCGATGGGTAGGCGCCGACGAAGCCGGCGACGGGCTCGCCGTTGCGGAAGACTGCAACAGTCGGGATGCTCTGGATCCCGTAGCGCGCGGCAAGCGTCTGCTCTGCGTCGACGTCGACCTTTGCGAGCTCGAGCTTCCCCGCTCGCTTGTCGATCTCGCTTTCGATCGCCGGGCCGAGCATGCGGCAGGGTCCGCACCAGGCGGCCCAGAACTCGACTACGACCGGCACCTCGCGCGACCGCTCGATTACGTCCTGTTCGAAGGTCTCGCTCGTCACATCCATGGGGTGTCCTTCCTGTTGGCGCACAGGGTGCGCGTTTTTGGGTCGTTGCACATCCGCGGTTCTACTGCTATACAACGATACAACGATTTATCGTATTCTGCGGAAAGGACCGCATGCCGCTGCCGAGCCCTCTGTCCGATGATCTGGTCGAGCTGATCGCGCGCCGCTTCCGCGTGCTCGGTGAGCCTTTGCGAATCAAGCTGCTCGATCGGTTGCGTGGCGGGGAGGCGAACGTGAACGAGCTGACCGAGGCGCTGGGTGCGTCGCAGCAGAACGTCTCCAAGCACCTGGCCGTGCTGACCGACGCCGGAATCCTCGGGCGCCGCAAGGAAGGAACGCACGTCTACTACCGGATCGTCGACGAGGGCGTGTTCGCGCTGTGCGAGCAAGTGTGCGGGTCGCTCGAGCAGCAGCTACGAGCACTCAGCGAGCTCGTCTCGGGAGGAGCCCCATGACGCTCGCCGCAGCCCCACATCCTCACGCGGTCGCGCCTGTGCAGCATCCGGAGACCGTCGGGCCGCTGGGTCGGCTCGGTGGTTGGATGGCCGATCACGTGCGCACGGTCGCGATCGCGTGGGCGGCGGCGGCTGTCGTGTTAGCAGTGTTCGCGCCGCGCGTAGAGACAGGCAAACGGTCGCGCGCGTCGAGCGTATCCTCGGCGCGGACCGGCACGTCTCATCAGTGCAGCGGCCGCGGACAGGCTCGAGCATCTCCCGCGACCACCACACGGCAGTCGTCACGGCCGGCGCGCGCGGCGATCCGACGGCGATGGTGGCCGCCGCCGACGCGCTCGAGTCGAAGCTCGAGGTCGCTGGCACACCCGGCGTGAGCGTCTCGCTCACGGGCGCGTCCGGGATGTGGTCGGACTTCAACAGCGCCAACCGCAAGGCGATGATCCGCTCCGAGCTTTTTTCGTGGCCGGTGACGCTGCTGATCCTGGTGCTCGCCTTCGGCTCGCTCGTCGCCGCCGGCCTGCCGTTGATGCTGACCATCCTCGGCCTGGTCGCCTCCGCCGGGCTGCTCGCGCTGCTGACGCACGGGTTCGAGATCTCGATCTGGGCGATGAACTTCGCGCTTATGTTCGCGCTCGCGCTCGGGATCGACTACGCGCTCTTCGTCGTCCACCGGTTCCGCGGCGCCTTCTTCGGCTCCAGGCTGTCGGCGAGCGAGGCGGTCGCGGTGACGATGGACACCGCCGGCAAGGCCGTCCTCTTCTCCGGCGTGACGGTGCTGATCTCGCTCTCGGCGGTGATGCTGGTGCCGAGCCCGGCCTTCCGCTCGATGGCGCTCGGGATCATGCTGAGCGTCGTCTTCGTGCTCGCCGCCACCCTGACGCTGCTGCCGGCGGTCTTGGCGAAGCTGGGCCCGAAGGTCGATTCGCTCGCGCTGCGCTGGGTGCACTCGGGCGAGCACCGCTCACAGCGCTTCACCCGCTGGGGCGAGCGGCTCTGGCGCCGCCCGCACCTGTACGGGCCGGCCGCGACGCTGCTCCTGATCGTGCTCGCGCTCCCGATCGTCGGCCTGAAGACAGGGATGCCCTCGATCAAGGTCATCCCGAAACACGACGGCTCGCGCGTCGGCTACACGCAGATGCAGCGTGCATTCGGCCTCGGCGCGCCCGGCACGCTGCAGATCGTCGCCTCACAGCGGGACGCTGCTGCGGCCATCCGCGCCGCGCATCGCGATCCCGGCCTCGCTCGGGTCGCACCGCCGCGGCGGGGCCGGAACGGCCTCGCCCTCGTGCAGGCAGTCCCGACCACCGACCCCTCCAGCAAGGCGACCGGGCGCACGATCGACCGACTCCGTGCCGCCCTTCCCCCGGCTGCTCTCGTCGGCGGTGCGGCCGCCGAGAACCACGACCTCGAGCACGCGCTCGCGGCTCGGACGCCGCTCGTGATCGGGGTCGTGCTCGTGCTCGGATTCCTGCTCCTGCTCGTCGCCCTGCAGGCGCCGCTGATCGCCGCGCTCGGCGTCCTCACCAACCTGCTCGCCACCGGCGCCGCCTTCGGGATCGCGCGGCTGATCTTCCAGAACGGGCACGGCGCCGGCCTGCTCGGTTTCCAGTCGCAGGGGTTTCTCGACGCCTGGGGCCCGGTGTTCTTCTTCGCGATGATCTTCGCGATCTCGATGGACTACACCGTGTTTCTGCTCTCCTCGGCCAAGGAGCACTACGATCGCTCCGGAGAGCCACGGGAGGCGGCGATCGGCGGGCTCGCCCACTCAGGCCGCGTCATCTTCGCCGCCGCCGCGGTGATGGTCGCCGTCTTCTTCACCTTCGCCCTGTCCGGCCCGCTGCCGCCGAAAGAGATGGGCGTGATTCTCGGCATCGCCGTCCTGCTCGACGCGATGCTCGTCCGCCTCGTCCTCGTTCCCACTCTGCTGCGCGTGTTCGGCCGCTGGGCGTGGGCGCGGCCGCGCTGGCTCGACCGCCTGCTCCCGAACGTGCGCTTCGGCCACACCTAGACAACACGAACAACGGTGAGCAAGGCGCTGCTTGCGAGCCCCGGTCGAGTGGGCCGGCGGGCTCGCCTGCGAGGCGGCAGGTGTGGTTCCTTCGGCAGATGGTCGGGGCACGTAAACCCACGTGTTCGAAGGCTTTGCACTCGACTACACCGATGTGGGTGAAGTGGTGTTGCGCGTTCGGCGCGGAGGTGCGGGGTCACCCGTGCTGCTGCTCCACGGCCATCCGAGGACGCATGTCACGTGGCATCGCGTTGCGACGCAGCTCGCGGACAGCCACACCGTCATTTGCCCTGATCTCCGGGGGTATGGACAGTCGTCCAAGCCCCCGACGACCGACGACCATGCGCCCTACTCGAAGCGAGCCATGGCCGATGACTGCATCAACTTGATGCGCGCCCTCGGCCACGAGGACTTCGCCGTTGCAGGGCACGATCGCGGGAGTTACGTGGCGTTCCGAATGGCGCTTGATCACCCGGAAGCCGTCACCCAGCTCGTGGTCATCGACTCGATCCCGATCTCAGAAGTTCTGGACCGTTGCGACGCCCGCTTTGCGCGCGCTTGGTTCCACTGGTTTTTCCTGGGCCAGACGGACAAGCCCGCCGAGGCTCTGATCAATGCCAACCCCGATGCCTGGTACACGGCAACCAGCGAACACATGGGCGAGGAGGCCTTCGCCGACTATCGCCGGGCGATTCTCGATCCCGAGACCGTCCACGGCATGTGCGAGGACTACCGCGCCGGACTCACCGTCGACCGGCAGCACGATGAAGCCGACCGCCGAGTCGGCAGACGAGTCACGTGCCCGACACTGGTGCTGTGGTCAGAGCGTGACGATCTGGTCGAGCTCTTCGGCGACCCGCTCACGATCTGGCGCAAGTGGGCAGACGACGTTCGGGCAGACTCGATCGACAGCGGGCACCACATCGCCGAGGAAGCTCCCACGGAGCTCACCGACAAGCTGCGTCGATTTCTCTGCCAGTAGATCGACTCTGGGCCGGGGCTCCCCGATCACTTGAAGGAGTCACGCATCCCCTGGTTAACCACGACCGATGAGCGATCGAGAGCCAACTCAGACGCCCGGGCGCAGCGACGATGTCAACGGTGTTGACCGTGCGGCGCTGCTCACCGCGCTGACGACCGAGCACTTCGGGCTCCAGGGCGCTCGTGGGGTAACCGTCTCGGAGAGCTCCTCCCGCCTGGCGCTCTATTTTGGTGCGCTCTCCGCTTCCCTCGTCACCCTTGGCTTCGTCGCCCAGGCCTCTGCCTCCGGGACCACGTTCCGCGTGTTCGCGCTCGTCGTCTTGCCGACCCTCTTCGCGCTCGGGCTCCTGGTCTTCGTCCGCTTGGTCGAGACGACGCTCGAGGATCTGCGCTACGGGCGAGCGATCAACCGCATACGCAACTACTACCTCCGACTCGCCGGTCCCGAAACGCGCTACTTCATGTTGGGCGCGCACGACGATCCGGCGGGAGTGCTTCGCAACATGGGATTCGAGCCGAATATGTTTCAGCTCTACCTCACCTCGGGCGCCGCGATCGCAGTCGTCAATAGTGTGGTCGGCGGCACTACGCTCGCGCTCACGATCGCCTGGGCGTTCGACCCGTCGCTGGCGCTCGCGGCTGCTCTCGGCGGAGCGACCGCAATCGTCTCGCTGGCCATTCACATGCGGTGGCTTCGACACCGCCTCGAACGTGGCCACCTACGCGAGGAGAGCCTCTTCCCGACTCCCGCGACGCTCGGTGGGAGACCGATGCGCTAGCCGAGCGGCGATTCGCCGCACGGGCCTGTCAATTTTGACACCCTTCACGGTGCTCGCGAGGTGAGCGAATGGTGGCGGAGCTGAGGGGAACGAACGGCACAAACCTGGGAGGAGAATGGCGATGAAGGTGGGGATGGGCCTACCGAACACGATGGCGCACGAGACGGACAGGAAGTTGATGCTCGACTGGGCTCGGCTCGCCGACGAGGCCGGCTTCGACATCCTTGGAACGATCGACAAGCCAAACTTCGATTCCTGGGAGCCACTCGCGACCCTGGCGGGCGTCGCGACCGTCACGGAGCGGGCGCGACTCGCGACCACCATCCTGCAGTTGCCGCCGCGGAACGAGGTCCTCGTCGCCAAACAGGCGGCGGTCGTCGACAATCTCTCCGACGGCAGACTCGTCCTCGGGGTCGCTCAGGGAGGCCGCGAAGACGACTTCCAGGTGCTGGACGCGGAATTCGAGGGCCGCTCGGAGCGGTTCGAGCACCAGGTCGAGCGCATTCGCGAGGTCTGGCTAAAGGCGCGCGAGTCGGACCGCGAGCAGGGCGTTGTCGGGCCGCAACCGATCCAGGAGCCGGCTCCGCCCGTCTGGGCCGGCGCCCTCCAGCCCAAGGCGATGCGGCGTGCCGCCCGTGTGGGTGACGGCTTCATCTTCGGCACAGCCGGCGCCGCGTACATGAAGCAGCTCACGCCGCAGGTCAGGGAACTGTTCGCGGCCGAGGGGAAGCCGAACATCGAGGTTGCGGGGCTTGCCTACGTTGCGGTTGGCGACAACGCCCAGGAAGCGCTCGAGGAGGGCGCGCACCACGTGCTGCGGTACTACGGTCAGCTCTGGACAGAGCCGGAGAACCTCATCCACCACGGCCCAGCACAGAAAATCGCTGAAGAGGTGAGCGAGTACGCAGACGCCGGCATCGACACCCTGGTCATGTTCGCCGAGGTTCCGAGCCTCGACCAGGTGGAGCAGCTCGCCGAGCACGTGCTGCCCGCCTATCGCTGAATCTCCGACAACCACTCCTCGGTCGTGGACAGGCGTCGACCACGTGCACCTCGAAAGCCTGCGTCTGCCAGCTTTTTATATGTTCTGAAGGGTTTCCCTCGGGAGATTTGACAGGGATCGGATTTCGGTCGATGATTAGTTCGCGCGCCCCCGCGCTCTATGTGCCGAATGAACGTTCGGATTGACGACCAGATCGTGCTCGAATGCCGCGTATCCGTGGCCCGCGGCTTCGATCCTCTCGGTGTGCCAGGGCCCGCGTCTACCTCGAGGACGAGGCGACCGGTGAACCCGTCACCGAGTTGATAGTTCGTCTGCACCAGGCCGAGCCGGCGATTCGGCCCGCATGCGAGGAAGACTCGCGCGCCTACGGCACGCAGGCCGCTGGCCAGGATGAGTAACGAATACGGCATCCTGATCGTCGACGATGACGCCCGCTTCGCCGCGCTCGCCGAGAGTGTGCTCGCCGAAGCTGGATATCGGTGCCGTACCGCGGCGAGCGGCAAGGTCGCGCTCGCGGCGGCGAGGAGCGAGCAGCCTGGGATCGTCGTGCTCGACGTCCATCTGCCCGTGATGTCCGGCTACGACGTCTGCCGGCGCTTGCGCGAGCGCTACGGGCTCAGCGTGGGGATCATATTCATCTCCGGGTGCCGCACCGAAGGCTACGACCAGATCGCAGGGCTGGAACTCGGCGGCGACGACTACTTGAGCAAGCCCCTCGACCCGGGCGAGTTCGTCGCGCGAGTCCGCTCGCTTGCCCGCCGCCTGCCGGCCGTTGGAACCCGCGAACAGCCCGAGCATGCGCTGACCGTACGCGAGCTCGAGGTCCTGGCGCTGGCGGCCGAGGGCTTGCCGCAGAAGCAAGTCGCGCAGAAACTCTCGATCAGCTACAAGACAGTCGGGACGCACATGAGCCACATCTTCGAGAAGCTGGGCGTCCACAGCCGGGGGCAGGCGGTCGCAGCCGCGCACGAGCTGCACCTACTCGGCCCGCTTCCCGCCCAACGCGGACGCGCCGTGCGACCGAGCTCGCGCGCGGGGGCGCTCGCGATTGCCGGCCTGCTGGGTCTGTCGCCGGCCGACCTGGTCGAGGTCTTGGGCAAAGCGCCGTGATCGCGGTCGTCCACGAGGTTCGCCTCGCACCGGCGCAGAAAGACACGCTCGTGCGCCTGCTGCGTTCGAGCCGCGCTGAGAGGCCGACCGCGATCGTCGCGCGCCTGCTCTGGTGCGAAGGAGAGACGGTGCACATCATCGCTCTTTGGGAGAGCAAGGACGCCCTCGACCGCTACCTCCAGACCGCCGAGCTTCCGGCGGTGACGGAGATGCAAGCGATGCTGGGCGCGCAGGCGTCGCCGCAGATCGTGGAGGTCGCGGAGTATGGCTAGGCGCGCGCCGCGGGTGCTGGGGCGGGCTCGGCAGCCACCTTCCGCGCCCGACGCGGGTGCAGCAGCCGCGCAAGCCACGTCGATTCCATCCGTGCGGCCGGCGCGCGGTCGAGCCGCTCGGTGCGCGCGAGCGGCTCCTGCGTCGCCTCGCGCAGACGGTCGGCCCGGCGCTGCCGGTCGATCTCCTGGTGGACTATGAGAGGCGTGAACATCTGCTCCCTCCGCTACCTCCGAACTCGTTGCCGTGCCTGAAGGGCACAGCGCTTGTTGGGATCAGAGCACCCCGGCCGCGCGCCCACAATCGGCTCTTCACCTGGTATCTGCCCTGCTGTCGACGAGCGGCGGATGCCCGAGTTGCCCTAGGGCGGCCGCGCCTTCCGGCTCGGGCAAGTTCTGTAGAACGCCTGAAGGGCGCCAGATAAATGAAGCCTCGCCTCCGTTTGGGGCCTAATCTGGGAGCAGTGGCATCTCCAGTCCGGAGTCCCGACCGAGCAGCGTTGCCCGGGTGATGGCGGTCGCACCGTAGTGGTCGCGGATGGTGTCCAGTGCGGCGTCGAGGGCTGCGCGATCGGGGGAGTAGAGAGGAAGAGTGAGTTGGGCCCGGTCGTTCTCGAGGTTCCCGACCGAGACCCCGATCAGCGTGAGGCCTTGGCTGTCGATGATCGGTAGTGCTGTTGTCAGCAGCGCTCTCGATGTGTCGAGGACTGTCTTGGTTTGGGCTGTCGCCTGCTCGAGCGTCGAGGAGCGTGTCGCCCGCGAGAAGTCGTCGAATCGAAGCCGAAGCACGACCGTACGGCCGACACGTTTGGCGCCCCGCATCCGGCGAGTGACTCGATCGACCAGGCCGAGAAGGACCGCGTCGATGTCCTCGATCGATTTCCTGGAGCGACCGAGGGCACGTTGCGACCCGATCGAGCGCCGGCGGGGTCGTGCCTGCACGGGGCGCGGATCCTCGTTGCGCGCGAGGGCGTAGAGGTGCCGGCCTGACGCTCGCCCGAGCGCCGACACGAGCGCTTGCTCGGGGAGCGCGGCAACCTGTTCGACAGTGGTGATGCCGAGGCGGTGCAGCTTGTCCGCGGTGACGGCGCCGACGCCCCATAGCCGTTCGATCGGGAGTGCGTGCAGGAACGCGAGCTCACGCTCCGGGGGGACGAGCAGCAGGCCGTCCGGCTTCGCGACGCCGCTCGCCACCTTCGCCAGGAACTTTGTCCGTGCGACACCGACTGTGACCGGCAAGCCGACACGCTCGTGTACGGCGCGCCGCAGGCGCACCGCTATCTCGCGCGGGCTGCCCGCGATCCTTCTCATCCCACGGACGTCGAGGAACGCTTCGTCGATCGAGAGCCCTTCGACCAGCGGTGTCGTGTCTTCGAACACGCGATAGACGGCCTTGCTCGCCTCGGTGTAGACCGACATCCGTGGCGTGACGATGACGGCGTGCGGGCAGAGGCGGCGCGCCAGGGCTCCGCTCATCGCGGTGCGGACGCCGTGAGCCTTGGCCTCGTAGCTGGCGGCCAGCACGACCCCCGCGCCGACGATCACGGGCCGGCCGCGCAGGCGAGCATCGTCTCGCTGCTCGACCGAGGCGTAGAAGGAGTCGACGTCGGCATGCAGGATGGTCGGTTCCCTTGACACGAACATATGTTCGCATAGCATGGCTCGTTGTGCAGCTCGCGCTCGACGGACTCGACCGCCTGGTCGATCTGCTGGAGGAACGAGGATCGCTCTCGGCTGTGGACGCAGCGCGCTTCCTCTTTGCTGCCTCGTCGATTGCGGAAGGGCTCGCATGTTCCCTGCTGCGCGATGTGAGCGCCGGGGATAGCCGCATCCGCTGCACAGGGGCGACGGTGTCGCTCGCGACAGATCCACCGGATTCGCTGCTCGAGGAAGCGGAGTTCGTCGTCTTCGATCTGGAGACGACCGGGCTCTCGGCCGTCCGCGACCGAATCTGCGAGCTGGGTGCGGTGCGTGTGCGCACGCTGGAGCTGGTGGATTCCCTGCAGGCGCTCGTCAACCCGGGCGTCCCTCTTCCAAAATCTGTGGCCCGGCTGACCGGACTGCACGAGCAGGAGCTACGGCGGGCACCTTCTGTCGCTGCGGTCCTGGCCCGGTTCCTCGCTTTCTCGGGCGATGCGCTGCTCGTCGCCCACAACGCCCGCTTCGACCAGGGCTTTCTGGAGCGGCAGCTGCAAGCGCGAGACGGGCGACGGCTGAGCGAGCCGCCGCTGTGTAGCGCTGCCCTTGCGCGCCGCCTGCTCGAAGGGCGCGTGCGGCGTGTAAGCCTGGCCTCGCTGGCCCACTTCTTCGGCGTCGCCACGACACCGTGTCACCGCGCCCTGCCGGACGCCGAAGCCACCGCGCAGGTGCTGCTCTGCTTGATCGGCCTTGCCCAGGAGCAGGGCGCCCGCACGGTGTCCGACCTTCGCACGCTGGCCGCGCCACGCAAGCGGCGCGTCTACGTGAAGCGTTCCCACACCCAGGGAGCGCCCAGCCGGCCAGGCGTCTACCTCTTTCGCGACCGTCACGGACACGTGCTGTATGTCGGTCGTGCCCGCGATCTGCGCGTCCGCCTGCGCTCCTACTTCCGCAGCGAGCGCCAGCGACCTTCGGTGGAGGCTGCGCTGCTCGCCCTCGAGCGGATCGAGTGGCGAGTGCTCGGCTCTGAACTCGAGGCCGCCCTCGAGGAGCTTCGCCTGATTCGCGAGCTCCAGCCACCGGCCAACTCGCGCGGTCGGCGGACCGATCACGCCGTCTATCTCAAGCGTCGGGGCGAGGACTTTGTTGTCTCGAAGACGGCGACCTCGCTTGGCCCGATCCCGAGCCGACGGCGGGCCGCCCTGGCAGCACGGGCACTCGCCTCCGCCACCGCCGACGAACTCGAGCATCTCCTTGCGGGAGGCCCCCTGCCGCGCCTTCGCGCCCGGCTCTCGTACCTGGCCGACAGCCTCCGCTTCGAGGAGGCGGCGCGCTTGCGAGATCGCATCGAAGCCCTCGAGCAGGTCGTGCACCGTCTGCGACGGCTCGAGCGGGTGGGCAACCTACAGCTCTGTCTGATCGCTCCGATGAGCGAGCCCGGCTGGCGGAGGGCGTTCTTCCTGAGCGCGGGCGCGATCTGCGCCGTCCGGTCGCTACGACCAGGAGCGGTGGAAAAGCTCGAGATCGAGTCCGGGCTCGCGCTCTGCCGCGCCGCCCGCGAGCGCCCCGCCGCCCCACTCACTCCCGAGCAGGCAGAAGAGCTCTTGCTGATCGACAGCTTCGTCGTCCGTCCGTCGCCCGAGCTGGCAGTGCTACCGCTCGAGCAGGAGCAGATCTGGGCGCACCTGACGCGCTCGCGAAAGACTGACGCCGCCGGCGCAGATGAGGTCATGTGGTCGCTACGCTGCTCCGCTCAGGACGGACGATGCTGAGGCCGTGTGGAAGATCGCAGCTGTCGCAACCGGGCGGGAGTTGCTGCTCGGTCGGTCTTGGGCGTCGTAGGGTCGGTTGAGGAGATGGCCGTGGTGGATGAGTGCGGTGGAGCCTCCACCGTCGAGGTTGATGGCCTGACGAGCGCCGAGGTCGGCCATGAACTCGGCGAGCTCGGCGAGCGCGAGTCCTGCGTCGACGCCGGTCCGTCGGCCGTCACACACGAGTGCGATCAGCTCGTCATCGGAGGTTCCGAGCGCAGCCCGTGGGTGACGACCGGAGGTGATGTCTGAGTCGAACTGGTGGGCGCCGGCGACGAAGCCCTCGGGATCGTGCAGGTCTCGGAGGGCCGCTCCGTCCCGGACGAGCAGTGGGCCGGCTTGGAGCAGGTGGCCGTCCGGGCGCGGGGGCAGCTCAGCACGAGGGCCGATACGGATCTCACCTTCGTCGACGTAGATCGCCGCCCGTGCTCCTCCGTACGGGTCGAGGACTGGCTCGGTCTCGATCCGGCAGCCCCCGATCCACAGCTCCCCGAGCGGCGTCCCGTGCGGGCGGAGGAAGAAGCCGCCGACGATCGCTTCTCGGACGCCGGATCGTCGGCACCACCGGTCGAGTCGCTGAGGGACGGGGAAGTGCTCGACGGTCAAGCTCGTCTGCGGACGTGGGTACCGCACGACGTAGACGGTCGTCTCCTCTCCGTCTTCAAGACGAGGACGAAGAACGTCGTACCGTATCCCGGGCGTATGCATCGGCACCCGCTGCCCGACGGTAGCAAGACGCAAACCCGACCCTGGCTGCGTTGCGGAAACGGTTTGGCGACGATTCGGTGAATGCGTACGCGAGCTCATGTACTCGCAGCCCGTTGCCTGTCGCGACGGCCGGCGAGCTGGTCGTAGATGCGGACGACGCGGGCGGCGACCAGAGGCCAGCCATAGCTGGCCCGGCTGTGCCGGTAGGCGCGGTTGCCACGCCGCTTCCGCTCCTGCGGGTCGGAGGAGGCAGCCAGGAGGGTCTCTGCGAGCGCGTTCTGGTCGTCGGCGGGGACGAGCCAGCCGGTACCCCCGGCCACGAGTTGGGCGGGTCCGTGGGCGTCGGCGGCGATCACCGGCAGGCCGCAGGCCATCGCCTCGACGAGGACGAGCCCGAACGCTTCGGCGACGGAGGGGAGCACGAGCAGATCGGCGGCATTCAGCGCTTCGGGCAGCTCGTGATGTGGTCGCCAGCCGGCGAGGAAGACCTGGCCATCGCCGAGTGCGCGCGCGACCGCGAGGGGGTGTTCGCCCTCCCACTCGCCGGGGCTGCCGCCCACCAGCACCAGTGGCAGCGGCCGGCCGAGGCATGCCAGCGCCTGAGCGTGCGCTCTGAGCAGTAGCGGTAGCCGCTTGACCGCGGTGTAGCGACCGACGTAGAGCAGGATCGCCTCCGCCTCCTGGAATGGCCACAGGTCGTCGTCCTGGTAGGCGACGCTGCCGGGAACCCCGCTCTCGTCCCAGCCGAGCGGCTGCTCGACCAGCCACCGGCGCCAGTGGGCGAGCCGCTGCCTGCCGTCGAGCGGTCGCCGCCGGAACAGCTCGAGCTCGACACCGCTGGGGAGCTCGACCATCGCTTCCCGCGGGAGGGCGAGTAGGCGTGCGACCTCGGCGCCCGCACCGGGCGGGACGATCAGCCGCTCGCAGGCGCGCGCCCACCCGCGCATGCGCTGCTGCCAGCGCTCCGCGAAGCGCCAGCGGGCGGGCGCACCTGCCTCGATCGCGCGCAGCAGCGCAAGCTCGGTGCCGTGCAGCTGCCCAACCACGGGCACCGCCGGGAAGGCGCGCCGCGCGGCCTCATTGGCCGGGGTCAGATGGTGGAGGTGAAGCACCTCGGCGCGCGCAGCGCCGGCACGGTCGAGCGCCTCGGCCCAGACATCGACCAGCCGCTCGTACGCATCGTCATCGACGGTGGCGAAGACGCGATCGGGCGCACCCGGCCGATCCTCGTACGACGGCTGGAACGGCACACCGCCCTTGCCCTGCCCATCGGGCGAATAGTCGACGGTGACCAGATCGACGGCGCCGAAAAAGGTCGGAGCATGGGTCTGCTCCCCCGCCTGTCCGAGCGAGCCCGCCGCCAGCGTAACCTTCCAGCCGGTCTGTGCCAGGGCGCGGGTGAGTGCGCGCACGACCTGAGCCGAGCCGCCGCGGGGGAAGAAGAAGAGGCTCAGGACAATCCCGCGTCCGCGCTGCCGCCTCGCCCACCCGGATCGGACCGGACGCAGTTCGGTCATGCAGCGGTCGCGTCTTCGTGGGGAACGCCACGTGGGTCACGCCGTTCGAGTCTTTCGTCGCTCACCGTGCCGCAGCCCTCCTCGCCTTCCCTTCCTGGCAACCGCCGCGGACACCGTAATGCAATGCCCACCGCCACCTGTGGGGTATTCATCTCGGCAAGACGAGCACGCGACGGCGCCCGGTGTGCTCTCGCTTCGTGACAGGGTGGACGCCGGACTCTAGGAGCCGGGGACCGGACTGTGGACGAAGGGCCACCTGAGGACGTGGGCAATAGCGGCGTTCCCTGCTACCAGGATGAGCAGCGCGACCGCTGACGGCTTCAGGCGGCGAGCAAGAATCCACGCCGCGGCGTAGGTCGGAGGGAATGCCGATCCAAGAAAGTCGCTGTCGTTCCCGAGCCCTTGTACGGGCCAAAACCAGATGAGAAAGAGGAGAATCGGCACTGCCGCCATGAGGACGGCCGTTCCGGCGACGTCCCGGCCGTACCAGGCTGCGAGGAGGACGAGGGCTGCACCGGTGACCGCGAGTTCCCACCCGACCTCACCGATCACACTCGTCGAGAGGATGGGCTTCGCAATCCGGTGTGCGTGCTCGACGTAGTGCTCGTGCAGGAACGGGCGCAACGGGCGGACATCCGAATGTCCAGGGTCGATGCTCCAGCTCGGCCCAGTCAAATAGATGGGCAACCACACCAGCCACCCGACCAGACCGGCGGCGGCAACCGCAGCAGGTATGCCACGACCGAGCGCGCTTCGCGCTGCGGGCTCCCTCCAGACGTACACAGCGGCCAGCACGACGATGAATGCCAACGCGATGAGCCCGAAGCCATGGAAAGCGCTGCCCACGCCTGCCAGCAAGCCGGCCGTATAGAGGTACGACCGGCGCTCGCTCTCGAGGCCGATGAGCGCCAGCGGAACAGCGACCACATCGAGCGCCGCCGGTAGGTGGCCGAACTCGTGATAACCAAAGAAGAGGAGCGTCGTCGGAACGGAGATCGCGAGCGCGACGTACCGGACGACTTGTGGCGTCCAGCGCATCAGCGCCGCGAGACCCGCGAGCGCGAGAACGAACAGGCCGGCGGCAAGACGAGCTAGGGCATCGAATGCGGCGACAGCGCTGCGCGAGTCGGCGCCAAACGCTGCATCCAACTCGTGCACGATCGCGCCGCCGAGGTGGAACTGAAAGTTCACGCGATCGCCGAAGTACCGCTCGAAGTTGTGTCGGCTCTCTATGAAGTTGGCGTAGTCACCCATCGGCACGCTCAGGTGGAGCGACAGGCGCAGCATCAGCCCGAGGAGCACGGCCAGCGAAAGAGCGACCACGAAGGTCCGCGTGCGCACGTCACGCAGAAGAGAGCCACCGAGAAGCGCGACCCCTAGAGCAAGGGCCGCTGCCGATTCGGTGTGCACTCGCGCACTATGCCGCCCGGATAGCCGACCACGCCTGCGGAGCCATAGGTCACTCGGTGGTCGAGTCGGCCAGGAGTTCGCGAGCCGCATCGAGGTCGGACGCGTGCACGAGGATCTCGCGTGGGCCGGCGGCCGTGAACTCCTCGAGGGACGATTCGATCGCCTCCGTGTCGCGATAGGCACAGTCGATGCCGGCCGACCGCAGCAGGCCGCAGACGATGTCGGCCTCGGGACCACTCGAGACAACCGTGACGACTACGGATTCGTCTGAGTCCACAAGGAGGAAGCCTACTCCCGAGGCGGCCGTCCCGACGGCTCGCGTCGTCCTCGTCGCGGCTGCCCGGCTGTGCTGATCGTGGCTAGTGGCGTCAAGCAGGGTTCTACGATGCGGTCGTGGCATCCCGGCGCCTGGTTGCGGTGGTCTGTCCGGCGTTGGCGGCAGGGGCCTCGGCGGGCACGGCGAGGGATGCGGCCGCGCCAGGGGGCCTTGGCGTGGTGTTCAGCGTCTTCGAGGGCCTGCCGCCGAACGGCGCGTGCCCGGGCTTGTACGCCGTCGATGCGCGGACGCGGAAGATCTCCTGGCTCGGCGGTTGGGACGCCCGGCGG
>JBKPCT010000146.1:0-15236 GCA_046727515.1 Actinomycetota bacterium | reverse complement strand
GCGAAGAACCGCGACCCGGCCGACCTCGGGTACGTCCATCGGTTCCAGCAGCGTGGATGCGCCGAGCTCCACCGACTTCGCGGTCGTCGCGTCGGGGTCGTCGACGGCGACGTACGGCTGCCAGTGCGGCGGGATCGAGGCGTCCGGAAGGGCCATCAGCCCGGCAATTCCGGTCTCGCCGCGGTTGAAGATCCGATAGCCGCCGTACTCGGGGCCCATGTCCTTCGTGGTCCAGCCGAAGACGTCCTCGTAGAAGCGCTGGGCCGCGTCCACGTCATTGGTGCCGAGCTCGTCCCAGACGAAGACGCCCTCGGCGGCCGGACCTTCTCCCTTCGGCTCGTAGGCGCTGATGTAGGCGCCCTGCGGATCGGCGATGATCGCAATCCGTCCGACCTCGGGCATCTCGAAGGGCCCGGCCTCGAGCTTGCCGCCTGCGCTCTTGGCCTTCTCGACGGTCTCGTCGACGTTCTCGACCTGGACATGGCTGAGCCAGTGCGGCGGCGGCGCCCCTTCCATCGCCTTGCCGAAGCCACCGTGGCTCTGCCCGCCGGACGAAATCATCGTGTAGTCGACCTCGCCCGGCTTGAAGGTCTCGGTGCCCCAGCCGAACAGCTGGGTGTAGAAGTCCTCGGCCTGCTTCGGCTCGGACGAGACCTGCTCGTGCCAGACGAACTTCCCGACCGACGTTGCTACTGCCGGCATCTGCTCCACCTCCTTCGACGTGTCAGGAGCTGAGACTCCGACCAACGCCCTGAATCATCGCTGCTCCGACGCAGGCTCCGTCGGATTCCTCGTGCCGTCAGCGCGGAGCTGTTCGGCGAGGCCGCCTCGGCTCTTTCAACGCCTCGAGGCCGCCGCGCAGGAACGACATCACCGGATCGATCTGCGCCGCGATCTCCTCGGCGCTCTGCTTCGGCGTCGGCCCTTCTCCCCGCTCCATCAGGACGTCGAAGGCGGCGATCAGGGACGATGCGACAACCTGGGGGCGCAGGTCGGTTTCGGCGGCGCCGAGATCCTCCGCGATCGCCGCGGCGATCAGCTCTTCGAGCTCGGCGAGCCGCGCCCGCAGGTGGGTGCGCAGCGTGGCGTCGCTCTGAATGATCCGGTCGAGCCCCTCCTTGAACTCGCTCCTCTCCGCCTGTTGCGAGGAGACGATGAACGTGCGGACCGTGTCGAGGGTGTCCTGCCCCTCGGGCCGCTCCGCGAGCGCCCGCCCGAGCGCTTCCTTCAGCGGGGCGAAATCGCAAAACAGGATGTCTTCCTTGCTCGGGAAATAGGCGAAGATCGTTCGCGTCGAGACATCGGCGGCCTCCGCGATGTCCGGCAAGGTGGTGGCCTCATAGCCGCCTTCCACGAAGAGCCGGTGCGCGGCCCGGGCGATCGCCTCGCGCGTCCGCTGCCGCTTCCGCTCGCGTAGCCCTGGTTCGGGATTCATGGCCCTCAGCGTACCAGAGATCCTGCACTTCAGGAAAATTTGCGTTCCGTGCATGTCTTCCGGTAGTCTCTTCACATCGTGCAAGTTTGCGAAGCATGCAGATTCACTTACGCAGATTGGAGCTGACGATGCTGAGGCTGACTCGCTGGACAATCGCACACCGTCGGATCGTGGTTCTCGGCTGGATCGTTCTCGCCGCCGCCGTCTTCGTCCTCGCACAGGCGGTCGGCAACAGGAACGCCAACGACTTCTCGCTCGCGAACACCGACTCGCAACGCGCCGTCGACCTGCTCGAGAGCCGCTTCCCGGCACGAGCAGGCGACGCCGACCAGATCGTCTTCAGAACGCGTGACGGCAAGCTCACCGACGCCTCGACGCGCGCGGTGATCGTGCCCCTGCTCGACCGCATCGCCCGCCTTCCCCATGTTGCCGATGTGGCCAGCCCGTACGCGCCCGGTTCGAAGGCGATTTCCAAGGAAGGCACGATCGGCTTTGCGACTGTCGTGTTCGACCGGCGGGCGAACGAGGTGCCGAAAGCAGCAGTTGAGCGCGTGATCGACAGCGCGAAGACTGCTCGCTCGGCCTCGCTGCAAGTCGAGCTCGGCGGCGAGGCGATCAGGCAGGCCCAGCAGTCGAGCCTCGGCTTTGCCACGGCAGTCGGCCTCGGCGCCGCCGTCGTCGTACTGCTGCTCAGCTTCGGCTCGCTGCTCGCGATGGGCCTGCCGATCGTCACTGCCCTGTTCGGCCTCGGAGCCGGCCTGGGCGTGATCGCTCTGGGCAGCCACCTCGTCGACATGGTGGACTTCTCCTCGGAGCTGGCGCTGATGATCGGTCTCGGGGTCGGGATCGACTACGCGCTCTTCGTGGTTACCCGGTTCCGCGACGCCTACCGCGAGAACGGCGGCGACGTCCAGGCGGCCGTCGAGCTCGCGATGAACACGGCGGGCCGCGCCATCCTGTTCGCCGGCGCAACGGTCGTGATCGCGCTGCTCGGCATGTTCGCGCTGGGCGTCGGGTTCCTCTACGGCGCCGCAATCGCCGCGTCGCTCGGGGTCCTCTTCGTGCTTGCTGCTTCGCTCACCCTCCTCCCCGCCCTGCTGGCCTTCGCCGGAAAGCGAGTCGGACCCACCCGCCGCCGGCGGCGGCCGCGTCAGGCTCGCGTGGGCTTCTGGAGCCGCTGGGTTGGACTGATCCAGCGCTACCCCGCCTGGGCTGCGCTCGCGTCGACTGCCGTCCTGCTCGCTCTCGCTGCTCCGACACTCGGACTGCGGCTCGGGGCGAGCGACGCGGGCAACGACCCTGCCTCCCACACCACCCGCAAGGCGTACGACCTCCTGGCCGCCGGCTTCGGCAGCGGGTTCAACGGGCCTCTCCAGGTCGCCGTCCGTCTACCCGCGGCCGGCGACACGGCCGTCCTTGGCCGGATCAGGAGCACCCTCGAGGACACGCCCGGGGTTGCCTCGGTCGCCGCACCGCAGCTCAATGCCGGCCGGGACACGGCTGCGATCGCCGTCTACCCGACCACCTCCCCCCAAAGCGAGCAGACGACGCGTCTGGTCAAGCGCCTGCGCAGCGACGTCCTGCCGCCGCTCGCGAAGGCAACGGGAGCGACCGCCTATGTCGGGGGCGCAACAGCGATCCAGGTCGACTTCGCTCGAGTCCTCTCCGGGAAGTTGCCGTTGTTCATCGGCATCGTGGTCCTCCTCTCGGCGTTGCTGCTGCTCGTCGTCTTCCGCTCGCTGCTGATTCCCCTGCAGGCGGCGGCCATGAATCTCCTTTCGATCGTTGCCGCCCTCGGCGTCGTTCAGGCGATCTTCGAGCGTGGCTGGCTCGGTGGCTTGCTCGGCATCGAGCCCGGACCGATCGAGGCCTTCATTCCCGTAATGGTCTTCGCGATCGTGTTCGGGCTGTCGATGGACTACGAGGTCTTCCTCGTCTCGCGGATCCACGAGGAGTGGCAGCACCGCGGCGATGCGAGCGCAGCCGTACGCGAGGGACTCTCCCGCACCGGCCGCGTGATCACGGCCGCCGCGGCGGTGATGGTCGCGGTCTTCGCCTCCTTCGCCGCGGGCGACGAACGCGTCCTCAAGCTCTTCGGCATCACGATGGCAACCGCCGTCTTCCTCGATGCGTTCGTCATCCGCAGCATCCTCTTGCCGGCCGTCCTCCAGCTGTTCGGCCGGCGCGCGTGGTCGTTCCCGCGCTGGTTCGACCGTAGGCTGCCGAGGCTCGCACTCGAGCCGCCTGCAGAGCCGGCGCCCGCACTCGACACTGCGGCAACCTAGGCGATGAGCCGCTCGACGTGACCGAGGACGCCGTCGAGTGGTCGCGGGACGCTAGCGAGGTCGAGAGCCTCGATGAGCAGGCGCGCGTACTTGATCTTTCGGCGTCCGCCGCTTCCCATGAAGCGGCGAAGCTGCTCCTCTGCCGGGCGCTCTTTCCACTGCGGCTGCTTCTGGAGCGTACGGAACGAGGCGATGTCGCCCTGAGCCGTGAGAACGTCTTCAACCGCGGCGGCGCCGAGGGCGCGAATCAGCTCGGCCTCGAGATCGGCCTCGCATACGTAGAAGCCGAGTTCTTCCATTTCGGCGCGGGTGAGATCGGTGCCCAGGCCGGCGCGCTCGAGAGCACGTCGGAATTCGGCCTCCTCTCCGGCGTCGCAGAGGCCGGCGAGTCTGACGTCGCACCCTTCCAGATCCAGGCGATCGAGGAACCTGCCGATCCCCTGCGCACCCCCGACCGACACGACCGAAACACCTTCGGCTTGCAGGTTCCGGCCACGGCGTGCGGCGAGCGCTTCGACTGCGATCTTGTCGCTGATTCCCTCGACGATCACGGCCACACGCATCTCAATTCTCCCAACGGGCGCATCGCCAAGATTGTCCGGATGCCGGGGGCGGGACTCGAACCCGCATGTCCCCGAGGGGACACCTGGTTTTAAGCCAGGCGCGTCTCACCAGTTTCGCCACCCCGGCGGGGGCAGGATAGCCCCGAGGCGCGCGGGCTAGGTTCCGGGTGTGAGCGTGCTGACGGGGAAGCGCTCCGGCCCGAGGCCGCGGAACTCGTCGCGGAACGCCGCGAAGGCCTCCTCGCCGAAGCGCGGACAGGTCGCGATCACGTTTTTCCCGCCGGTGACGCTGCCGTTCTCGATGGTCGCGGTCCAGGCAGTCAGGTAGATCTTCGAGTCTGGCGGGGCATGCTTCGGGTAGACGACGCCCTTGGCGGTGTCCTCGATCGGCGTCACGAGCATGGCGTTGGGGCTCTCGTCGTAGAAGTCCGAGATCTTCTTTCGCTCGGAGGCGGAAACCCCGGGGCCGACCCAGATGTCGATTCCGCCGTGTTCCTCGTTGTGCACGGCCTGCCGCGGGTCGACGGCCTGGTTGTAGTTGCCCCAGATCGCGGGGATGTAGTAGTGACGGCCGCTGACGGGCGGATACGTCGAGTACCTGACGGTTTCGTCGAAGCTCTGGATGTGTTGAGCCGAGGGCGCAGCCTTGCTCGTCGAGAGCGTGCAGCCGGCCGCCTCGAGCGCAGCGCTGACGCTGCTCGGATTCCCTGCCGTGCCGCTCTTTCCGGTCAAGACGACGATCAGGACGACGACGAGGGCGATTGCGGCGGCGCCGGCGGCGCCGTAGAGGATCATCCGCCGGCGATCGGCGGTGAGACCACCGCCTCCGGTCTGGCGCTGCTTGGGCGCCTGGACGCGGCGGGGCGGTGGGGGCGTACGGGTCTTTTTCGCCACGGCGCGCGCCAGGGTATCAGGCGGCCGACAGCGCCTTCGCACCGAAGAACGCGGCGACAGCCGCGCGCTCCGAAGTGACCGGGCATGCGGGAAGCGACTCGAGGAACGCACGCCCGTAGGGACTCGAGCGCAGGCGCGGGTCGAGGATCGCGATCACGCCCCGGTCCGAGTGCGAGCGGATCAGGCGGCCGAAGCCCTGGCGCAGCTGGAGCACAGCCGCAGGCAGCGTGTACCCGCGGAACCAGTCGCCCCCGAGGGCGTCGATTCGCTCGCAGCGCGCCTCGACGAGCGGGTCGCCCGGGGCTGCAAACGGGAGCTTGTCGATCACCAGCAGCGACAGGGACTCGCCGGGCACGTCGATTCCCTGCCAGAACGTCGAAGTGGCGACGAGCACCGAGGTGACGTCTTCGCGGAACCGCTCGAGCAGACGCTCGCGCGGCGCCTCGCCCTGGACGAGCACCTCGTAGGGAACGAGGCGGCGGATTCCGGCGGCGAGCGCCTCGAGCGCCCGGTAGGAGCTCGTCAGGACGAGGGCGCGGCCGGCGGAGATCCGGCAAAGCGCAGCCACCTCCTCGACCAGACGACCGAGCGCGTCGCCGGCCCGTGGGTCCGGCACGTCGTGAGGGAGGTAGAGCAACGCCTGCTCGCGGAAGTCGTAGGGGGAGCCGACCGCGAGCTCGTGCGCCTCGGCGAGCCCGAGCCGCTCGCGAAGGAAGCCGAACTCACCGCCGGCGGTCAGCGTGGCCGACACCAGAATCGCCGTCGGACCGGCGCCCCAGAGGAGCTCCGCCAGGGCGGCGCCGACGTCGACGGGAGCCCAGGCGAGCAGGTCGGGCTCGGCCCAGACGACTCGGTTGCCGTTGTCCGGCTGCAGGCAGGCCTCGACGTCGGCGGCGAGGCGCAGCGCCCGTGCTGCGACCGCGTCCACCTCGTCCCTCCTCCCGGTCAGAGCGGCGGCGAGCTCCCCGAGCCGTAGGCGAAGTGTGTCGGCGGGCTCGGCCGGCACCTCCCGGAGCCGCCGTCTGCCCGCGGCGGGCGCGACGATGCCGAGCAGGCGGAGCCCCGCCGTCTCCACCCGGTCGACCGCGCGGGCCGGGACCGGCACAGCCGCCTCTCGACAGGCACGGTCGACGTCCCGCAGCAGGCGGTGAATCACCGGCCCGCTGATCCGGCCGCCCAGCCAGGTCGCCGCCGACTCCTCCAGCCGGTGCGCCTCGTCGAAGATCACCGTGTCGTGCTCCGGGAGGACGGCCGGCGCGTCGGTGCGGCTGCGCAGTCCCAGGTCCGCGAAGTAGAGCGCATGGTTCGCGATCACGAGCTCGGCATGCGAGGCGCGCTCGCGCGCAGCCTCGGAGAAGCACGTCCCGGCGAAGGCACAGAAGCGGCCCAGGCAGCGGTCGGAGCCGACTGCGATCTCCGACCAGACCGCGTCGGGCGGCTCGACGTCGAGCTCCGCCCGGTCGCCCGTCTCGGTCGTCTCGATCCATCCCCGCATCGCGTCGAAGGCGGCGGCGTCCTCGACGCGTGGGAAGAGCTGTCCGCCGAGGAGGTCGAAGCCGTGCAGGCCGTGGCGGCAGAGATAGTTCTGGCGGCCCTTGAGGACGGCCACGCGGACGTCGCGCCCGAGCGCGGCCGCCGCCACCGGCACGTCCTTCGTGAGGAGCTGCTCCTGGAGCGCCTTGGTCGCGGTCGAGACGACGACGCACCGGCCGGATTCGAGCGCCGGGATCAGGTACGCGAGGCTCTTGCCCGTCCCCGTGCCGGCCTCGGCAAGCAGATGCTCGCCGAGCGCGAGGGCGCTCTCGACGGCGCCTGCGAGCGCGGCCTGCTCGGGCCGCGGCTCGTAGCCGGGCAGCACCTGCTCGAGTCGCCCGCCGGGGCCGAAGAATCCGTCCACGCGAGGAAGCGTAGGGACGGCCGCGGCCGGAAGAACGTGTGTTCGTAATCGGACGCGAAAAATTGTCGCTCTTTGCGCATTTTTCGCATTTGACAGCCCCCGCTCGGCCGTATTAGTGTCCTGCACGTCAGATCCGGTAAGCCTTCGGGCTCGCCGGATCTGGCATTTTTTTGGGCTCTCGTCGATACTCCCGTCTCGGTCCCCGGACGAAGAGGAGAGTCGAACATGGGATTCCTGGACAGACTGCTCGGGCGTAAGCCGGCCGACGAGCCGCGGACTGCCCCGTCCCCGGCGTCGATGCCGGAGGACGAGACGGGCGAGAAGCGCGAGACGGGCGGCACGGCAGAGCCCTCCCCCGGCGGGGGCGAGCATGAGCCTGCGCACGAGGGCGAGCACGACCACGAGCACTAGAGGCTTGACGGCCGGCCCGGTCCCCGCCGGCCCCATCGGCGTCGTCCGACGCCCGCGCTACGTTCTGCGGCCCGATGCTGATCGGAGCATTCATCGTCGGTGCAGTCCTCGGCGGCCTTGCCGTCTGGCTCGTGCTGCGCGAGCGGATCGCCGCCCACCGACGCAGTGCAGAGGAGCTCTCCACCACGTTCACCGCGGTCTCGGCCGAGGCGCTGCAACGGAACAACGACTCCTTCCTGCAGCTCGCACGCATCCAGCTCGAGCCGATCGCGTCGACGCTAAAGTCTTTCGAGGAGAAGACTCAGGCGCTCGACCGCGAGCGCCAGCGCGCGTACGGGACGCTCACCGAGCAGGTGAAGGCGCTCGCCGACGGGCAGGAACGCCTCCGCACCGAGACCGGAAGCCTCCGCACCGCCCTGCGCGCTCCGCACGTTCGCGGCCGCTGGGGCGAGATCCAGCTGAAGCGGGTCGTCGAGCTCGCCGGCATGCTCGCCCACTGCGACTTCCACGAGCAGACGACCGCCACGGACGCCGACGGGCGGATGCTCCGGCCCGACCTCGTCGTCGAGCTCCCCGGCGGGAAGCGCGTCGTCGTCGACGCGAAGGCGCCGCTCGCGGCCTACCTCGACTCGCTCGAGGCGCAGGACGAGGAGACGCGGGCTGCCCATCTGCTGACGCACGCGCGCCAGGTGCGCGAGCACATCACGAAGCTCGGCGCAAAGCGCTACTGGGCGCAGTTCGAGCCGGCGCCGGAGTTCGTGATCATGTTCCTCCCGGACGAGACATTCTTCCGCGTCGCGTGCGAGGCCGATGCCGGGTTGCTCGAGCTCGGACCCCAGTCGGGCGTCCTCCCCTCCTCGCCGACCACGCTGATCGGCCTGCTCAAGGTGTTCGCGTACGCCTGGCAGCAGGAGACGATCGCCGAGGACACCCGCAAGATCGCCTCGCTCGGACGCGAGCTCTACGAGCGCCTCGGGCTCTTCGCGTCCCATTTCGCCAAGGTCGGCCGGGCGCTCGACACGGCGGTCGGCGCTTACAACCAGGCGACCGGCTCGCTCGAGCGGCGCTTGCTCGTGACGGCGCGCAAGTTCGAGGAGCACGGTACCGCGGCGGGGGAGCTGCCGGAGGCCGAGCCGCTCGAGAAGACGCCCGTGCCGTTGACCGCAACGGAGCTCACCCGCGCCGAGGCGGTCCAGGCCGAGCTGCCGCCACGGGCCGCGGCCGACGCGGCCTGATCTGACACCTTGCGCGCCGCCGGCTCGGGCAACGTGACGATTGCCACCCGTCTTTAGTACCGAAGCAGCGCGCCGATCCCCTCGACGGGGTCGAGGTCCCCGCGGGTGGTGACCGCACACACGGTGCCGCCGTTCGAGAGCGTCTGGTGGACGGCCAGATCGAGTCCTTCGTCGGTCTGATCCATCCTCGTCCCGTCGAGCGGGCAGGTCCCGTCCTGCGCGGCGACGCGGCCGCAGCTCGGGCACCGGAACGCCGGGTGGCGGACGCCGGCGCGGTAGAGCAGCAGGTCGACGCGCCCATCCGAGGCAGCCTCCAGCGTCGGCTCCCAGCCCGCGGATGCACGGCCGTTCCGGCCGGCCTCCTCGCGCCAGCGCTCGACGGCAGCCTTCTCCTCGCGGGCGCGGAACTCCTCGAGCGCGGGCGCCGCGGCGGCGAGCAGCTCGGGCGGGCCGGCGTGTGCCTCGGCCGTCGTCCAGCCGACGATCGCGTTCCGAGCGGCTTTGGAGAGCAGGTCGTCGAAGGCCGCTCTGGTCTCTTCGGTCGTGACGACGACGATCCGCTCTGTCCGCTTCCGGACGCACCGCTCCAACTCCTCGGCGACCCGCTGCAGGTGCTCCTGGACGAGATGCTCGATGTGCCGCTGGTAGTTCGCCTGCGACCACCCGCCCTGGTCGTGACGGCGGGGCTGGTCCTCGGTGAGCTCGACGACGGGCTCGAGCCGGCCGGCTCGGAGCCTGTAGAGCTCGCCGCGCTCACGGCCGACGACCGCGACGAGCGCCCCCTCGCCGCGCCCGACGAGCGGGACCAGGGGCGTGAGGTAGAGATCGGCGTTGATCTTGACCGCGTCATTGACGGACTCCGTCAGGGTCAGCGGACGCCAGAAGTTGTCGAGGTCGTCGGCGAACACGGCGAAGCCGTGAGCGCCGTCGCGGAGGAGGTCGTTCTCGAAGTAGCTGCGGATCCGCTCCACGTCTGCCCTCAGGCTCTTCCGCTGTTCGTGATTGAGATCGCTGCGGTCAGCATGCCGCCCCGCCTCCGCGAGCAGCGAGTTGACGCGGGTATACAGGTCGCCGGCCGTCGGCGTCACCGCCGGGTCGAGGTCGAGATAGAGACTGACCGCGACGCCCTTGCTCGCGCGGAAACCCGCGAGGTCGCGAAGTGCGTTCCAGCTGACGGTGGCGGCCATGGTCCCCGGTGGTTCCTTGTCCTGCGACGGGCAATAGTAGTCGCCGCCTACCCTGCGGCGGTGCAGGTACACACGATCGGCCACGGCACCCGGCCCGCGGAGGAGCTCGTCGACGTCTTGCTCGGCGCCGGGGTGCGGACGCTCGTCGACGTACGGCGCTTCCCCAGCTCGCGGCGTAACCCGCAGTTCGGTCGCGCGGCGCTGGAGGCGACACTCGCGGACGCGGGCATCGCCTACCGGCACGCGGCGGCGCTCGGCGGCCGCCTCACGGGCGAGCTCGGCGAAGAGCGGTTTCCGTGCATCCGGGTCCCCGCCTTCCGCAGCTACGCGGCACGGATGGGCACGCCGGGCTGGCAGGAGGCGTTGGAAGAGTCGCTCGCCCAGCCGGCTCCGTGTCTGATGTGCGCCGAGACGCTCTGGCTGCGCTGCCACCGCCGCCTGATCGCCGACCTGCTCGCCGCGCGCGGGCACGAGGTCGTCCATCTGCTCGGAATCGGTCGCGAGGAGCCGCATGCCAAGTGGGCGGAGGCGGAGTATCGTGACGGTTGCCTGTACCTCTGCGGCGAGCTCGTCGCGTGAGGAAGCTTCGACCGGGGTAGGTCGTTTAATACAGATATGAGTGAGATTCGTAACCTGATCATCATCGGCGGCGGCCCCGCGGCCTACACGGCCGCGCTCTACGCCGCGCGTGGCAACATGCACCCGCTCGTGATCGAAGGCTTCCAGTGGGGCGGCCAACTGATGATCACGAGCGAGGTCGAGAACTACCCGGGGTATGCAGACGGTGTGCTCGGGCCAGACATGATGGCGGACTTCCGGCGCCAGGCAGAGCGCTTCGGCGCCGAGTTCCTCACGGACGACGTCACGCGGGTCGACTTCTCCGGAGACCCACACCGTGTCTGGGTCGGCGACGAGGAATACCGGGCAATGGCCGTGATCGTCGCGACCGGCGCGACCGCACGCCAGCTCGGGCTCGAGTCGGAGCGGAAGCTCCAGGGACGCGGAGTCACCTACTGTGCGACGTGCGACGGGGCGTTCTATCGGGATCAGGACGTGGTCGTCGTCGGCGGCGGCGACTCAGCGATGGAGGAGGCGGTCTTCCTGACGAAGTTCGCCTCGAAGGTCACGATCATCCACCGGCGCAACGAGTTCCGCGCGTCGCAGATCATGGTCGACCGCGCCGGCGACAACGAAAAGATCGAGTTCGTCACGCCGGCCATCGTCGAGGAGGTCCTCTCCGACGACGACGGGAAGATGCGCGGCGTGTTGCTGCGCGACCTCGAGACGGGAGAGGCGCGGGAGCTGGAAGCGAGCGGCATGTTCGTCGCGATCGGACACGACCCGACGACGGCGCTCTTCCTCGACCAGCTCGACCACGACGACGCCGGCTACCTCGTCACGAAGCCGCGGTCGACCGAGACCAACGTCCCCGGGGTCTACGCGGCGGGGGACGTCCAGGACCACACCTACCGGCAGGCGGTCACCGCCGCCGGCTCCGGCTGTATGGCCGCGCTCGACGCCGAACGGTGGATCGCGGCCCGCGAGGGCCACGAGGGGACGGCGCTGACGGCGCCGCGCCCCGAAGCCGCGGAGGTCTAGCCGAGGGCGCCGCTAGCGTTGCCCGCGATGGCCGCCTGCATCGCGGTTCTGAGCGCAGCGCCGAACACGGCTCGGTGATTGAGCAGACCGATTCAGCCCATTGGATCGACCTGCTCGACCCGACGGCCGAAGAGCTCGCGGCCAAGCTTCCGCGCGAGGTCCACGACCGCGCCATCGAGCAGCTCCTCGCCCCCGCCCAGCACGAGGACGACCCCCGGCCCAAGCTGGAGTCGCACGGCGACTACGTGTTCGGGATCTTCCTCGTCCCGGTCGTGGTCGTCGAGGAAGACGTCGTCTTCTACCAGGAGATCGACCTCGTCCTGACACGCGACGTGCTCGTCACCGTGCGGAAGACGCCCGCGGACGGACGCCCGCCCTGGGACCCGAGACCAACACGGGAGGCCTGTCGCGACACGGACAACGTCGCGATGATCGCCTATCACCTCGCCGACGACATTGCCGAAGGCTTCCTCGATCTTGTCGACGATGTGAACGAGGAGATCGAGGAGCTCGAGGACAACGTCGAGAGTTGGGACGCGGCGCGCGTCCGGACACGCCTCTCCTCCCTGCGGCACGACATGCTGCACATCCGCCGCACCCTGGCGCCGACCCGCGACGCGATCCGCGAAGTCGTCGACAACCGGATCGAGTTCGAGGGCGACGAGGTGTTCACGCACGACGTCGAGCTCAACTTCGGCAACGCCTACGACAAGCTGCTCCGGGCCGCCGACAACCTCGAGCTCGCCAGGGACCTCGTTGCGGGCGTGCGCGACTACCAACAGGCGAAGATCGCGAACGACCAGAACGAGGTGATCAAGCGGCTGGCCGTGATCGCGACCGTGTTCCTCCCGCTCACGTTCCTGACCGGGTACTTCGGCCAGAACTTCTCGTACCTCGTCATCCATATCGAGCCCGGATTGGGACCGTTCCTTTTCCTGGGCGTGGGGGTCGAGCTCGCGGCCGCGGTCGCTCTCTTCGTCCTGATCAGGTGGAGGCGCTGGTTCTAGGCACGGCACGGCTACGCTGACCAAGTGCCCTTCTACATCTGCCCGAACTGCAAGGACCGGTCGATCGACATCGACGGGTTCGAGGGGATGTCGCAGCAGGCGGTTGCCTGCCGACGCTGCGGGTTCGGCTTCCTCTTCGAGCTGATGGACGACTACTACCCGGGCCCGAACACGGGTCTCGTCGTCTGCGACCAGGAGGGCCGCATCCTCGCGTCCGGCCGCGGCGTCTTCGAGCTGACCGGGTGGGGAGAGGGCGAGCTGATGGGCGAGGACCTCGTCGCCGGACTCGGTCTCGCCGGCTTCGAGCAGGAGCAGAACCCGGTTGCGCTGGCGCTCGAGTGGGGCGTCCGCCGGCTCGGCGAGCAGCTCGAGCTGCGGACGAAGGCGGGAGTCCTCAAGCCAGTGATCGCCGACCTCTTCCCGGCCTACGACGCCGACGGCGGGCTGCTCGTCGCGCTCAGCCCCCGCTGAGCACGAACCGTCGCAGCTTCCCGCTCGACGCGTCCTCGACGAACCCGGCGCGGAGCAGCGCACGAATCGAGGGCTCGTTTTCCGGGAGCGTCTGGGCGCGAACCTCGCGAACGTCCGGCTCCCCCAGCGCCCACGCGCTGAGCGCGGAGATCGCCTCGGTCGCGTAGCCCCGGCGGCGGGCCGACGGCACGATCGCGTAGCCGATCGTGACCGCGCCGTCCCGGGGAGGCCCGACGAAGCCGATCTCACCGATCACCAGACCGTCCGCTCGCCGGACGATCAGCGAGAACCCGAACCGCTCGTCGCCGTGCCCGAGGAAGAGGCCGAGACCGTCGAAGGTGTCGGGCAGGGGATAGCCCGCTGCGAAGGGCCGCGCGGGCAGCTTCTCCCCCGTCCGGATCGCGCCGGCCTCGACCACCGTCAGCGGGTGAAGCAGAAGGCGCGCCGTCCTCAGGTCGGGCAAGGTCAGACCCGGGAGGACGGACAGAGGTCGCTGAGCACACAGTCCTCGCAGCGCGGCGAACGGGCAATGCAGACCCGGCGGCCGTGCCAGATCAGGAGGTGCGGAAAGACCCCCCAACGCTCGCGCGGCACGATCCGCTGGAGGTCGCGCTCGATCCTCACCGGATCATCGTTGCGGGTCAGGCCGAGCCGCTGCGCCAGCCGACGGACGTGGGTGTCGACGACGATCCCCTGGGGCTCACCGAGCTCCGCGGCGACGACGTTCGCCGTCTTCCGGGCGACGCCGGGCAGCTGGACGAGCTCCTCGAGCCGGCGCGGCACCTCTCCGTCGTGCTCCTCGAGCAGCCTCTGCATCGTTCCGCGGAGCGCCTTTGCCTTCTGGCGGAAGAACCCGGTGGCATAGATATCGTGTTCGAGCTCTTCCGCCGGCACGGCGAGGTAGTCCTCGGGCCGACGGTACTTGGCGAACAGCCGCTCGGTCACCCGGTTCACGTTCACGTCCGTCGTCTGGGCGGAGAGCATCACCGAGACGAGCAGCTCGACGTCGGAGTCGAACCGCAGCGCGATCTGCGCGTCGGGATACTCGGCTGCGAGCCGCTCGATGATCGGCCGGATCCGGGCCTTCTTCGGCCCGACCCGGCGGCGGGCCTCATCGACGAAACTCCTCGGCATGCCGGCCTCAGCGTAGGTTCGGGCCCGCGCAGACGACGTCCAGCGCCGGGCACCCCGCGCACGCGAGCTCGCTCGGGCGCGGCGGGAACTCGCCCGCCTGGATCCGGGCGATCGCCTCCGAGAGCGCGGCCTCGAGCTCGGGGAGGCGATCGCGCCGGAAGGTCGCCGAGACGAGGTCGTCGGGCTTCTCGAGGAACTGGTAGACGACCTCGACCTCCTCGGCTCCCGCCCGGAAGCAGGCGATCGCGTAGACGAGCCGCTGGAGCCGGTACTCCGCCTCCACGACCTCGCCGGGCTCGAGCACGCCGAGCACGTTCGACTTGAAGTCGGCGACGAGCGTGCGGCCGTCGGCGACCTGGTACACATCGAGGACCCCGTGGAAGAGGACGCCGTCGTGCTCGAACGCGAAGGCCCGCTCCGACGAGGCACCCTCGAGGGTTGCCAGGCGCCGCGCCAGAGAAGAGCCGCAGAACGCCTGGACGAGCCCGCCGATGCGCTCGAGCTCATCGGCGCTCGCGGACGGATACCAGGCGAGCACCTGGTCGAGCGACGGCGCCTCCGGCGCGGCGAAGTCGACTCGCTCGAGCAGCTTGTGGACGGCGTCGCCGATCTCGGTCGCGGCGAGCCCGCCGGAGAGCGCATCGGGGACGGGACCAACCCTGTCCCCGGCGCCGCTCCCCCGCCCTGAGCCATCCACCGGCCGTAGCCCGGCGAGCCGCTCCGCGTAGAAGCGGTACGGGCAGCGCTCGAAGAGGGCGAGCGCGCTGTACGAGAGCCGGCGGACGCGTTCCGGCGGTACGGGGACCGGTTCGAGCGGCGGGAGCACTGGCACCGTCGGCGCAGGCGCCGCGATCTCTGCCTCGAAGAGGGAGAGCTGCGCGGTCTCCGCCGGGGGCGGCTCGGCGACCTCGACCGCCCGCTCGTACCGGTCGACGCGCAGGGCGAGCCGCGCCGCGTCGCGCACGACCTCGCCGTCCTCGAGAGCCTCGACCTCGAGCCGGTCGAGCACCCAGCCGATCGGCGTCCGCCCGTCGCGCTCCTCCGAGTCGACGGAGCCGGCCACGATCAGCCGGTCGATCGCACGCGTCATCGCGACGTAGTAGAGGCGCAGCCGCTCG
>JBKPCT010000145.1:0-7148 GCA_046727515.1 Actinomycetota bacterium | reverse complement strand
CGCGTCCTCTGCGACGTGACCACGCGGCTCTACGACGCGCCGCGGCTCTTCGGGCCGCAGAAGGGCGCGAGCCCGGAGCAGGTCGCCGAGCTCGAGGCGCGCTTCCGCGCGATGACGGCTCTCGCGCCGTACGCCGACCTCCCCGGCTCCGGGGCGGCGGGCGGGCTCGGCGCGGCGCTCGCCTCGCTCGGCGCCGAGCTCGTGCGAGGGGCGGAGGCCGTCCTCGACCTGCTCGGTTTCGATCCCTTGCCCTACGACCTCGTCGTCACGGGCGAGGGCACGGTGGACGGGACGACGTGGGAGGGGAAGGCGCCGGCGGTCGTCGCGCGCCGGTGCGCGGAGGCGGGCGTTCGCTGCGTTGTCTTCGGCGGGCGCGTCCTCGAGGGCGACGCGATCGCGCTCAGCGGCGACCCGCTGCGAGCGGAGCAGGACCTCGTCGAGCTCGGCGAGCAGTTAGGCGTTCTGGCTCGCGGCCCGTAGCCGCTTCGCCATCCCCTGAAGAAGCTCCCATGCCATCGCCGCGTTCTCCTCGACGAGCGGCTGGAACTCCCAGGAGACGAGCCCATAGGCGATCACGTCGGTGTCTGCCGTGACGGTCGCCGTGCGCGGCCCGTCGTCGATCAGCGCGATCTCGCCGAAGTAGTCGCCCGGGCCGCCGAGGCCCCTGTCCTCACCGCCGACGCTGTAGCGCACCATGCCCTCGCCGATCACGAAGAAGCCGACGCCGCGCGTGCCCTCGGCCGCGATTGTCTCCCCGGCCTCGAACCGGCTCTCGCGGAAGGACTTCGCGAGACGCTCGAGCTCACGGTTGGACATCTCCTCGAAGAGGTCGACGCTGCGGAGGAGATCGATCGGGACCGCCACGGGCGCGAGCTTACCCGGACGGGCGCGCGGCGTCGACCCGTCTTGCCAGTTCCTCGACCTTGCCCTCGGCGGCGTCGAGCTGATCGAGACAGAAGCGGTGGAGCTCCTCGCCGCGCTGCCAGAGGGCAAGCGCCTCGTCGAGACTTGCCTCTCCGCGCTCCAGGCGCTCGACGATCTGCGTCAACTCCTTCTCCGCCTCTTCGAACGTCATTCGACCCGTGCTCCGAAGGTGCCGTCGGCGACCTCGACGGCGACCTGGTCTCCTGACGACACCGAGCGCGCAGAGCGGACGAGCTCGCCGTCGCGGCGGACGATCGCATAGCCGCGCTCGAGCGTCGCGCGAGGGGAGAGGGCGCGCAGGCGGCCGCCCGCCTGGGTGATTGCCGCGCGGCGACGCTCCACGAGGAGAGCCGGGGCACGGCGCAGACGCTCGTGCGCCTGCGCGAGCCGCGCCGAGTGGCGCTCGAGTGTCCGGCGCGTGCCGCGCGCCAGCGCGGCACGCGCCCGGGCGAGGCCCTCGACGAGCTCGTCCAGGTCGGGCACGACGAGGCGGCCGGCGGCAGTGGGCGTGGACGCTCGGCGGTCCGCGGCGAGGTCGCACAGCGGGGTGTCCTGCTCGTGGCCGACGGCGGTGACGATCGGGACCGGGCAGCCCGCAACCGCGCGGACGAGCCGCTCGTCGCTGAACGGGAGGAGGTCCTCGAAGCCGCCGCCGCCCCGGGCGAGAACGACGACGTCGATCTCGGGCGCCGCGCACACCGCCTCGAGCGCCGCGACCATCTCCGGCGCTGCGCGGGGTCCCTGCACGTACGTCTCGGCGACGAGCACGCGGGCGGGCGGGAAGCGCGACTGGATCGTGGTCAGCACGTCGCGCTTCGCAGCGGCGTCGTTGCCGGTGACCAGCCCGATCCGGCGCGGGAGTCGCGGCAACGGACGCTTGCGGCTCTCGGCAAAGAGTCCCTCGGCGGCAAGATTCGTCTTCAGCCGCTCGAGCGCGGCCAGGTGCTCGCCGAGCCCGAAGCGCTCGATCGAGAGCGCCCGCAGCCGCAGCTCGCCCTTCTGCTCCCACAGCTCAGGCCGGCCGTAGACGTGGACGCGCTCGCCGTTCGCGAGGTCGAGCCGAAGCGCGTCGAACTGCCCGCGCGGCATAGCCGCCGCGAGGCACGCGCCGTCCTCCGGATCCTTGAGCGTGAAGAAGACCGTCTGCCATGCAGTCTGGCGCCGCAGCTCGGTCACCTCGCCCTCGACCCAGATCGTCGGCAACCGCTGCAGCCACGTCGCGACCCCTTGGTTGAACCCCGCGACGGTGAAGACCTTGCGGTCGCCGTAGACGAGCGGCTCTACCTTCATGGCAACATCGTAGGATGGCGGTAATGGGTCAGGGGAGTGTCGAGGCGATCTTCGTCGCGGCGAGGCGCGGCGACTTCCCGCATGCCGTCGAGTCCGTGCAAGCCGTGGCCGGCAAGGGCCTGGTGGGAAACCGCTACTTCGACACGGGCCACTCACATCAGGAGCTGACCCTGATCGAGGCGGAGCAGCTCGAGCGGGCACTCGCCGAGGACGGCCTCGAGATCGAAGCGGCCGCGACGGGCCGGAATATCCTCACCCGCGGGATCGACCTGAACGCGCTCGTCGGCAAGCGCTTCCGCGTCGGCGCAGTGGAGTGCCGCGGGATCCAGCTCTGCGAGCCGTGCACGACGATGCAGGCACGGACGGCCCCCGGCGCTATCAAGGCGCTTGCGCACCGAGCAGGACTGAATGCAGAGATCCTCCTCGGCGGCGAGGTGCGCCCCGGGGACGCGGTCGTCCCGCTTGTAGCGATGCCGGACGCCGAGGAGCTGTTCGACGGGGTCGTCCGCAGGTTCGCAGACGATCCCTAGAGGAGGATGCGCGCGGCGGTCTCGTGACTGCAGCCGGACACGACCAGCTCGACCGCGCGATGCAGATCCGCCTCGCTGTTCGCGAGCTTCTCGGCAAGCGGAAGCGGATACCCCGCCTCGATCAGCACGTGCAGACGCCAGCTCTGCACTTTCGCGCGCTCTGTGTGCTCGGGTTCGGCGATCTTTGTCATGTCGGTCACGCGCCTTCGTTCGCCCTCTCGTAGACGAACCCTTGTGGCGAAAGTTGGCCGGGATCACGCATCCGGGCGACTCCCGGCGAGCCCGGCGAGGCTCTCCATGCGCTGGCGAAGCATGGCCTCGACCTGGGCCATCCGGCGCTCGAGGTTGGCGATGAAGTCCTCCTGGTGCCGCTCGAGCTCGCGGATCACGGCCTGCAGCCGCCGCTCGAGCTGGCTCCCGCCGGACTGGCCGATCTCCGCGAGCCGCTCGCCGAGTAGCCGCTCGGCCTGGCGGGAGAAGGAGTCGATGGCGCGGTCGAGCTCACGGGAGAGTCGACGAGCCGCTTCCTCGCGAGTCGTGCGGATCGCGGTGTTGAACTCGAGCGCGGCCTCCTCTGTCAACCGCGTCGCCTCCCGCGCAACGGAGCGCTCGACCTGCTCGACGAGGCGCCGCTCGATATCGCCGAACGACTCGCTCACCTTTCGGACGCTCTCGGCCAACTCCCGCTCGATCTGCTCCGCGAGGCTGCGCTCGCGGTTGCGGAGGCGGTCAGCTACCTCGTGCAAGGCGCGCCGGCGCTCGGCAGCGTGGGCCTCGAGCTCACTCGCCGCTGAGTCGTTCGCTTCCTTGATCTGGCGCTCGATGTCGGTCCGCAGCCGCGAGAGCGCCGCGCGGCTCTCGTCCGCATCGGAGGTCAGTCGCTCCGTCTCGCGCGCGAAGCGCGACTCCGCCTCTGTGATCAGCTGGCGCTGTCGCTGCTCGAGGCGCGCCATCTGTGCGGCGAGACCCTCGCGGAGGCGTTCGAGGTCCTGCGTCCAGCTCGTCAGCTTCACCTCGAACTCTTTTTGCGCGGCAACGAGCCGCGTCGAGAGGTCGGTCAGGATCCGCTGCTCGGCCCGCGTGATCTCGTCGCGGCGCTCCTGCGCCAGCTTACGGTGCTCCTCTGCGAGCTGCGTCGCGGCCTCGGCGCGCTGGAGCGAGAGTGTGTGCAGAAGCTCCGCCTCCCGGCGCTCCACCTCGGCGCCGATCAGCCCGCTCAGACGCTCCTGGGCTTGGGCGAACGTCTGGTCCTCGGTCTCACGCTGGCGTCGCACGGCCTTCCAATCCTAGGACAGACTCTCCGGCGGGTGGAGCTACAGGCGGAGCTGGACGCGGTCGCGGTCGCGGCGACGGCACTCGCCGCGCGGGGGGAGACGCTCTCAGGCGTGATCCCGGCCGAGCCCGAGCAAGGCCGACGCGTGTACCTGTGCGGCTTCGAGGGCGAGGGCGCGTCCCGGACGTGGATCGCGCTCGACGCGGACGGGCGACCGCTCCGGGATCGTCGGCTCGTCCGCGCGGCCGTGTCGATCGCTGCGCTCTGCGAGCTCGCGGAAGAGGCCGCGGGCGGCGGCAAGCTGGAAGAGCTGCGGGCGCAGCTGCTCTCGCTCAGGCTGGCCGAGCACCCCGTTGGCATCGAGGAGGCCGAGGAGGCCGCGCTCGAGCTCGAGCGGACGATCGGCACCCCGCCACGGCTCGCGACCCCCGGCCACCTCGACGCGATCGGGGCGGCGACGCGCCGGCTGGAGCAGGCGCTCGGCGAGGGGCCCACCTCCCCGTTCGGCGAGATGATGAAGCGGGGCATCGAGGTCGTCGGCGAGCTCGAGACCGACGTACTCGGCGGCTACAAGCTCGAGCTCAGCTAGCCTGAGGGCAGCATGGAAGGCGGCTTCAACTTCCCCTTTGGCGGTGACCCGGAAGAGCTGATGCGCGGCCTGCGCGAGTTCGCCGAGCAGCAGGCCGAGTCGGTCGCCGAGGCGCAGCGCGAGCAGTTCGCGACGCTGACGCTCAACACCGCGGTCGAGCTCACGGCGGCCGCGTTGTCGCGCGTCGACACGAAAGGCGGGGTGGACGAGCAGGCGCTCGCCCTCCGCGACGCGATGAGGATCCTGTTCCCCGAGGCAGTCGCGCTCGTCAGCGCGGCGCGCCAGGGGTTCATGCGCGAGTCTTCCTGACCCCCGCCCGGCGCATCCGGCGACGAGGGACGCTCCGCCAACCCTCCTAGGGCCTGGTCGCGTTCAGCAGAAAGGTCGTCGGCAGCCGCGGATCGAGGCGCGGGGTACCGGGCTCGCCGGTCGGCGGGAGCTCTGCGATCTCCATCAGGTCGAGCGACGAGCCGAAGGCGACGGCGACCTCGCCGAGCCGCCACAGGCCATCCGTGAAGTAGCTCTCGCGCCAGCGGAGGCCGACCGGATCGATGCAGAGCGCGACCGGGTGCCAGTCGTAGAGGATCAGCCGTCCGTTCTTGCGCAGCGCAGCCGTGAGGGCCGAGGCGAACGGTCCGAGGTCTCGCACCGCCCCGAGGGTGCCCTGGCCCGCATAGACGAAGGCAAAGCGGTGGCGACGAAACTGGAGCGGCAGCTCGTCGAGCTCGGCCTGGAAGAACGCGGCGTCGGGCGCACGCTGGCGCGCGGCCGCGAGCTTCGCCTCCGAGGGGTCGACGCCGGTGACGAGGGCACCGAGCTCCATCAGCTCGGCGGCGATCTCGCCCGTGCCGGACGGCAGATGGAGCACGTGTTTCCCCTCGAGCATCGGCAGCCGCTCGCGCACCGCGTCGGGCAACTCGTGCACGCCAACCTCCCGTGGCCCGAACCGCTGCTCCCACGCCTCGCGGTTCTCGTCAGTCGGCCACATCGGACCCTTGTAACACTGCGCTCAGGCCCGAAGCGAGAAGCCGCCGTCGACGACGATCGTCTGGCCGCGGATCATCTCCGCCTTCGGCGAGCAGAGGAACACGACCGCGTCCGCGACGTCCCCCGGTTCCACGAGACGGCCGGCCGGCGTGCGCTCCTGGCTCCAGGAGAGCATCTGCTCGCGGTTCGGGAAGTGGTCGAGGGCGTCCGTCTCGACGACGCCGGCGGAGACCGCGTTCACGCGGATCCCCTGCGGGGCGAGCTCGACGGCGAGGTAGCGGACGAGCGCCTCGAGCGCCGCCTTCGAGGTGCCGACCAGAGCGTAGTTCTCCAGCACGCGCACCGAGCCGAGGCTGGAGATGGCGACGAGCGACGAGCCGGCCTGCATCTGCGGCGCCGCTGCCCGGGCGAGCGAGAGGAAGGCGCGCGCGTTGGCCGCGAGCGTCCAGTCGAAGTGCTTGTCGGTGGTCTCGAGCGCTGGGCGGATCACGCCCGTCGCCGCTGCGTGCACGACCGCGTCGAGCGCCCCGAGTGCCGCGATCTCGTGCGCGACGCGAGTCGATGCCACGTTCCCACGGACGAGCACAGGCTCGGCTCCGAGCGCGCGTAGCTCGTCGGCGGCCTCCTCGGCGGCGGCATCCTTCCGGAGGTAGCCGATCGCGATGCGCGTCGCGCCGCGCTCGGCGAAGCGGCGCGCGATCTCCTTGCCGATTCCCCGCGATCCGCCTGTGACCAGGACCGACTGTGGGGTCACTGCCGTCGAGGCAGCGGCTCGTCGACCGGCGCGGCGCTCGGGATCTGCTTCCAGCCCGGTCGTGACTTCGGCTCGCGCGGGCCCTCCTCGGCCTTCGACGACGCGTGGCCGAGCCGATCGAGGAGCTCCATCTTCTCCTCGGCGTAGCGGCGGACCGGGTTGTCCTCGGGCAGGTCGCGAACGAGCTCATCGACGCGCGCTCGGATCTGATAGGCGAAGTGCGGCGTCGCGGGCCCGACGAGGGCGTCGATCTCCTCGATCGTCGGCACGGGCAGAAGCCTATCTCTCTGCCCGGTGGCCTCGATGAACGCGAGGAAGGACCAGAGGGCGCATAGTCCGGCGTGATCAACTTCGGATCAGGCCGCGCCGCCGTCCCTCGGCCACCGCTTCCAGCCGCGAGTGGACTCCGAGCGTCCGCAGGAGCGCGCTGATGTGGTTGCGGACGGTGTCGAGCTGGATCCCGAGCCGGTGGGCGATCTGAGCGGTGGACAGCCCGTGGTCGAGAAGGTGGAGAATCTCGAGCTGGCGGCGCGTGACCCCGCCGCCGACGAGGGGAGGCGGGGTGAATCCTGGAGCGACCGGCTCGATCAAGCCGAACACGCCCACGATGCGATGCCCGGCTCCCTCGACGACCACCGAGCTGACGTCGATCGGAACATGTGCGCCGTCGGGGGCAAGCATGTGGATCTCGTAATCGGTCGTCCGCTCGGAGCCGATCACCTTCTTCGCGAACTGCAGTCGCCACTCGTGACTGCTCTCGGGTGCGACGTGGGCTGCGATCCGAGACCCGATGCAGTCGCC
>JBKPCT010000144.1:0-10443 GCA_046727515.1 Actinomycetota bacterium | reverse complement strand
CGGGGCGACCGCAGGATCGGCACCGAGCATCTGCTCCTGGCGCTGCTGACCGAGCCGGAGCTTGCGGGCGCGGTCGGGCCCGATCTGGAGGCGGCGCGGACCGCCCTCGACCAGCTGGATCGGCACGCGCTGGCGGCAGTCGGCCTCGACGCGCACGTCGCCGTACCGGCGCTGCCGTCGACACCGCCGCCCGAGCTTCCGCGCAAGCCGACCCTGAGGGCGGTTCTGCAGGGTCGGCTGCCGCTGACGCCGACCGCGAAAAAGGTGCTGACGGCGTCGAGCAGGGGGATGCGGCACGGCCGGCGCCATCCTGGCGCGCGGTATGTGCTCGCCTCGCTGCTGGAGCTCGAGCGGCCCGATCCCGCCGCGGAGCTGCTCGCGCAGCTGGGTGTCGACTCCGCTGCCGTGCGGGAGCGGCTCGCCGGTGATTGACGCGGACCCGATCGCAGAGGGTGCTGGGGCGGTGGTTCGGGCCGAATCGCTGACGAAGCCGTAGGGTTCGCAAATTCAGGCGGCCTCGTATTCGTGGATGAGTCCGCCGAGGAGGTCGCGACGGTGTAGACGGGAAGTCGCGTTCGACGGCGTCGGGTCGCGGCCGTTGGGCGGGAGAAGGCGTAGCGCCCGGTGCGGCCTGTGCTCGTTGTAGTGCTGGCGGTAGATACGGAGGACACGCTCGAGGTGACGGCGGCCGAGGACGAGGATCCGGTCGAGGCAGTCGGCCCGGAGCGTGCGGATCCAGCGTTCGGCGTGGGCGTTCGCGTTGGGCGCCTGGATCGGTGTGCGGATCACCTTGATGTCCTCGCCTCGGAACACTTCGTCGAAGGCACGGCTGAACTTCGCGTCTCGGTCGTGAACGAGATACCGGAACGGCTGCTCGTAGCCCAGCTGCATGACGAGGTTGCGCGCCTGCTGCGTGACCCAGCGACCGTCCGGGTTGGCGGTACAGGCGACGTACTCGATCCGCCGGGTCGCGAGCGAGATGAAGAACAGGACGTAGATCCGCTGCAGGAACGCCGTCTCGACGGTGAGAAAATCGCAGGAGAGCATGCTCGCCGCCTGCTGGCGCAGGAACGTCCGCCACGACGAGTGTCCTCGCTCCGGCGCCGGCGGGAGACCGCTTCCAGCAACACCTTGCGCACCGACGTGGCCGAGACGCTGAAACCGAGGCCCTTGAGCTCGCCGACGATCCGCTTGTACCCCCAATGCGGGTTCTCCCTGGCGAGCCGCAACATCAGCTCGCGGAGCGAGCGCTCGAGCGGCGGCCGCCCCGCTTTCCGATGTGCGTACGTCCAGCGGCGCGCAACGAGCTGGCGGTGCCAGCGCAGCAACGTGTCCGGTTTGACCGCGAGGCTCGTCCAAACCGTTCGCGGCACCGCGCGACTGAGCGCCGCCAACGGCGCCCGATCAGCACGCGTCAGCCGTGGCCGGCCAGCATGCCGCCGCAGCACCGCCAGCTCATGACGCAAAAGCAGGATCTCAACCTCCTTCGAGCGACAAGTCCGCGCCAGCAACCACACCAGCGCGAACAGATTCCGCGCGATCAGATACACGAACGACCAGAGCAAGCAACCCCTCCCTCGACCGACGGCAAGAGCCCGGAACCTAACCAGTCGCGACGCACCGAAAGCCGCGGACGAGTTTGCGAACCCTACGCGTTGCTCGCGCGAGGTGTCCCTCGACTCGTCGATGAAGACCCGCGCCGCAAGCACTCCCGCAACGCCCACGGGGATGTTGATGAAGAAGATCCAGCTCCAGCCGATGTCCTCGGTGAGCAGGCCGCCGAGGAGCGGGCCGATCGCGAGCGCGAGCGCCGAGATCCCCGCCCAGATCCCGATCGCCGTTCCGCGCTGCCGCGGCGGGAAGGTCGCGGTGATGATCGAGAGCGTCGCCGGGTTCATCAGCGCCGCGCCGATCCCCCGCGCGGTGCGCGCGGCAATCAGGGACGCCGCGTCGCCAGCGAGGCCGCACCAGAGCGACGCGGCAGTGAAGATGACCAGGCCGGCAATGAAGATCCGCCGACGCCCGAGCAGGTCGGCGAGCTTGCCGCCGCCGAGCAGCAGGACACCGAAGGTGAGCGCGTACGCATTGAAGACCCACTCCAGCTCGGACGGGCTCATGCCGAGGTCCTGCTGGATCGACGGCAGCGCCACGGTCACAACCGTGTTGTCCAACATGATCATGAACAGGCCGACCGCGACTGCAACCAGCGTCCACCATTTGCGATTGTCGGCGGAGAAGATTCGAGTTCTCATCCGGATGAGCTCCGCGGGAACCGCACCCGCAGCTCGTCGATCAGGCGATCACGGCTCACACGGCCGCCAAAGCGGAGCCGGTCATAGGGTGCGAACGGCGGTTCGAGTTCATCGAGTTCGTCGATCAGCCGGTGGAGGGACGTCAGCCACGAGGCCGACTCTGGTTGCGGGTCGGCGAGTGCCTGTTCGATCTCTGCAACGAGCTGGTCCTTGCGTTTGATGTTCTCGGGGGTGACCGACCGCAGGCAGACGTAGTGGCCGGCCAGATACGCGTCCCATTCCGCCACGGCCGTTCTCGGGTCGGGGAACTGCGAGGCGAACCACGTGGGCAGTCGCTCGACCCCGTCAGCGCGCTCTACGAGGTCGAGCAGATCGTGGCCGACCATCTGCGTCCCGTCGGAGCGGATGTAGCTCGGCAGCGGTAGCCGGTTTGCCAGCATGAGACGGCGCAGCTCGTCTGCTGTCACTCCCGCCCTACCGGCCAGCTCCGCGAGCGGGGTATACCACTCGGTGACATAGGCGTCGTCGTCGAGAGTCATCGGGTGATCGCCGTTGACCGCGACGAAACGCGCCCTGACCCCGGCTTCCAGTTCCGTTTCCAGGTCAGTGGTTGTCACGGTTCGACGCTAGCCGGAGAACATGTCGGCGCGGACCGAACCTTCCCGAGCCTACCCTGGTGCTGTGGGCGAGTTCGACAGGGCGCGTGTCGCTGGGCTATTCGCTGACCGCTCACGGTTGGCGATGCTCGACGTCCTGTTCGACGGCCGCGACCACCCCGTGGGCGAGCTCGCGCGTGCCGCCGGAATCGGCTCATCCACGGCGGTCGGACACGTGGCGGAGCTCGAGCAAGGAGGCATTGTCGTATCGCGGCGCGAAGGTCGCCGCCGGTTGGTGCGCCTGTCGGGCCCAGATGCATCTGCGGCGCTCGAAGCGCTCGCCGCGCTGGCGACCGAGCCGCGGCCGTCGAGCCTTCACGCGTGGACGCATCGCGAACAGCTCAAACGGGCACGCACCTGCTACGACCACCTCGCGGGCAAGCTCGGCGTCGCGGTCGCCGACGCGGCACTCACTGCCGGCGCGCTCAACGCTGATCTCTCGCTCGGCTCATCCGCATCAGCCTGGTTCGCCCGTATCGGCGTCGACCTCGAGGCAATCCCGGCTCGCAGACGTCCGCTCATCCGAATCTGCACCGACTGGACCGAGCGCCGGGAGCATCTCGCCGGCAGCCTCGGCGCAACAGTCTGCGCGTGATTGACGCCGGCTGGCTCATCCGGCGTCCCTCCTCGCGCGTGCTCCAAATGACCCCACTCGGCGAGGCGAGTTTCCGCGAGCTTGGCATCGCCACACCGAGGTGAAATACCCGAGGGCAGCCGCTTCGCGGGCTGCCCTCGGGTCATGGGCGCTACTTGCGGTCGCCTTTCGTGGAGGCCGTCTCGACGCGAGCATCCGGATGTTGCGCGGTGACGCTCAGGAGCTTCGCGGTATCGACGTTCATCGGCAACTCCTCGTAGGTGACCACCTGGGTGCGAACGACGCTGCCGTCGTCCTGCGGGTTGTCCAGATACATCGGCCGGTAATCCGTGGTGTCGAAGTACGCGACCACTCCGGTCGGAAGTTCGATCTTGTACAGGGATACGCCGTCAATCGTCGCCGTACCCGCGACCTGGGCACCCCCGTTCGCGAGTTGTCCACGAACGCCCTCAATCGGGTCGACCAAGTCCGGTGCGGACGCGTCCGGGCTTTCGATGATGGTGTTCGTGCGAGCCTCGTAGTGGAACGAGGTCGTCCCGTCGCTGGCCGCCTCGCCCAGCTGATCGACTTGACCTTTGATCATCCTCAGCGCGTACGGCGGGCTCGTTTGCTGCCACCATTCTGCTGAGACCGGTATCCCGTCCTGCAATCCGGTCTCCTTGACATGGACGATCGCATTTGCCGGCAACGTGATCGCCCCAAGCGCATTGCGGATGATCGCCGCGTCGGCGGCGGACGGCCCGGCGGATCCGCCGGGCCCGCCGAGTGCAACGATCGCAACTGCGATCGCGGCCGCCGCAACAGCGGCCACACCGACACCGAGCCGGGCTCTTGGCCGGCGCCTGGGACGCGCCAACACTTGCTCACCGAGCCGCGCCCGGATGGCACGCCGCAGGAGCTCGTCCTCTTCCCGCGGCTCTGCGAGCACCTTCAGGCCGCGTTCGAGTTCGTCAATCGTCATGGGGATACCTCCGTCGTAGCTCTTCGAGAGTCCGGTGCATCCGGACACGAACCGTTCCCGGGCTCGCTCCGACGATCGCTGCAATCTCGTCGAAAGCGAGACCCGCCCCGTAACGCAGCGCCAATAGATGCTGCTTTTCGGGATCGAGGCGACGAACCACTGTCTGCAATCGCGCCGCCCGTTCACGGGCGAGAACCTGCTCCTCGACGTCAGGCTCGGAATTGACGGCGGCCAGCGCGACCGGCTCGTCCTTCCTTCGGTGGACATCGCGAACGGCGTTCCGTGCGATCTGGAACAGCCAACCCGCGAAACTGCCGTCCCCCCGAAAGCGTCCAAGCTGCGCGAGCGCGGTCGTGAATACGGTGCTTGTCACGTCCTCGCATGTCGCGGCATCCCGAATCCCTAGCCGGGCGTAGCCCAGGACACGGTCGAAGTACCGGTCGTACAGCGCGAGGAACATGCGCGGCTCCTCCCGCGCGGCAGCGACGAGCTCCGCATCCGGATCGCTCTCACGGGCACGCGGCGCAGACGCCACGAGGAGCGCCTTCACCTCCATGACCGGCCCATCTTCCCACCGTCCTCTCGGGTTGACTGCACCAGGGACGGCAACCTCAGGAATCCGTTACAGGAAAATCGCAACCTGGCGCGAGTCGGCGAGGTCGCACCAAGGTCGTGCGAGAACGCAAGACTCGTCGACGGGCGACAACTAGTGACACGCCAGATCCCGCACCACGCCGCGGAATCCCGCATAAGTCGACCACTCCTAACGTTCATGGTAACGAGGCGGCCCCCGGTTCGAGTCCGGGAGAGGGCTTAAAACGCCCGCACAGCGGGGGTTTTGTTGTCTCAGCTGAGCGCCCATAGAGCACCACCCTTGAAAGGAGGAGTCCACGATCGCCCAGACAGCGGGAACGTGAAATCCCCTGCAACTAACGGCGCCGCGCGACGGGCAGCTGCTGGAACGCTCGACTGGGGACAGGTTTTCGGGACGGATTCCATCCGGCGCGCCCAGTGGCGCCCTATAAATAAGGAGAGACTGGCGCGGTCGGGGTCGCCGCCTGCCAACGACTGCGCACGGTTGACCTCGACCATGTCGTCTTCCCACTCGATGCCCTGCGCAGTGTCGTGCGCGTGCTCGGGCTCGCCGAAGTGATGGTGATGTCTGTGGTGCTGATGCTCACCGTGTTCCGCTTCGCCTTGATCGTCGTGACCGTGATACCCGTGCTCGTGGTGGCCATGGTCGTGCTCTTCGTGCTCGTGACCGTGATGGCCGCGTCGATGTTCCTCGGCGTGGTGACCGTGTCCATGATGGTGCTCGTGGCCATGTCCGCCGCCGGCCGCGACCATGCCTTCCGGCAGGAGCTTCATGCCGCACCTGGGACAGCGGTCGGGCGTTTCGCTTGTCACGTCCGGATGCATCGGGCAGACGTAAATGACGTCCACCCGTTCGGGCAGGCCGATATCCATCTCGGCCACGAACGAGAGCGTCTTGTCGGGCGGCGCCTGCAGGAACGGCTCACAGCCCTCCCTCGACCACGACGAGAGCGGCGAACAAAACGGCTCCGACGCCCCAACGAGCTGCGGACGAGTTTGCGAACCTACGCCTCCTTCGAGCGTGAGTCCCGGCAGACCCTCAGCCTCGAAGGAGGGCCGGATTCGGCACCGCAGGCGTGACGAGTGCAATGCGGACTGAGCGCTAGGGTGGCTGCCGTCGACACACACAAGCCGACCGTCGCCACGCGCCTGTGCGAGCGCGCGCCCATGCGGGCGCCCTTCCAGGCGACCCTCCTCGAGAAGCCGCTGATATGAGCGTCGACCTCCGTCCGTTTCGCTCCGAAGACGCGCTCCGGGTGGCCGACCTCTACAACCGCGCGTCGCAGGCGCTCTACGGCGAGAACACGACGAGCACGGATCAGTTCGACGTCTGGCTGACGACGCCGGGTTGGACATCGGCCGAGACCTTCGGACGGCGTGACAGGACGATGTTCTCGTCGGCTACGCCGATGTCTTCGACGAGAACGCGTGGCACACCCGGTTCGGGTCCGACCTCGTCATCGACACGAATCGCGATACCGACGCGGGTCGGGCGCTCGCAGACTGGTGCGCGGCCCCGTGCCCGTGAAGACGCGAGGGACGGTGCCTCCCTCCGGGTGTGGGTCGCCGATCAAAGTGCGCGACTGCAGACGGTGCTCGAGGAGTCGGGCGAAGTGGACGAAAAGAATGCTTCGCCGATCACTGGGAGCACGTGACGGAGCCGTTCGAGCGGTGGGCTCACAGGTCGGTCACGCGGGCGGGATTCGACCGCTCCCTCGTCGCGATCGCCGCGGCCGGCGCGGAGATCGCCGGCTACTCGATCAAACAGCGGCGCGACGGCGAGCCGGACCTGGCCTGGGTAGGCGCGCCCGGCGTGCGCTGCCCATGGCGAAGGCGAGGGCTCGGGCTCGCGCTCCCCCGGCACTCCTTCCGCGAGTTCCGGCGGCGCGGCTTCCCACGCGCCGGCCTCAGCGTCGACGCGGAGAGCCTGACCGGCGCCGTTCGCCTCTACGAGCGCACCGGGATGCACGTCGCCCGCCGCGACGACTGCTACGAGCTCACGCTGTGAGGACCGCCCGGCACCACCTCGGCGCAGGTTTGCTACGCCGCAGTAGGCAATCCGAACCAGGTGGTCAGCGCGTCGGCGAGCCCCAGCTGGGTTCGGTCTCCCACCCAGGCGACATAGCCGTCAGGCCGAATCAACACGGCGGTGGGGGCATTGACCGCCCCGAGCGCCGGAAGCTCCCACGTACCAAAGTATTTGGCGTCGATCACCTGAACCCGATCTGCCCATGGAGTGATGTCGAAGCCGCCGGGCTCACCGAGGTTTAGGAGCACCGGCCGGGCATCGTGCAGCAGGGTGAAGACCCGCAGCGGGCCGTTGGCGGTGACCAGGTCGAGATCGGGCATGCGGCGTCCGAGCAGCGGGTGTCCCTCGCCGAGGTCGTAATGAATGCCGAGACCAGACATCTCCGCGGCCAATCGTCGGCGGGGCTCGTACATGCTGAGCAGCTCCGAGACGTAGTCGCGCAAGGCGTCGGTGCGGTCATCGGTGCGGAGAAGCGCGACTTGCGCCATCGTGCTGCGCAGCACGCGGGCAGCGACCGGGTGCCGCTCGGCATGGTAGGTATCGAGGAGGCTTTCTGGCGACGTCTGCTTGACCACCCGGGCGAGCTTCCAGCCCAGATTCACCGCATCCTGCACGCCGACGTTGAGGCCCTGTCCGCCCGCAGGGTAATGCACGTGTGCGGCGTCGCCGGCCAGCAGCACCCGTTCCTTGCGGTAGGAAGCTGCCTGCCGAGCCGCATCGGTGAACCTGGAGATCCAGGTGGGGCTGTGGATCCCGAAATCGGTCCCGTAGACGGCGATGAGCGCCTCGCTGAGATCGCGCAGGGTGGGCTCGCTGGTGCGCACGACGTCCTGTTCGGTCACCATCACCCCAACCGGGCCCCGGTCCATGTAGACCACCTCGCCTTCGCGGATCTCGTACTCGACCCTGCCGAGGGCATGGATACCGAGGGCGTCGCGGCGGGTGCCCAACTCCGGCTCCTCGGCCATCTCCACCTCGGCGATCAGGTTGCTGGTCGTCGCGACCCATCCCGGGAACTCGATGCCCGCCGCTCTCCGGACGACGCTGCGTCCTCCGTCACAGCCGACCAGGTACTCCGCCCGCAGCGACAGGCCGTCGGAGAGCTTGACGTCGACGCCCGTGTCGTCCTGCGCGAACCCCGTCACTTCACGTTCGCGATAGATCGGCACCTCAAGCTCGCCGACCCACTCGGCAAGGATGCGCTCGAAGTGGTTCTGCCACAGCCCGGGCCCGTAGGGATGCCGGGTGGGAAAGTCGCTGATGTCCAACGGGATCCACGCGAAACCCGCGACTTGGGCCACCTGCCCCTGCGAGAGGAACCGATCGGCGATTCCACGCTGATCGAGAACCTCGATCGTGCGTGAATGCAGACCGCCTGCGCGCGAGCCGGGGAGATTCTGGCTGGCGCGCCGCTCGACGATGACGGCGTCGACCCCCGCCAGCGCCAGCTCGCCCGCCAACATCAGCCCCGTCGGGCCGCCTCCGCCGATCACCACCGCATGCCCGGTCATAGCTTGTCCAGGCCGACGGTCACGGGACGAACCCGATCGCTTCGATCTCGACGAGCTGTTCTGGATAGCCGAGGAAGCTCACGCCGAGCAACGTGCTCGGCGGCCGCGCGTCACCGAAGCGCTCCGCGACGACGGTCCAGACGCGCACGAGGTCGGCGCGCTCCGCGCCGGCAACGTACACAGTCGTCTTCAGCACGTGCTCGAAGCGTGCTCCGGCTTCCGCCAGAGCGAGCTCGAGATTGTCGAGCGTCCGACGAGCCTGTCCTTCGAGGTCGCCCGGCGCAACGATCGCGCCGTCGCGGTCGAGTGGGCACGCGCCAGCCGTGCAGACGAGGCGCTCGGTCGGCGCGACCGCCGCGTAGTCGTACGGTGCGTCGCGGTACAGGGCGGACGGGTTGAGGCGTTGCGAGGTCGTCATGATGTCCTCCTGAGGTTCGTCTCGTAGCCCTCGTGGCGAGGACGCTTACGCTCGCAGGAGCTTCGCGGTCGATGGGTTCAGCTCGATCGCCTCGCCGTCACCGACAATGACGGTACCGCCGATGTTGCGCGCATCGCATTCGCGGCCCAGCAGCACGACCAGCTCCAGCACCTCCTCGACGCGGCTCACCTCAGCGGGAGGAAGGGGAGGCTGAAGCTTCCCCGGCGGCGCGGTGCGGCGACGTCGTGCTCAGTCACCGGTGCCGCTCCGTTGCCGCCTTGGTTCGGGCGCGATCGCGTGCTTCGTGCTCGATTCGACCGTCGCGCATGCGGAGCAGGATCGTCGCCAGCGCGGCGACGTCGCGATCGTGTGTGACGAGGATGAGCGTCTTGCCCTCGGCAGTCACGACGCTGCGCAGGAGGGCGAGGATCTCGTTGCCGGTGTCGGAGTCGAGGTTCCCGGTCGGCTCGTCGGCGAGCAGGATGCGTGGTCGGTTGGCGAGCGCGCGCGCGATCGCGACGCGCTGTTGCTCGCCGCCCGAGAGCTGACTCGGCAGGTGCCGGGAGCGATGCTCGAGCCCGACCTGTGCGAGCAACTCAGAGACGCGGTGAAGGCGGTCGGCGGCGGGCGCGTGCTCTGGTGCGAGTGCGATCTCGACGTTTTGCGCGGCCGTGAGCGTTGGGATCAGGTTGAACTGCTGGAAGACGAAGCCGATCGTTCTGAGCCTGAGGTCGGCGAGGCGGTTGTCGTCGAGGCGGCCGAGGTCGACGCCGCCGAGCAACAGCTCACCGGAGCTGGCGCGGTCGAGGCCGCCGAGCAGCTGCAGCAGCGTCGACTTGCCCGAGCCGCTCGGGCCGGCGATGACGACGAACTCGCCGCCGGGAATCGCGAGATCGAGGCTGCGTAAGGCGTCGACCGCCGTTCCGTCTTTGCCGTAGCGTCGCGTGACCGCGCGCAGCTCGTAGAGGACGCCGCCGCCGGCCGTCTCGGGGATCGTTGTCATTCGACGCTCCTGAGCGCTTCAGCAGGACGAAGTCGGCCTGCACGGGCGGAGCCGGCGGCGGCGGCGACGAGGGCGCCTACGAGCGCGAGCGCGACCGCGAGCAGGAGTGCCGTGGGGCTGATCGGCGCCGCGAGCTTGACCGTCGTCGAGCCGGTGGCGATCTGCCCCTGGCCGAACCCCGCGCCTGCGATCGGAGCGCCGCTCGCCGCTGCGGCCTGGGCGACGGTGGCTTTCAGCGTCGGCCCGATCGCGGTGATGACCGCCGCCCCGGCGACTCCGATCAGCGCGCCGACGAGCCCGCCGAGCAGGCCCTGTGCGACCGATTCGCCGACGACCTGGCGGACGACGAGCCGGTTCCTCCAGCCGATCGCCTTCAGGGTGCCGAGCTCGCGCGTGCGCTTGCTGATCGAGGACAGCGTCAGCA
>JBKPCT010000143.1:0-3422 GCA_046727515.1 Actinomycetota bacterium | reverse complement strand
GGGCGCCGAGCCAACCGCCGACAATCGCGGCCGGTGCGCCGACTGCGAGCAGTTCCCACTCGACCTCCAGGCGGGCCGCGTGCGCGGCGAGGCCGACCGCGCCGACGGCAAAGCCGACGACGAGGTTCGTGCCGACAGCCTTCGCCGCCGTCATCCCCACCCCGCGCAGAAGCACGGGCATCCGCATCGTCCCGAGGATGACGCCGATCGCGCCGCCGAGGGCACCGACGCCGAACCCACCGAGGACCGCGGGCGCGATCCGCGGCCTCGTGCGCGGCTGCGCGTGGAACGGCCGCGCGAGCAGGTCGACCCCGTTGAAGACCAGGATCGCGGCGGCGACCGCGAGCAGCGCGGTCTCGGGCAGGTCACCGCCGAAGTACCCGCCGAGGAAGGCCCCCGCGATCGAGGGCGGCAGCATCCACCAGACGACCGGCCACGACACGCGCCCCTCGCGCGAATGCCGCACGGAGCCGGCGGCAGCCGAGGCGGCGCTGATCCCGATGTTCGTCCCGGCCGCCGTGCTCGGGCTCGAGGCAAGCAGGATCACCAGCGGCAGGCGCAGCGTGCCGAGCACGAGCCCGATCGCCGAGCCGAGGTAGCCGGCGGCGAACGACCCGGCTGCGCCTAGCGCGAGCCGCCAGGCTTCCAGAGGGGCTCTGCCTCCGCCGCGCTCGCGTTCGCAGTGCGAGCCAGGATGAAGAGCAGGTCGGAGAGGCGGTTCAGGTACGTGGGCGCCAGGGGGTTGGCCGGGTCGACGCGCAGGGCCTCGACCTCGGCCCGCCGGCAGATCGCCCGGGCGAGATGCAAGCGCGCGGCCACCTCCGTTCCGCCCGGGAGGACGAAGCTCTTCAGCGGCGGGAGCGACTCGTTGAAGCGGTCGCAGAGCGCCTCGAGCTCCTCGATCTGCGCCTGCTCGACGCGCAGCTTGCCGTCTCCCTTTGCGAAGGGGACGGAGAGGTCGGCGCCGAGGTCGAAGAGCTCGTTCTGGATCCGCTCGAGCGGGCCGCGGAGCACATCGGGAGGGTGTGTGGCGAGGACGAGCCCGAGGGCCGAGTTCAGCTCGTCGACGGCGCCGTACGCGACGACGCGCTGGTCGGTCTTGGGGACGCGCGACCCGTCGCCGAGGCTCGTCTCGCCCGCATCGCCGGTGCGCGTGTAGATCCGGGTGAGGCGAACGGGCTCGTCGCGGCGCCGAGCCATCTACCCGGAGGCGATCGCCTGCCTGCGCAGGCCGAGGAGCGAGCGCGCAATCACGAGCCGCTGGATCTCGCTCGTCCCCTCGTAGATCTCGGTGATCTTCGCGTCGCGGTAGTAGCGCTCGACCGGGAACTCCTTGGTGTATCCGTAGCCGCCGAAGATCTGGACCGCCTCGGCGGTCTGCCGTCGTGCCGTCTCGGATGCGAACAGCTTCGCCTTCGCGCCCTCCTCGGTGTGCGGGCGACCCTGCTGCTTCAGCCACGCCGCGCGGAGCACCAGCAGCCGCGCCGCGTCGATCTCCATCGACATGTTCGCGAGCTTGTGCTGGATCGCCTGCTGCTCCCCGATCGCCTTCCCGAACTGCCGGCGCTCGAGCGCGTAGGCGCGCGCGGCGTCGTAGGCGGCCTGCGCGATCCCGAGCGCCTGCGCGGCGATGCCGATCCGCCCGCCGTCGAGGGTCGACATCGCGATCGTGAAGCCCTTCCCCTCCTCGCCGAGCAGGCGGTCGCCGTCGACGTGGGAGTCGACGACGACGTCGCTCGTCGTCGTCGAGTTCAGGCCGAGCTTCTCCTCGTCGCGCGTGACGCGCACGTGGCCGGCGTCGAGGACGAACGCCGACACGCCCCCGGCGCTCGAGCTCGACGGGTCGGTGCGCGCGAAGAAGAGGAAGGTGCCGGCGTAGCGGGCGGTGGAGATGAAGCGCTTCGTTCCGGAGACGTGCCAGCCGCCGTCGTCGGGAGCGGCGGCGGCGCGGAGCGAGCCCGCGTCGGACCCGGACTCGGGCTCGGTCAGCGCGAACGCCCCGAGCAGCTCCCCGCGCGCGAGCGGCGGCACGAACCGGGCGCGCTGCTCGTCCGTGCCGAAGCCGAGGATCGGGAGCGTAACCGCACTCGTGTGCACGGCGACCGTGACCCCGACGCCCGCGTCGGCCCGCGAAAGCTCCTCGAGCACGAGGATGTAGGAGACGAAGTCGGCCCCCGCCCCGCCGTACTCCTCGGGCACGCAGACCCCCATCAGCCCGAGCTCGGCGAGCTTGGGATAGAGCTCTGCCGGGAAGCGGTGCTCCCGGTCCCACTCGGCCGCGTGCGGCTCGATCTCCGCCTGGGCGAAGTCGCGGGCGAGCGCCTGGATCTCGCGCTGCTCGGCGGTCAGCTCGAAGTCCACCGACCGGCCAGTCTAACGCGGCGCAGTTTCGGCACGGTCTCGTTTCCCACGCGTCACACGATCCTCGTCATGATCGCCTCGGGGAGGAGGCCGGGAACGCCTAGAAAGTTAGGCGTACTCGTAGAAGCCGCGGCCCGACTTACGGCCGAGGCGTCCCGCGGCGACATGCTCCCGCAACAACGGGCAGGGCGCGTAGTGGGAGTCGCCGAGGCCGCGCTCGAGCACGTCCATGATCGCCACACACGTGTCCAGGCCGATCAGGTCGGCGAGCGCCAGCGGCCCGATCGGGTGGGCGAACCCGAGCTTCGCGATCGTGTCGATCGCCTCTGCGTCGGCAACGCCGTCGTGCAGCGCCCAGACGGCCTCGTTGATGAACGGCATCAGGATCCGGTTCGAGACGAAGCCGGGGAAGTCGTTCGCCTCGGCAGGTGTCTTCCCGATTTCGCGCGCGAGCTCGACGATCGCCGCCGCGGTCTCGTCCGAGGTCGACGGCCCCCGCACCACCTCGACGAGCGTCATCACCGGCACGGGGTTGAAGAAGTGCATGCCGATCACGCGGTCGGGCCGCGCGGTCACCGCAGCCAGGGAGGCGATCGGGATCGACGACGTGTTCGAGGCGAGGATCGCCTCCGCCGGCAGCCGGCCGTCCGCACGCCGGAAGATCTCCTCCTTCACGCCCGCGTCCTCGACCACCGCCTCGATCATCAGCTCGGCCGGACGGAGATCGCCGACCGGCTCGACCCGCGCGAGCACCTCGTCGGGATCGGGGCCGCCCTTCTCGGCGAGCTTCGCCAGGCTCTTCCCCATCGTCTCGAGCCCGCGCTCCACCGCCCCCGGCGCCACGTCGTACAGAGACACCCGCCGCCGCGACGCAGCAAGTACCTGGGCGATCCCTCCGCCCATCTGGCCGGCACCGACGACGAGGACGTGCTCGAACCTCACGCGCCAGCCTACGGCAGCGGCCAATCGAGGCCGAGCCGCTCCAGGTCGGCGGCGAGCGCGTCCTCGCCCTCGAAGAGGAGCGCCTCCATCCCGAGCGACCGCGCCGCCTCGACGTTCTC
>JBKPCT010000142.1:0-15735 GCA_046727515.1 Actinomycetota bacterium | reverse complement strand
CGAGCTCCGCCGGACCCTCCCTGCAGCCTAGGCCTTGCGCAGATCGAGGTCCTCGCCGATCTCGATCTCGACGGCGAGGGTCTCGTCCTTGACCCGGTCGACGTAGCGCTCGAGCAGATCCGCGTCCGCCCCGGGGATCGTGAGGCGGATGCGGTCGCTGACCTCGAGTCCGCGTTCCTTGCGCAGGACGTTGACTGCGTGCGTCAGGTCGTGCAGCCGGCCCTCCAGACGCAGGTCGTCGTCGAGCCGGGGGTCGATCTCGACGCTCAGCTCCCCGTCGGAGGCGAAGGCGAAGCCCTCGTTCTCGGCTACCCGCTCGACCAGGAACTCGCCTTCGGCCAGCAGCTCGTCCTCGACGCGTACCTGCCGGCCGTCCCACTCCCAGCGCCCCTCCTCGAGTGCACGCCGGAGGTCCGGCAGGCGCTTGCCGAGCCGGGGGCCGAGCACGGGCAGGTTCGGCTTCAGCCGCACGCTGCCGCCGGGGCCCACGGTCGGAACGAGCTCGCGGACGCGGAGCTCGTCGGCGATCTCCTGCGCGTGCTCGCGCGTGCCGTTCGAGGCGCCGTAGACGACGGCCTTGCGGAGCGGCTGGCGCTGCTTGATCCCCGCCTGGGAGCGCGCCTGGCGCCCGAGCTCGACGATCCGCCTGACCTCGGCGATCTCGGCGAGCAGGGCGCCGTCCGGTTCCTCGACCCGAGGCCACCCGGCCAGATGGACGGAGTCGGGGGCGCCCTCGCAGGCGCCGGCGACGACGTTCCGCCAGAGGTCGTCGGCGATGAAGGGCATCACCGGCGCGATCACGCGGAGACCCTGGACGAGCGCGTACCAGAGCGTCCGGAACGCAGCCTCGTCGAACGAGTAGAAGCGGCGCCGCGTGCGGCGAATGTACCAGTTCGAGAGATCTTCGACGAACGCCTCGAACGCACGCGTGACTGCGGGAGTCCAGTAGCGCTCGTACGCGGCGGTCGCCTCGGCGACGAGCTGCCTGGTGCGCGCGACGACCCAGCCGTCGAGCGGTTGCGCGACCGGCGGCCCGGTCTCGAGATCCTCGTACGTGGGTTGGAAATCCTCGATGCTCGCGTAGGTGACGAAGAACGAGACCGAGTTCCAGAGCGTCAGCAGGCGCCGCTTGACCTCGTTCGCGGGGCCGTAGCCGAAGTTGATGTTCTGGCTCGGAATCTGCGCGGCGTACATCAGCCGCATCACGTCGGCGCCGATCCGCTCGAACGCATCGTTCGCCTCGATCGCGTTGCCCCACGACTTGTGCATCTCACGACCCGTCTCGTCGCGCACCCGCTCGTACGCGAGCACGCGCCGGTACGGGTTCCGGCCGGTCAGGGCGACCGACATGCAGCACTGCGAGTAGAACCAGAGGCGGATCTGCTCGCGGCTCTCCGAGACCCAGTCGGCCGGAAACCACTCCTCCCAGTACGCGTGGTCGGGGAGGTCGGCGCCGGTCAGGCCCCGCGCCGCCCCGGTCGCGTAGCCGCCCGGCTTCCAGACCGGGTTCTCCCAGCCGAGGGTGGAGAGTGGGACGATGCCGGCGTCGAGCCAGGCGTCGCCCACCTCCGGGATGCGCTGCACCTCCTCGCCGCACGACTCGCAGCGGATCGTCACCTCGTCGATCCACGGCCGGTGCAGCTCCTGCAGCCGCTCGAGCCCGCGTACCGCCCGCTCCTCCAGCTCCACGCGGGAGCCGACCACGTTCAGCATCCCGCAGGCGCACGGATAGAACGGCAGCGGCAGCCCGAAGTAGCGCTTGCGCGAGATGTTCCAGTCGCGCATGTTGCGCAGCCAGTCGTCCATGCGCTTCTTGTATTGCGGCGGCGTCCACTCGACCGTGTCGTTCTGCTCGATCAGCGCGCCGCGGATCTCGTCGACGCCGATGAACCAGTCGTCGACGACCCGGAAGAGGAGCGGCGTGTGGCAGCGCCAGCAGATCGGGTACCGGTGCCTGATCCACCCAGCCTCGACGAGTACGCCCTTGTCGCGGAGCGCAGCGATGATCGGCTCCTCCGCCTCGCTGGTCGAGAGCCCTTCGAGCGGCCCGAACCCGGGGTAGAAGCGGCCGTCCTCGTTGATCGGCGCGATCACCGGCAGCCCGTGCTCGCGCCCGAGCTCGAAGTCCTCCGTGCCGGCGCCGGGGGCGATGTGGACGATTCCGGTGCCCTCATCGAGCGCAACGTCGTCCCACGGGATCACCCTGTGCGCCGACGGGTCCTGCGCCGGCAGGTCGTCGAAGGGACCGTCGTACTCGAGCCCGACCAGGTCCTCGCCGTGCACGACCCGGTCGTAGTCCCGCCCCTCCTCCGCGAGGCGCCACTCGCCGTTCGCGAGCCCGTAGTGGGCGTCGGGCTTCACCGCCGCGGCGACGTTCGCCGGCAGCGTCCAGGGGGTCGTCGTCCAGACGACCAGCGCCTCGCGATCTCGACCGCGGATCGGGAAGCGGACGTAGAGCGACGGATGGTCGAGCTCCTCGTAGTTCCCCTCGCCTGCCTGCTCGTGCTGCGAGAGCGACGTGCCGCAGCGCGGGCACCACTGCGTCGAGCGGTGGCCCATGAAGAGCCAGCCGCGACGGTGGACCTCCTTGAGGAACCGCCAGATGTACTCGATGTTCGTGTCGGAGAAGGTGTAGTAGTCGTTGCCCCAGTCCATCCACATCCCGAGCCGCTTGGACTGATCTGTGATCACCGCGGCGAACTCGGCGACGCGCTCGCGGCAGCGGGCGGCGAACTCGGCCAGGCCGTATTCCTCGATCTCCCGTTTCGAGTTCAGCCCGAGCGAGCGCTCGACCTCGACCTCGACCCACAGACCCTGGCAGTCGAACCCGTTCTGGTAGCGAAGCTCGTGCCCGCGGGCCGCCTTGTAGCGCTGGAAGACGTCTTTCAGCGCCCGGCCCCAGGCATGGTGTACGCCCATCGGGTTGTTGGCCGTGATCGGCCCGTCGAGGAAGCTGAATCGAGGGCGGCCTGCGTTCAGCTCGCGCAGCCGCTCGAACGTGCCCTCGCGCTCCCAGCGCTCGAGGACCGCTCGCTCGAGCGCAGGATGATCGGGGACGCGCGAAAGCGGCGCGAACTTGCGTGCCATGTGTTCAAGTCTATTGGCGTCCGGGAAGAGTTCAGCCATGGCGCGCGTTACCAAGTAAGCTCAACAAAACCCGAAAGGAACCGTGAAATGTCCATCGCAGTGACGACCGCGACCTTCGACACGGAGGTCCTGAAGAGCGAGCAGCCGGTGATCGTCGATTTCTGGGCCGAATGGTGTGGCCCCTGCCACGCCGTTTCCCCCGTGCTCGACAAGATCGCCGACGAGCGCATAGGGGAGCTCCGCCTCGTGAAGGTCAACGTCGACGAGGAGCAGGAACTGATGATTCGCTACGGGGTCCAGTCGATTCCGACGATCGTCCTGTTCAAGGACGGCGAGCCGGCGGCCGCCGTCATCGGGGCGATGCCGAAGGGCGCGATCGAGCGTGGGCTCGGGCTGGCCGAGAACGGCGCCCAGCCTTCGGCCTAGGCCGCCGCTTTTTCTTTCTCCGGGTGGGCCACGGGCGCGACGGCGCGCCCCGGCGGCTCGTCGACGAGCCCGAGCACGCGCATGCCGTGCACGAACACGATCGAGCCGCCGTGGTGGCCGTCCACCAGAGCGGCGAGCGCACCGCTGGATTACCGGCCTGCCGGCGTCGAAACCCATGCTGCGAGGGGCTCCGCCATCGCCACTTCCTCGAGCGGCGGCAGCTCCTCGCGCGCGAACCAGCGCAGCTCGGACACATCGTCGGCGGGGGCAGGCTCGCCACCCGTAACGCGCGCCTCCCAGACGAGGTTCAGCACCCACCGGGCCCCGGGGCCGTCGCCGTAGGGGACCATGAACGCGCCGAACCACCGCGTCGGATCGACGTCGAGGCCTGTCTCCTCCGCGAGCTCGCGCCGCAGCGCGTCGAGTGGATGCTCGTCCTCCTGGAGGAAACCCCCAGGTAGATCCCACATCCCCGCGTAGGGCTGCCACGCCCGGCGGGTGAGCAGGATTCGCCCCGCCTCGTCGACGCACAGCGCGCATGCCGCGGGCGCGGGGTTGGCGTAGGCGACGTAGCCGCAAGAGGCGCACTCCGCGCGGCCGTCGGCAGACTCGACGGCCGCGCCGCAGCGCGGGCAGAACCGCCACTCGTCGAGAAGTCCCACAGTGCAGTATGTGCAGGCGATGCCAATCCGTGAGCACGAGTTCGCACGCGTCGGCCTGCTCGCCGAGCTGCCGGGGGAGCAGCTGCGCAAGCTGTCGGAGCGCATGCGGCGGGAACAGGTGCCGATGGGCGCGACGATCGTCCGCGAGGGCGAGGACGGCGAGCGCTTCTACGTCGTGCTCTCGGGGATACTGAACGTCACTCAGGAGGCGCGCGGCGACCGGCGGACGCTGAAGCCGGGCGACTACTTCGGCGAGGTCGCGCTGGCGATGGACTGCCCGCGGACGGCATCGGTCCGCGCACTCACGCCGGCGGTGGTCGCGAGCTGTGACAGGGCGACCTTCGACGAGCTGATCCGGCCACTGTTCAGCGACTGACCAGCTCATCCAGCACCGCGTCGGACAACTCGGGCCAGGCGGTCGACGCCCAATCTCCGAACTCGAGGTCGGTGAGGCAGCCGAGCGCGATCCCGGGCTCGGGATCGACCCAGAGGAACGCGCCGCTCCCGCCGAAGTGTCCGAACGTGCGCTCGGAGTTGCGCGAGCCCGTCCAGTGGGGCGACTTGCGGTCGCGGAGCTCGAGGCCGAGTCCCCAGTCGTTCGGCTCCTGGCGTCCGAATCCCGGGAGGACGCCGACGAGGCCCGGGAACTGGACTGTGGTCGCCTCGGCGAGCGTCTCCCCGGAGACGAGCGTCGGCACGAGCAGCTCGTGGCCCAGCGCGAGCAGGTCGCGGAGCGAGCCCTGAAGGCCGGAGCCCGGCTTGCCGTCGAGGCGCGCGCCGAGTCCGAGCGGCTCGAGCACCGCGCCGGCGACGTACTCGGCGAACGGCATCTCCGCACGCCCCGCGAGCGTCTCGCCGAGGACCTCGAAGCCGTGCTCGGAATAGATGCGCCTTTCCCCGGGCTTCGCGATCGGCGGCCCGGGATCGAACGGCAGCCCGGAAGCGTGCGCGAGCAGGTGCCGCACGGTCGATCCCGGAGGTCCGGCCGGTTCGTCGAGGTCGAGCGTGCCCTCCTCGGCGGCGACGAGGCACGCGAGCGCCGTTACCGGCTTCGTCACCGACGCCCACCGGAACTCCTCCGCGCTCCCGTGCACGAACAGCGTCCCGCGGGAAGATGCGACTCCGACGGCGACGCGGTCGGCGGGCCAGCCGTCGACGAGTCCCAGGGCGTCCATTTGCGGGGATACTAGGCCGATGGATCGGCAGCTCATCTCGTCTGGATCGCCGTACGAGCGCGTGATGGGCTTCTCGCGGGCCGTGCGGGTGGGGCCGCATGTCTTCGTCGCCGGCACCGCGCCGATCATGCCCGAGGGCGGAGAGCTGCCCGCAGACGCGTTCGGTCAGACGCAGCGGTGCCTCGAGATCATCGTCGCCGCGCTCCGTGAGGCGGGCGCCGCCCCCGAGCACGTCGTCCGCACGCGGATCTTCGCGACGAGCGCCGAGATCTTCGAAGAGGTGGCTCGCGCACACGGTGCAGTCTTCGGCGACACGCGGCCGGCATGCACCTACATCGTCACGCAGCTGATCGACCCGCGCTGGCACGTCGAGATCGAGGCGGAGGCGCTCATCGCATGAATCAGTTCACGCCCCCGTCGATCCCCGGCAAGGGCGCGGGCTTCGCGGCCGGCGGCAGCGTGCTCGACCACGCGTTCGGCACGGGCGACCCGTACACCCTCGGGGTCGAGGAGGAGTACATGCTCCTCGACTCCGAGACCTTCGACCTCGTTCAACACGTCGACACCGTGCTGGCCGCGGTGGCCGGGCACGAGCTCGAGGCGCGCATCAGCTCCGAGCTGATGCAGTCGGTGGTCGAGATCACGACGCCGGTCTGCCGCAGTCCGGCCGACATCGAGCGCGAGCTCGCCGGGCTCCGCTCCTACGTGATCGGAGTCGCGGCCGAGCACGGCCTGCGCGTCGGCTCCGCGGGCACGCACCCGTTCAGCCTCTTCGAGCGCCAGCGGATCACGGCCAAGGACCGCTACCGCAGTCTCGTCGACCAGATGCAATACGTCGCCCGGCGGGAGCTGATCTTCGGGATGCACATCCACGTCGCCGTCGACGGCGCCGAGAAGGCAATCCAGGTCGTGAACGGCCTGCTCCCCCACCTCTCGCAGCTCCTTGCACTGACGGCGAGCTCGCCGTTCTGGCGCGGCGAGCCGACCGGTCTCGCCTCCAGCCGACAGATGGTGTTCGCCGCCTTCCCGCGGTCCGGCCCGCCGCCTAGGTTCCGGGACTACAACGACTACGCAGAGGTCGTCGGCCAGCTCGAGCGCACCGGCTGCATCGCCGACTACACGCACATCTGGTGGGACATCCGCCTGCACCCGCGGCTCGGGACCGTCGAGATTCGTGTCTGCGACGCCGTCACGCGCCTGGAGGAGGCGGTCGCGCTCGCCGCGTTCTGCCAGTCGCTCGTCAAGGACTACTCCGAGCGCTTCGACCGCGGAGAGGAGATCCCGTCGTACCACCGCATCCTCACCACCGAGAACAAGTGGCTCGCCGCGCGCTACGGGCTGGACGCGCCGGTGATGGATCTCGCGACCGGCCGCCGGAATCGCGTCCCGGTCGCCCAGCTCGTGCGTCGGACGCTCCGCGACCTCGAGCCGCACGCACGAGAGCTCGGCTGCGAGCGCGAGCTGGAGGGCATCCGCGCGATCCTCGCACGCGGCAACGGAGCCGAACGCCAGCTACGGATCTTCAACGCCAACCGCGACATCGTCGAGGTCGTCCGCGAGATCGCGGACGCGACGGAGACCATCCCAGCTACTTCGGTGTGACCGTGGGGCGACGTAGGCTGCCGTCCGTGCGCCGGTCCGTCCTCGCAGGCCTATCGCTCATGATCGTCCTCGCGGGCGCGGTCTCGGCGGCTGGAACGCCGACGATCGTCCTGCCAAGGCCGGTCTTTCCGGCCTCGGTGACCGGGAAAGGGTCCGGCACCGTCCACTTCACGATCCTCTCGTCGACCACCGTCGACCCGGCGCGCTCGCTCACTGCACCTCGGCCGCGTGGAGTTCGCGTGGAGGGCCCAGACGGGAACACGCAGCACCTCGTTGTCGGCCCCGGCTACACGGTCGACTTCAGGAACTACGCCTGGCCTCCGCGCATTGCGCCAGGCGAGCGCGAGTTCGTCTACGAGCAGGTCGTGTACGCGAGCCAGCCCGGCCCGCGGAGGCTCTACGTCGAGACCGCACACCAGACCTATGCGAAGTCTTCGTACGGGCTGAACGGGTACCTGAACGCGATCGACCCGGGTCGGCGGAAACTTCTCTGGCGCAGCGCGGCCCAGGTCGCGAACGCCGCGAACTTCGTCTTCCTGAACGACACCGTCGTCACGGGGTACGGCTACACGGCCGAACCGGACTACCTCTACGCACTGGACCGCGCGACCGGGAAGGTCAAAGGCCGGCTGCTGCTGCCGAGCGCGCCGATCCGCATCGCGCGCCGCGGGACGACCCTGACCGTCGACACCTACGACCATCGCGTGGTCGTGCGCGTGACCGGCGGCTAGGACCTCTGTCCTTCCTGCAGCCTCTGTAGGCTCCGCCAATGCTGCAGCCCGGCAACTCGATCCCATGCGCGACGGTGTGGGTCGGCCCGCGCGAGCAGCACACGATCGAGGAGATCGTCGCGGACGGGCCGATCCTGCTCCTCTTCTACCTCTTCGACTGGTCCTCGACGTGATCGAGCGAGATGGAGCTCCTGCGTGACAGGAGCACGGAGTTCGAGGCGGTCGGCGTGCGGCCGCTCGGCATCTCCCGCGACTCGCCGTGGACGCATATCGCCTGGATGCAGGTGCTCGACCTCACGTTCGGGCTGCTCTCGGACTGGAACGGCGAAGCGGTTCGCGGCTTCGACGCCGCCCAGGACTACCGCGGCATGCAGGACGTCGCACAGCGGACAGCGTTCCTGATCGACCGGGAAGGAAAGGTACGCGGAGCGTGGAGCTACGGCAACGAGCTCGTGCCGAACTTCGACGAGCTGCTCCAGGCCGCCCGGGCTCTGTAACGCTCGGCCCTGCTGTTCTCATCTGGGCCCTCTATGCCGCCGCGGCACTCGTCGCGACGGAGCCCGCGGTCGTTCACGGCTTCACCGCCTTCATGGCCTCCGGCGCGCCTGGACACGGCGAGGCGGCGCCCGGCGACCATCTCCAGACCGGCTACCGGCTCTGGCTGGCGGGCCACCAGCTCGAGCACGGGCAGCAGCCGTGGGTCGACCCGTACTCCTTCCACCCGGAGGCCGAGCAGGCGAACCCGGCGTGGTGGCCGTACGGACTGCCCTACTGGCCGCTCGTCCGTGCGCTCGGCCCGGTGCTCGCGTGGAACCTGTTCACGCTGCTGTGCCTGTTCGGCGCCGGTGCGTTCACGCTGCTCTGGCTGCGCGAGCTCGGCCTCGCGCGCGTCGCCGCCGTCGCCGGAGGCCTCGTCTACGAGATCGCGCCGTACCGGATCGTGCAGAGCCGCGGGCACCTCCTCGGGCCGATCTCGCTGCTGCTCCCGCTCGCGCTGTGGGCGTTCGAGCGAGCCCGGCGGAGCGGCGATCAGCGTTGGTGGTGGGCCTCGCGCGCAGCGCTCGTCTCGATCCCGCTCTCGGGCCAGGTGCACCTCGCGCTCGGCGCGATCCCCTTCTATGTGCTGTACGCGATCTGCCGTTCGCGCCACGCCCGGGTCCTGCTCGAGACCGCGATCGGCGCCGTTGCCGCGGTGCTCGCCGGGGTGCTGATCGACCTGACGGTGATCTCGGGCTCGATCGACGAGAGCGGCCGGTCGCTGCGCGAGGTGAACGCCTACTCGGCGACCGGAGTCGACTTCGTCTCGCGCCACGTCGGCGGCAACGCCGAGGCCTTCGTCTTCGTGGGCTGGCTGACGCCGCTCGTCGCGCTCGGCGGTTTCGCGGTGCTCACGCGGCGCGACGGCTGGCTCGCGACTGCCCTCGGCGTCGGCGCGATCGTTCCCGTGCTGCTCGCATTGGGGACGCACAACCCGCTGTACGGGCCGCTCTGGCATGCGTTCCCGCCCCTTCGCTACCCGCGCGTGCCCGAGCGGCTGATGCCGATCGCCTGCCTCGCAGGAGCGGCGCTCGTCGCCGTCGCGATCGATGCCGGCCTGCGCCGCCCGGCGGCGCGACGGATCCCGCGGCTTGCGCTCGCGGCGATCGTCACAGCCGTCCTGATCGCCGACCTGCATGTCCGCGCGTTCCGCGCCTCGGCCGCTGACGGCGCCAACGCGGCCTATGACGCGATCGTCCACGCGCCGGAGGGACGTCTCGTCGAGCTGCCGATCTTCCTCCCCGACATCCACTACGGGAGCGTCTATCTCTACTACGACCAGCGCGTCCTGCGGGAACGGCCGCTCGGGTACTCGACGACCGCGCCGAAGCGCAGCGACGTCGTCGCGCGCCATCTCGAGCCACTGAGCTGCGGGGACTGGACGACCGGCGTGGGCGTGCGGCTCCGGATCCTGAAGGTCTCGACGATCGCGCTCCACCACGGGCTGTACGTCGACAACCCGCTGTTGACGGATACGGCGTGGATGGCCTGGCAGGGACTCGTCGCGCACGGGTGGAGGCCGCTCGCCACCGACGGCCCGGTGACGTCGTTCATCCGTGGCGCCTCGACCGCCGACCCCCCGTTCCCGCAGCCGGTGCGCGACGAGGCCCTCTTCTGCTCGGGCTGGTTCCCGCCGGACCAGTCGGGGCGGCAGATGAGCTCGAGCCACGCAGCGCTGTGGGCCTACGGCCGCGGGATCGTGCGGCTCTTCCTGATCTCGCCGAAGCCGCTGCCCGTCCGCGTCTCCGTCGACGGCCGGCCGCACACGCGCCTCGTCGTCCACAAGCTGACGGAAGTCCGGGTCGGACTATCGAGCGCGGACTGGCACCTGATCGCGCTCGACACCCCTCACCTGGTCGAGGTCCGCGGCAAGCCGCGCGGCGCGCGGATCGTCGCCTACGCGTTGCCGTGACGTGCGCCGTCCGAATCTCCGGCCCGCGCGCGCCCGCCGCGCCGCGTTAGATTCACGCGCCGGTGGCCACGGCGTGATGGCGACGAAGCCCTTCCTCTAGGTTCGTAGCGGACGGTCGCGCGGGGACCGCCGGTTCTCGTGACGACGCTGGGGCTAGCCGCAGGGACAAGAGACCGGCACGCCTCAGCCCATAGAGGCCGGGTGCCCTCTCTGCGGACGCAAAGGCCGACAGGCAGCCTCGATCCAGAGCAGACGAGCAAGGAGGAAGGCGTCATGAGGCTGAGTCTCGCAGCACGCGTAGGGCGTTGGAGCGCCGCGCATTGGAAGACGGCGACGTTCGGGTGGATCGCATTCGTGGCGGTCGCCGCCGTGCTCGGCGGCGCCGTGGGCACGAAGACCCTCGGAGACGAGAACGTTCCCGGCGAGTCCGGCCGGATGGAACGGATCCTCGACGACGACTTCCGGCAACCGGCAGACGAGACTGTCCTCGTCCAGAGTCGCACGCTGACGACCAAGAGCCCTGCCTTCGAGGCGGCGATCGACGACGTGATCCGACGCGTCTCGGCCGTGCCGGCCGTCACCAACGTCCGCAGCCCGCTCGACAGTCGCAACCGCGGCCAGGTCTCGCCTGACGGCCGCTCGGCGACCGTCAGATTCGAGATCCGCGGCGATCCTGACGATGCAGAGGACAAGATCGGACCGGTGCTGGCTGCGGTCGACCGGGCGAAGGCCGCGAACCCACGGCTCTTCATCGGCGAGTTTGGCGAGGCAACCGCCAACAAGGAGATCGACGAGCGGTTCGGCGACGCCCTGCAGCGGGCGGGCCTGCTCTCGCTTCCCGTCACGATCGCCGTGCTGATCGTCGCCTTCGGGGCCCTCGTGGCGGCAGGCATCCCCTTGCTGCTCGCACTCTCGGCGGTGATGGCGACCACGGGCCTGCTCGCATTCGCCAGCCAGCTGTTCCCCGTAGACAAAAGCGTCAGCGCCGTCCTGCTGCTGATCGGGCTCGCCGTCGGGGTCGACTACTCGCTCTTCTACCTGAAGCGGGAGCGCGAGGAGCGTGCCGCCGGGCGCACCGAGAGCGCTTCGCTGGAGGCCGCCGCCGCCACATCCGGCCGAGCGGTGGTGATCTCGGGCCTGACGGTGATGATCGCGATGGCCGGCATGTTCTTCACCGGCGACAAGACGTTCGGCTCCTTCGCGCTGGCGACGATGATGGTCGTTGCCTTCGCCGTGCTCGGGTCCCTGACCGTTCTGCCGGCCCTGCTGTCACGCCTCGGCGATCGCGTCAACAAGGCGGCGGTCCCGTTCCTCAACCGTCGGCAGCGGCCGGAGGGCGGCCGCCTCTGGAGCTGGGTCATCGACCGTGTCCTGCGCCGGCCGCTGCTCGCGGCCGTAGTCTCGGCCGGGACTCTCCTCGCGCTGGCCGTTCCCGCGCTGGGGATGAAGACGGTCGTGCCGAGCCCGGAGGCGCTGCCGAAGGATCTGGAGGCGATCCAGGTGTACGACCGGCTCCAGGCCGCCTTTCCGGGCGAGCAGGACCCGGCGGTCGTCGTCGTCAAGGCACGCTCGATCGACGATCCGCGCGTCGCGGCGGCGATCGCCGAGCTTCGCCGACGGGCGCTTGCGAGCGGCAGCGCCCGTGAGCCGGTGACGATGGACGTCAACCCCGCCCGCACGGTTGCACGCCTCGAGCTTCCGGTCGACGGCAACGGCTACGACGCCGCCTCGGACGCGGCACTCGCGGCGCTCCGCGACGAGATCGTGCCCCAGACGGTCGGCTCGCTCGAGGGCGTCGAGGCAGGCGTCACCGGCACGACGGCAACCGACCAGGACTTCGGCAGCTCGATGCGCAGCAAGGCCCCGCTCGTGTTCGCCTTCGTGCTCGCGTTCGCGTTCCTGCTCCTGCTCGTTGCATTTCGGTCGATCGTGATCGCGGCCAAGGCGATCCTCCTCAACCTGCTCTCCGTGGCCGTCGCCTTCGGAGTCCTGGTGCTCGTCTTCCAGCGCGACTGGGCGAAGGGCATCCTCGGCTTCGACTATTCCGAAGGCGTGATGGTCTGGCTGCCCGTATTTCTCTTCGTGATCCTGTTCGGCCTCTCGATGGACTACCACGTCTTCATCCTCAGCCGCGTGCGCGAGGCGTTCGATCGCGGCCTGTCCACCGAGGAGGCGGTAGCGCACGGGATCAAGTCGACCGCTGGGGTTGTCACGAGTGCCGCCGTCGTGATGGTGTTCGTATTCTCGATCTTCGCCACGCTCCCGATGGTGATGATGAAGCAGTTCGGGGTCGGGCTTGCGATAGCCGTTCTGATCGACGCGACGATCGTGCGTGCAGTCTTGCTGCCCGCGACGATGAAGCTCCTGGGTGACTGGAACTGGTACCTGCCGCGTTGGCTCCACTGGCTGCCCACCCTGGCGCTCGAACGCGCGCCCTCGACGCCCGCGACCAAACTTCACTAGGGGTGCCTGTGCATCGCAGCGTTCAACCACTCGTCGACCGCGCGACCTACCAGAGGCTGCTGTTCTTGCTGGCGGCGATTCCCCTCGGCGCGGTCTGGGTAACCTTCCTCCTCGCCGGTTGGATCCTGATCGTGGTGTTCGCGATCACACCGCTGGTCATACCGCTCCTGATCGGGCTCGGCGCGATCGTCGGGCTCTTCGCGGCGACTGAAGTCGCTCTCGCGAACCGCCTGCTGGGAGCTCGGCTCGAACCTTCTGGGCCACGGCCCAGAACTGCAGGGTTCTGGGCTCGAGTGGTGGCGGTAGTGAGGGACCGCCGCCTCTGGAAGGCGCAGGCGTATCTCCTCCTTCGATTCCTCGTCGGCGTGCCCCTTGCCGTGGCCCTGCTCAGCGTCCTCGCGTCGTCGCTGCGGATGATCGGGCTCCCGATCTACTACCGGTGGCTGGGGGACGATGCCGACGTCTTCGGGCGGAATGTCGACACGCTCGCCGAGGCGCTGCTCTTCGTGCCGGCCGGCTGCGCCGCCTTGGTGCTCGCGCTGTACCTCGTCCGTCCGCTCGCCGCGGGCTGGAAACTGCTTGCGTCTCGCCTCCTCGGAGGCGACGCTTCGGCAGAGATGAAGTCGCCCGCCCCTGTGCGGAGCCACCGCCACCGTCGTCGCGCTCTCGAGCTCCACTGCCTGGTCTCGGGCGGCATCGGTCTCTTCCTGGTCGTCATCTGGGCGCTGACGACCCGCGCCTACTTCTGGCCCGTCTGGGTCCTGCTCCCGCTCGCGTTGCTGCTCGCGAGCCACGGCTGGCTCGTGCTGCTCGAGGAACGGCCCGCGTTCTGGCGCCGCGCGGGAGGCAGCCGGGCGCTCGCGGTGCAGGTCGGTCTCTCGGCGCTGCTCTTCGGCTACCTCGTCGGGATCTACGCGGCGTCCGGCGGCGGCTACTTCTGGCCCGTCTGGCCGCTGCTCGGGCTCGCCGTCGCCGCTCTCGCCCACGCCGCCTTCGTCTTCGCCGCGCGCACACGACGAATCGAGGCGCTCGAGACAACCCGTGCGGGTGCCGTCAACGTCCAGGAGGACGAGCTGCGCCGCATCGAGCGAGACCTGCACGACGGCGCGCAGGCTCGCCTCGTCGCGCTCGGCATAAGCATCGGCATGGCCGAGCAGAAGCTGCACACCGACCCCGACGCCGCCCAGCAGCTCCTGGCCGAGGCGCGGCGCGGCGCAGGGGAGGCCCTGCAAGAGCTGCGCGACCTGGCCAGGGGGATCCACCCGCCCGTGCTAACGGATCGCGGACTCGGGCCCGCGCTGACCGCGCTCGCGGGACGCAGCGCGTTGCCGGTGACGGTATCCGTCGACGTTCCTGAGCGCCCGGCCGCGCCGATCGAGACGACGGCCTACTACGTGGTCGCCGAGGCCCTCGCGAATGCGGCGAAGCATGCCGAGGCTACGCGTGTCACCGTCCGCATCCGTTCCACCGCCGGCGTCCTGGTCGCCGAGATCATCGACGACGGTAGGGGTGGCGCAGATCCGTCCGGCGGCGGCTTGACCGGGATCAGACAGCGGGTGGAGGCATTCGACGGAACTCTGCGCGTCGCAAGCCCGCCCGGAGGCCCGACCAGGGTGAGTGCGGAGCTGCCTTGCGGGTCGTGATCGCCGAGGACCTCGCGCTGCTGCGCGACGGGCTTACCCGCCTGCTGCGCGACAACGGCTTCGAGGTGGTCGGCGCAGTCCGCGACGGCGACGCGTTGCTCCGCACCGTGGCGGGGGAGCGGCCCGACATCGCCATCGTCGATATCCGGCTGCCGCCCACATTTCGCGACGAAGGCTTGCGCGCGGCCCTCGAGTTACGGGCACGTGTCCCGTCGACCGCGATCCTCGTCGTCTCTCAGTACATCGAGCACACATACGCCACGGAGCTCCTTGCGGAAGGCCGCGGCGGCGTCGGCTACCTGCTCAAGGATCGCATACTCGACGTGGCCGAGTTCGTGGACGCAGTTCGGCGCGTTGCGAGCGGAGGAACTGCGCTCGATCCCGAGGTCGTGGCGCACCTCTTCTCGCAGCACAAGCCCGACCGCCTCGTCGAGCGCTTGACACCGCGCGAGCGCCAGGTCCTCGCGCTGATGGCCGAAGGCAGATCGAACGCCGCGATCGCCGTGGAGCTCGTCCTCACCGTGGGCGCGGTCGAGAAGCACATCGCGAGCATCTTCGCGAAGCTCCGGCTCCCGCCGTCCGAGAGCGATCACCGTCGGGTCCTGGCAGTCCTCGCCTACCTGCAGGTCGGAGCGCCGAGAGCCGGCTCAGAGCAGTAGTGCGGCCGATGAATCAAGCGACCCGGATCGCAATGCCGGGATAGTCGAGGACGAACCCGGCTTGGTCGTAGGTGAGAATCGTCCTGAAGGCGAATGCCGGGGCAGCGTAGTCGTATCGCGCGCGTTCGTCGCCGTCGTCCTCGAGCCGGGCGTAGCTCTGTTCGAGTCGTTCCACGCGGAGAACCGGTGCCCGCACATAGGCGGCGGGTGCCTCGGCACGCTCTCCGATCTGCAGTCCCAGCCTACGCACCGGCAGCGCATTCGTACAGGCCGAGGCCTCGAGATCGACGTCGAGGCAACCGCTGAGCTCGGACGCCGGCTCACCGTCGACGCGCCACGCCCCGCTTCCGTCGCCTTCGAGTCGGACTTCCTGTTCGCCCTGGGCTGATTGCCCGATGATCCGCGCCTGGCGCGTCACCCACGCCTCGTCGAGCGTGAGTGTGTAGCGGATTCCCCAGGCCTCTCCCTCCTGGACCGCCGTTGAGTATCCGTCCAGGCGGACGACATCGTTCTCGCGCCGCAGAAAGAGCACCTCGAACCCGGCGCGAGCGTCGACGTGCCGCCAGGCCGCCATCGCCGGGACTTGCACCGCACCGGCCACCGCCTTAGCAGACTCCTGTCGCGGCGAGTTGGTTCGAAGCTAGCACCCGCCCGACCCTCCTCCGGCGGCGCGAACGACGCAGGTGACTCGATCGAGAGGTCCTGTTTCTCTGAGTAGCGCGTGCAGCGCCTTGACCTGCAAGCTACTCCTTGAGGACAGACGGAAAGGAGAAGCCGTGACCGAGCTTCCAGATGACGTGCGTGCACTGTTCGACGGGCCGAACTACGCTCACGTCGC
>JBKPCT010000141.1:0-15939 GCA_046727515.1 Actinomycetota bacterium | reverse complement strand
GAGGCGATGACGAACGCGGCCAAGCACGCCGGCGTGGAGGAAATCGACGTCTACCTCGAGGTGACGGACGAGGACGTCTCCGTGTTCGTCCGCGACCGCGGAGGCGGCTTCGACCGGACCGACGTTCCGGACGGCCGCGGCGGCTTGGCCGAGTCGATCGAGCGTCGCCTCGAGCGCGCGGGCGGGCGCGCGACCGTGACCAGCGCCCCGGGTGAGGGCACCGAGGTCGAGCTCCGGCTACCCCGGAAGACGCCGTGAAGCCGCGCGTCGTTCTCGTCGACGATCACGGCCTCTTCCTCTCCGGGGTGCGGGCCCAGCTCGGCGAGGCGGTCGAGGTCGTGGGCGAGGCCGGCACCGTCGCCGACGCCGTGCCCCTGATCAAGGAGCAGGACCCGGACGTCGTGCTCCTCGACGTCCACCTCCCCGACGGGAGCGGCGACGTGATCATCAACGCGGTCGCTCCCGAACGCCCGGGCGTGCGCTTCCTCGCCCTGTCCGTCTCGGATGCTGCCGAGGACGTGATCGCCGTGATCAGGGCGGGCGCCCGCGGCTACGTGACGAAGACGATCTCGGGCTCCGAGCTCGCGTCGGCGATCGGCCGGGTCGCGGCCGGAGACGCTGTCTTCTCGCCCAGGCTCGCGGGATTCGTGCTCGACGCGTTCCGCGCAGGCGACCGAGTCGGCGGCGACGCCGAGCTGGACGAGCTGACCCCCCGCGAGCGGGAAGTGCTCCAGCTAATCGCGCGTGGGTACATGTACAAGGAGATCGCCGCCCGGCTGCACCTCTCCGTAAAGACGGTCGAGAGCCACGTGTCCAGCGTGCTGAGGAAGCTGCAGCTCTCCACGCGCCACGAGCTGACGCGCTGGGCGGCCGAACACCGCCTGGTCTAGACCCGGCCGAGCGCGCGCTCGCTTCCGGCGTCGAAGAGGTAGACCCAGCCGCGGCGAAGTCCGAAGCGGAGCAGCTCGCCCGGCTCTGCACGAACGTGGCCTTCGGCCTCGACGACGAACCGTGTCTGGCCCGGCGCCTCGACCGCGATCAGCGTCTCGCGGCCGAGCGACTCCACGTACTCGACCCGCCCTTCGAGCGGCCCGAGCAGTCCCTGCTCCGCTTCCCACAGTCTCGTGTGCTCCGGACGTACGCCCACGATCACGTCGGCCGGGACGTCGACGGCACCGTCGAGCACGAGCCTCTGGTCGCCGAGCAGGAGCTGCACGGTGCCGTTGCGACGATCCGAGCCGACACGGGCGAGGCTCATTGCCGGGCTGCCGATGAAACCTGCGACGAAGGTGTTCGCCGGCTGCTCGTAGACGGAATCCGGATCGCCGACCTGTTCGAGGATGCCGTTGCACATCGTGGCGATGCGGTCGCCCATCGTCATCGCCTCCACCTGATCGTGCGTGACGTAAACGGTCGTTGTCCCGACCTCGTGCTGCAGCCGACGGATCTCCGACCGCGTCTGCGCGCGCAGCTTCGCGTCGAGGTTCGACAGCGGCTCGTCCATGAGGAACACCTGCGGCTCGCGCACGAGCGCCCGCCCGAGCGCGACTCGCTGCCGCTGCCCTCCGGAGAGCGCGCGCGGCTTGCGGTCGAGCAGCGTCTCGATGCCGAGCAGTTCAGCCGTCTCGTCGACGCGCCTGCGGATCTCGGTGCGTGGGAGCTTCCGGATCCTGAGCCCGAAGGCGAGATTCTGCCGCACGCTCATCTGCGGGTAGAGCGCGTAGTCCTGGAAGACCATTGCGATGTCGCGCTCGCGCGGTGCGACGGCGTTCACGACACGGTCGCCGATCCGGATCGTCCCGGCCGTGAGCGCCTCGAGCCCTGCGAGGAGTCGCAGCGCCGTCGTCTTGCCTGAGCCGGACGGCCCGACCAGCACCATGAACTCGCCGTCCTCGATCTCGAGCGAGAAGTCCGCGACCGCGGTCGTCTCGCCGAATCGCTTCGTTACGTTCGTGAACGTCACGGGAGCCACGGCTCAGCCCTTGACCGCGCCGGTCAGCATCCCGCGGATGAAGTGGCGCTGTAGGAAGACGTAAACAACGACGACCGGCGTCGCGACGATTACTGCGCCCGCTGCCAGCAGCGTCAGGTCCGACGTGTGCTGCCCCTGGAAGAAGGCGAGACCGAGTGGCGCGGTCCGGAGGTTCTCCCTCGACACCATCACGAGCGCGAGCAGGAACTCGTTCCACGTCCACACGAACACCAGCACCATCATCGTGAGGATCGCGGGACGCCCGAACGGCACGAGGACGCGCCAGAGCGTCGTCCAGCTCGATGCGCCGTCGATGCGCGCCGCCTCGAGCAGCGAGCTCGGCGTCGAGACGAAGAAAGCGCGCATCCAGAACGTTCCGAACGCGACGGAGAGCGCGGCCTGCGGCAGGATCAGCGCCCAGTACGTGTCGGTCAGGTTGAGGTCGCGCAGGTCGTAGTAGAGGGGGACGATCAGCGCCTCCTCCGGGACCATCAGGCCGAGTAGGAAGACGTAGAAGAGAACGGTCGCGCCCCTGAAGCGCATCAGCCCGAACGCGTAGCCCGAGAGGATCGAGAGCACAGTCGAGATGGCGACGACGCTGACCGTCACGATCGCGCTCGAGCGCAGATACGACGAGAAGTGCCCCTGCGTCCACGCGTGGGAGAAGTTCGAGAAGTGCGGGCTCGACGGCAGACGGAATCCGGCCGTGTCGCCGGGAGCGCCGAGGGCCGTGGAGAGGATCCCGAACACCGGGTAGAGCGCGACGAGAGAGAAGAAGATCAGTATCGCGTAGTTGGCGATCTGCTCGCGGCGCGCGATCACGTCTGCCCCCGATCGGCGATACGAGTTATCACGAACGCGAACACGAAGATGACGCAGGCGAGCGTGAAGCCGACCGCGGCAGCAGACCCGATCTGCCCGAGCTGGAACGCGCGGTTGTACACCTGAAAGGCCGGCACCGACGTGCTGTTCCCCGGCCCGCCCTGGGTGGTGATGTAGACGAGATCGAAGTTCCGCAGCGCGTAGATCGTCGTCAGCGTGAGCGCGACCGCAATCTCGCCGCGCAGGTTCGGCAGCGTCACGGCGAAGAACTCGCGCAACGGCCCTGCTCCGTCGACCCGCGCTGCATCGTAGAGGCTCTGAGGGATCTTCTGCACGCCCGCCATGAACAGCACGAGCGCGAGGCCCGCCATGACCCACGTGCCGACGAATCCGATCGCAGGCAGCGCCCAAGTGAAGTCGCCGAGCCACGGCCGGGCGAACGACCCGAGGCCGACCGAGTGGAGCGCCCGGTTCAGCGGCCCATCCTCCGGTGCGTAGATCATCCGCCAGATGACGGCGACGACGACCAGCGGGATCACCTGCGGCAGGAAGAGCACCGTTCGGAAGCCCGCCTGCCCGCGCACGCGCGCGCGCGAGAGCGCCCCGACGAGCACGAGCCCGAGCGTCACCGGGATGACGGCGTAGAACAGGATCAGAACGAACGAGTGCTCGAACGCCGAGCGAAGCTCGCCGTCGTCGACGATCTCGCGGTAGTTGTCCAGGCCGACCCACGTCGCCGGGGTCAGACCGTCCCACTGGTGCAGCGAGAGCCAGACCGTATGCCCGAGGGGAGCGAGCACGAAGGCCGCGTAAATGGCGAGCGCGGGCAGCAGGTACAGGTAGCCAACGCGGCGCGGCGCCCCGGGCGGCCCGACGCGGGCACCGCGGCCGCCGAACCGAAGCCCTGCCGGCTTCCGCAACCCGGGTGGTGCGGAAGCCGGCTCGGTTCGCTGCTCGGCGAGACGACTCAGCTCTTGTGGAACTTCGAGTAGTCGGACTGAACCTTCTTGGCAAACGACGACGGCGTCGTCTTGCCGGCGATCAGCTCCTGGATCGCCGCCGTGATCGTGTCGTACATCGTCGGCGTCGCCCAGTCGAGATACGGGAGGATCGCGTCCTGCCTGTTCGCCTTCGTCCAGGCGACGAAGACCTCGGTGTCGAGGCCCGCCGGCACCTTCACCTTCGCCTTCGACGACGTGAGCTGGCCGTTGTTCGCGACGACCTGCATCGACGCGTTGCTCGTGATGAAGTTCAGGTACGTAGCCGCGGCGTCGGCGTTCTTCGACTTCGAGCTGATCGCCCACGGCAGTCCCTCGCCGCCGAGCGTCGCCAGCGGCTTGCTTCGCGCCGGAGGCAGAAGGAAGAAGCCGACGTTCTTGCCGAGTGCCTTCTTCAGGTCGGCGGTCAGCCAGCTGCCGCTGATCAGGAACACGCCGGTGCCCTTGCCGAACGCCTGCCAGGACGGGTCATACCCGAGCCCGGCGTAGCCGTTCGTGAAGAAGCCGTTTTTCGCCCAGCCCTGGAGCAGCGTCGCGGCGGCGACGGTCCCCGTCGACTGGAAGCTCGTCTTCCCGCCGCCGGTGCCGAAGACGAAGTTGCGCGCGTACGCCTTGCTCACATTCTGGAGCATCAGCTCCTCGAACTCGTGGATGCCCGGCCACTTGTCGAGGTTCCCGAACTGGATCGGGGTCTCGCCGGCGGCCTTCGCCTTTGCGAGCGCCTGCTGGAACGCCGCGAACGTCGTCGGCACCTTCAGCCCGAGCTTTCGCAGCTTCGTCTTGTTGTAGTAGACGCCCACGACCTCGCCCGTCATCGGGAGCCCGTAGAGGTTCCCCGTCCCGAAGTTCTTGGCGTCGGCAGTGAATTGGTTCATCCGCAGGATCCCGGTCGAGTAGCGGCTGAGCCAGCCGTACTTCGCGGCGTACTTGTTGAGCGAGAGGAGCAGGTTCGCCTTGACGAGCGGGCCCATCGCGGAGTAGCCGTTGTTCGCTTCGACGACGTCAGGCGGGTTCGGCCCCGAGGCCGCCAGCTTCAGCGTCGCCTGCAGATCGGTGAAGGCCTTGGCAACGCGGTTGATCTTGATGTCCGGATACTTCTTCCCGAAGGCGGCGTTGAGCGCCTTCATCGAGGCGTTCTGACCGCCGCGCACCTCCTGGTCCCAGACGAGCAGCGTGACGGACGCATGCCCCGTCTTCGCTCCGCTCGGAGCCTTCTGCGCGCCGACCGCGCCGCCCGCGAGCGCGAGCAGTGCAGAGCCCGCCGCGAGGACGACGGCCAGCTTGATCCTCCTCGGATGGTTCATGCATCCTCCTTTGCCGATGCAGTTTGCATGGTTGCCGGCTCGGCGAGGGCGCGCCGGAGCTCGCAGAGGGTGGCCGCGCCGGCGGCCCCGGTGGGCGCCCGCACCGAGAGGGCGGCGTAGACGACCGCCCGCCGCAAGCGCTCGCCGAGCGGCAGTCCTCCCAGATCCCCCCAAACGTAAGCGGCGACGAGCAGATCGCCGGCGCCCGTCGTGTCACGCACCTCCATCGCGGGCGCTGGGGCCTCGAACGTTTTTCCGTCGGACGCCGCGAGCGCGCCGTCGCCGCCGCACGTGACGACCGCGACCGGCACGTGCTCCGCGAGCCGGATCGCCGCCGCTTCCGGATCGTCCTCGCCGGTGAGGCGCTCAGCCTCGAAACGGTTCGCGAAAAGCGCCTGCGCGCGTCCGACGTGCCGCGGGAGCGAACGCGCATGGCGCTCGGCGTCGCGGTCGGCGACGACGACGTACGCGAGCAGCTCGGCCGCTAGCAGCTCCAGCTGGTCCAGGCAGACGACCGCCGCGCGCGGATGGAGCCGTTCGAGGACCGAAGGCTGGAGCATCATCGGCGGCTCGTATGTCACGAACGCGCGCTCACGTGCGACCGGAAGCACGACCGTGACCGGCGTGTGGTCCGTGGTCGCTCCGGCGCACGTCACGCCTTCGGCCTCGAGGAATCGGCGCAGGGTTCTGCCGGCGACGTCTCGGCCGAGCGGCGCGACGACCGCGGCGTGCAGGCCGAGTCTCGTGAGGCCGACCGCCGTGATGCCCGAGCCGCCGGGTGTCTGGTGGAGCTCGCGCGCGTACCGCTCGCGACCCGGCTCGGGCAACTCCTCGAGCCCCTCGAACGTCAGGTCCAGGAAGACAGGTCCTGCGCAGACGACGTCGACGGTCACGAGAAGAGCTCCGCAAGCTCGGCCTGGCGGCCGGACTGCGCGTCGAGGATACGCCGCGCGACGTTGACCGACGGGACGAGCGGGTGCAGCGCGAGCGCCTTCAGGGCGAGCTCGCGCGACCTCGTCAGCGCGGCCTGGATCGTCAGGCGCTCGACCTCCTTGATCGACTCGATGAGTGCCCGTGCGTGGCCGGGAACGTCGCCGACTGCGACCGGTCGCGCGCCCGTGCCGTCGACGACGCACGGCACCTCGACGACGGCGTCCGCATCGAGGAACGGCAGGCTGCTCCGGTTCGCCGTGTTGAGGATGAGCAAGCGGCGCTGGTTGAGCGCGATCGCCTCGACGACTGCGAGTGCCTCGCCCTCGTAGCCGCCGGCGTCCTCCCAGCTCTCGTGCGGCGCGGTGCCGAGCGCCGCGTGCGCCTCGGCGAAGTACGTTTCTTCGCGCTCGCGCCGCGCGAGCCGCCACGCATCGAGCGCGGCCTGCGGCGAGCGGCCATTCGCGGCGTAGAACGCGCTCTGCTGGTGCAGCAGATACTCGCCGCGTGACTCGCGCCCCGAGCGCAGCACCTCGACCGTATCGGAGGCGAAGTAATAGAAGACGAGGTACTCGTTCGGGATCATCCCGAGCGACCGCAGCCATTCGCCGCCGAAGAGGCGGCCCTCCTCGAAGGTCGAGAGCCGTTTGTCGTCGTCGAGGAGCGCCGGCAGAAGGTCGCGCGCGCCGTCGTGCACGCGGCGGAGCCACCCCAGGTGGTTGAGGCCGAAGTAGTCGAACCACAGCTCGTCGGGACGCCGCTCGAGCGCAACAGCGACGCGGCGGCAGAGACCGGACGGCGAGTCGCAGATCCCAACGGCGCGATCGCCGAGCTCGGCACGGAGCGCCTCCGTGACGAGCCCCGCGGGATTCGTGAAGTTCACGAACCAGGCGTCCGGGGCGCGGGCCGCGACGCGGCGCGCGAGTTCGACCATGACGGGAACGGTGCGCAGTGCGAAGCACAGGCCGCCCGGACCGGTCGTCTCCTGGCCGACCACGCCTTCGTCGAGCGCGACGCGCTCGTCGACGACCCGGCCCTCGAGATTGCCGACGCGGATCGCGCAGAAGACGAAGTCCGCCCCGTGGAGCGCGTCGTCGAGATCCGTCGTCGTCCTGAAGTCGAGGCTCGCGCCGTGCTCCTGCTCGAGCCCCTCGAGCACCGGTCCGATGCGTGCGAGCCGTGCCGAGTCGACGTCCCAGAGCGAGACGTGGTCGACGCCGAGCCGCTCGCCGCGCGCGAGCACGGCTCCGTACACCAGCGGGACGCGAAAGCCGCCGCCGCCGAGAATCGCGATCTTCATGCGCGGACGACCCCGGCGCCCCGCCCGCCCGGGACTGTGTCGCGGATTAAACCTAGTTGATGCGCTGGAAGCATGCTGTGCGTCCCCTTCGACCCACGTGCGATCGTACTGCGAAATCGCGCCTCGCCAGGGAGCTAGAAGGCGTCCCAGAGACGCCCTTTGGCCAGCGGCCGGCTTGCCCGGGTGATCGCGTAGACCAGCCCGTGCCAGTCAGGTCGACGGCCGGCTCGGCAGCTCCTGCGTCGCGAGGTGCTTGCGTTCCTCGAGCAGCTCGGCCACGAGGCGGCTCGCACTGCGGGCGGCCTCGACGGGATTCGCGCCGTCGACTCTCGCGCTCGCGTAGCCGACCATGAACGCGTCGCCGGCGCCAGTCGTTTGCACGCCCAGCACCGGCCAGGCGGCCGAGACAAATGTCTCGCCGTCCGCGCTGAACACGACCGCGCCGTGCGAGCCGAGCGTGAGCAACACCTCGGGCACACGGAGGCGGGCGGCAACGGCGCGGTCGAAAGGGCCGCCTGCGACGGTGCGCGCCTCCTCCTCCGACAGCTTCACGGTCGTCACGGGCGCCAGCACCGCGGGGTCGTAGGCGGCGTCGATCTCGAGCCGGCCGATCCTGGGAACCCGCACGAGCGCCTGGCCGTCGAGCGAGAGCCGTCGCCCGTCGGCGAGCGCGGCGAGGGTCTCAGGCGGGAAGTCGCTGCGTAGGAGCGACGCGACGTGCACCCACCGGACCTCCGGATCAAGCGCCTGCGCATCCTCCGGCCGCCAGATCTCGCCGACGGCGGTCACTCCCATCTCTCGCTCCTCGCCCGTGTAGTCGAGCGAGAAGCCGCTCGTCGTTGCCGCGCCCAGCACGGTTACCGTGGTTCCCGACACAGCGAGTGCGGGTCGAAACAGCGCCTCGTCTTCCTCGTGGAACCGGGTCACGATCTGACCGCCGCGGCCAAGGCGCCGAAAGGCGTCGGCTGCGAACCGCGGACCGCCGCCGGGCGTGGGGCTGCCGCCGTCAATGACGTCGCGCGCGAGGTTCCCGATCACCGCGACCCGGGGCACTGCGCCAACCTACCCGTCTGCGAGGGTGCCCCCGAGGACGCCGTCCCGCTCCGCTTTGAAAACCCTCAGAAGCTCGTCGAGCGGCGGCGGCTCACGACCGAGCGTCTGCGCAGTCGCGCGTGCGTCCAGGCTGGTGTCGTACGGCACACGGCCGGGCGGGAGAGCGGCCGGATCGGGCGGGCCGGCGCGCAAGAGGGATGCGTCGAGCCCGAAGACGTCGGCCGTACGCCGGGCGAGATCCATGCGCGTGGTCGGCTCGCCCGAGCAGCAATGGAAGATCCCGCGCGAGCCGCGCTCCGCGAGCTCGAGCATCCACTCGGCGGCCAGAGTCGCGAGACTCGGGGTCGCGACGCTGTTGATCGCAGCGCTCCCCCAGACGGTGAACGGTTCACCTGCGGCGAGTGACGCGACGACGGCGTCGACGAAGTAGCCAAAGCCCGCGTCCTGCCGGCGCGGCATCCGGCGGCCCGCGCGGTTGACGCCGAGCACCCCGGCGACGCGGGCGACGAGCGTTTTACGCGCCCGCTCGAGCGTGACGAGCTCGCTCGCCGCCTTGAGCACGCCGTAGTAGTTGACCGGGTTCGGTGGCGTCGACTCGTCCGCCATCGCCTGCGTGCCGTCGAAGACCCAGTCGGTCGAGACCGTGACGAGCACCGCGCCTCTCTCGCGCGTGGCGTCGGCGAGCGTCTCGGTGACACCGACGTAGGACGCCCAGGCGCGGCGACGGTCTGCGTAGATGCCTGCGAGGTCGTTCCAGATCGCCGTGTGCACGACCACGTCGGGCCGGACGTCCGTGACCGCGGCGCGGACCGCCTCGGCGTCCAGCAGGTCGAGGGCAAGGTAGCGGCAGCGACGGTCGGGGCGCGGCGGCGGCTCGCGCACGACGGCTGCGACGTCGTCACCCCGCCCCGCAGCGACGGCGACCACGTTCGAGCCGACGAAGCCCGCGCCGCCCGTGACGAGGACGCGCATCAGCCGATCTCGGCGAGCAGGACAGGTCGCTGCTCGTGCAAAGAGCGGCCGGCCGCGAGGCCTGCGACGAGCGCTGCGCGGCCGTCTGCGCCCGGTACCGGGGAAGCGGATCCGTCGCGCACCGCGGCGACGAACGCGCGCCACTCCTCGACGTAGCTCCGCGCGTAGCGCTCGAGAAAGAAGTACGGCAGCCGGGGTTGCTTCGCTCCAGCCGCGGTGCGGAGGACACCGGCATGCTCCGGTGCGTTCTCGGAGGCGGCCAGGCCGTCAGAGCCGAAGGCTTCGACGCGCTGGTCGTAGCCGTAGACGGCACGGCGGCTGTTGTCGATGAGCGTCAGCACGCCACTCTCGTGCACGAGCACGACCACCGCCGTGTCGACGTCGCCTGCCTCGGCGAAGGAAGGGTCGACGCGCACTCTTCCCTGCGCTGTGACCTCGACCACCTCGCTCCCCGTGACGTAGCGCGCCATGTCGAAGTCGTGGATCGTCATGTCGAGGAAGATGCCCCCGGACACGCGGACGTACGTGAGCGGTGGCGGCTCGCGATCCCGGCTCGTGATACGGAGGATGTGGACGTCCCCGACCGCGCCCGAGGCGACTGCGTCGTGCACCGAACGGTGCGCAGGATCGAAGCGTCTGTTGAATCCGACCATGAACAAGACGCCGGCGCGCTCGACTGCGCCGAGCGACCGATCGACCTGCGACAGGTCGTGCGCGATCGGCTTCTCGCAGAAGATCGCCTTGCCGGCGTGCGCGGCAGCCTCGATCAGCTCCACATGCGTGTCGGTGCTCGTACAGATCGCGACCGCGTCGACGTCCTTCGACCCGATCAGCTCATCCGCGTTCTCGGCCGCGGGCACCCCCAGCCGCCGTGCGACAGCGCCGGCCGCCGAGATGTCCACGTCGAAGACGCCCCCGAGCGCCGCCCCCGGGACGCGGTGCGCCAGCAGCTCGGCATGCATCCGGCCGATGCGGCCGGTACCGAGCAGCCCGATCCGAAGCGGCGCCTCCGTCGTGGTCACCAACCGACACGCTGCCGGCGCTTGCCCTCCAGGAGCTGCTCGTGCGCCGCTGCGATCTCCTCACGCTCCGAGACCTCGGCGACGCCGACCTCCCAGAACGCGCCGCCCGGCGTCCACCGGTCAGGCGCCGTCTCGATCGCAATCACCGTCGTCCGGTCGTTGGCCCGAGCTCGGGCAAATGCCGCCTCGAGGTCGCCGATCGTCCCGACGGCCTCGGCGCGGCAGCCGAGCGAGATCGCGTGCGCTGCCCAGTCGACCTTCACGTGCTCCTCGCCCGTGTGGTCGAACATGTTGTTGAACGAGCGGCCGCCCATGCCGGTCTGCAGGCGCTCGATCACGGCGAAGCCGCCGTTGTCGCAGACGACAGCGATCAGCTTCTGGCCGGTGATTACCGAGCTGTAGAGGTCGGAGTTGAGCATCAGGTAGGAGCCGTCGCCGACGAATGCGATGACCTCTCCCTCGGGACGCGCCATCTTCGCTCCCCAGGCGCCCGAGAGCTCGTAGCCCATGCACGAGTACCCGTACTCGCAGTCGAACGTGCCGACGCCCTTGGCCAGCCAGTTCACGTTGAGCTCGCCCGGGAACCCGCCGGCGGCCGTCAGCGCGTAGTCGCTCTCGCTTGCAAGCCGGTTCACGGCGCCGATCACCTGCGCGTAGGTCGGCGGCTCCTCGTCGACGGGGGCGGTCGTCTCGGCGACGAACCGCTTGAAGGCCTCCGCCTCGGCCCGTGCCTGCGCGACCCAGGCGTCGTCTGCTCGCCAGCCCGCCAGCGCGGCTCCGAGCTCCTCGAGCCCCGTGAAGGCGTCGGCGACAAGCGGCAGCGCGCGATGCTTCGTCGCGTCGAAGCGCGCGGCGTTCAGCCCGATCAGCGTCAGGTCGTCGTTCCCGAACACGGTCCACGAGCCGGTCGTGAAGTCCTGGAGTCTGGTGCCTACGCACAGGACGACGTCGGCCTCGACAGCGAGCCGGTTGGCATGGTCGCAGCCGGTGACGCCGATCGGGCCGACGTAGCAACGGTGGTCGGCCGTGAGCGACGACTTGCCGGCGACGCTTTCGACCACCGGGAGGTCGTTCTCCTCAACGAAGCTCCGCAATGCGTCCTCGGCGAGCGAGTAGTGAACGCCACCTCCCGCGATCACGAGCGGACGCTCGGCGCGCCGCAACGCCTCGGCGGCCGCGGCAAGCTCCTTCGTGTCAGGGCGTGGGCGGCTGAGCTCGTGCACGCGCGGCTCGAACAGCCGCTCCGGGTAGTCGTACGCCTGGGCCTGGACGTCCTGCGGCAACCCGACGAACGCGGGACCGCAGTCGGCGGGATCGAGCATCGTCTCGACGGCCAGCGGCAGCGACTGCGCGACCTGGGCCGGATGCGTGATGCGGTCCCAGTAGCGGGTGACCGCGCGGAAGGCGTCGTTCACGGTCGTCGAAGGGACCGCGAAGTGCTCGACCTGCTGCAGGACCGGGTCCGGGATGCGGCTCTGGAAGGTGTCTCCGGAGAGAAGCAGCAGCGGTAGCCGATTGGCCATCGCGACGCCGGCCGCAGTGACCATGTTCGTCGCGCCCGGGCCGATCGACGAGGTGGCAATCATGATCTGGCGGCGGCGCATCGCCTTCGCGTACCCGACCGCCGCAAGCGCCATGCCCTGCTCGTTCTGGCCACGGATCGTCGGCAGCTCGTCGCGCACCTCGTCCAGCGCAAAGCCGAGCCCCGTCACGTTGCCGTGCCCGAAGATGGCGAAGACGCCGGGAAAGAGCGGCGCCTCCTGCCCGTCGATCACTGTCCGCTGCGCCATCAGGTAGCGAACGATCGCCTGCGCAGCTGTCAGCCTCACGGTTCTCATGTCACTGCCTCCAGGACGGGAAGGACGGTCTCCCAGGTTCCGGACCCCCAGGAGCGGACGAGCGCGGCCTGCACCGCGACGTAGTCGAGCGCGGCGTCGAAGCCGGGCTCGTACGGCTGCTCGCGCGCGATCGCGTTCAGGAACTCATAGTCCTCGATTGCGATCAGATCCTCGAAGCCGATGCCGTTCGCATTGCCGGGGGCGAAGTTCCCGTGGTACGGAAAGCGGTCGCCGCCGAGCACCGTGGTGTAGCCCGTGTGCGCCTCGTCGCCCGCGAGGTAGACGCGGAGCTCGTTCAGGCGCTCGAGGTTCCAGGAGAGCGCTCCGTCCGTGCCGTAGACGTCGAACGCCATCTGGCTCTCGGGTCCGACAAGCGTGCGGGAGGCCTCGAAGGTGCCGTGGGCGCCGCTCTCGAAGCGCGCGAGGAGGGCTGCGTAGTCCTCGTTCGTGACGGCACCGGTCGGGTCGCCGGGGCGGCCGCGGCCGTAGTGGCTCGCGCCGGGCTGGGGAACCGGCCGCTCGCCGATCGCCGTCGCACGCGTGCCGACGACCTGGGTGATCGGCCCGACAAGCAGGTGTGCGAGGTCGACGACGTGGCTCAGCAGGTCGCTCGAGACGCCGTAGCCTCCGAGCTCCTGCTCGAAGCGCCAGCTGAGCACGCCGAGCGGGTCGCTGCCGTACATGGAGAAGAAGCGGCCGCGGTAGTTCGTGATCTGCCCGAGGCGCCCGCTCGCGATCAGCTGCGCCGCGTACCGAACGAGCGGCGCGAAGCGGTAGTTGTAGCCCACGCCGGTGATCACGCCCGCCGATCGGGCTGCGGCCGCGGCCGAGGCGGTCTGCTCGGGCGTCCCGCCGACGGGCTTCTCGCAGAAGACGTGCTTCTCAGCGGCGGCTGCAGCTTCCACGACCTCGACGTGCAGGATGTTGGGTGCGGTCACGACGACAGCATCGACATCCGGGTGCTCGCAGACTCGGCGCCAGTCGTCGGACACCTCGCGGAAGCCGAAGGCAGCGCCGGCCTCCTCGCGGCGCGCGTCGACCGTCTCGCTGCAGATCACCAGGTCGGGCTCGCCCGCGCGCTCGGGGAAGAGCGTGGGGATGCGTCGGTACGAGCGGCTGTGCGCCTGCCCCATCCAGCCGAAGCCGACGACGCCGATGCCGACGCGCCTCCTCATCCCGGCCCGCTCGCCGTCGTCATCGGGCAGCGCGGGTCGATCGGCATGCCGTCCCACGAGCCGCGGATCCACGCGTACGGAGGGTCGTCGACGATCGCCATCGTCCGCTCCGGGTTCGGCCCCGCCATGACGTTGAGGTAGTAGAGGGGGTAGCCGGGAGCAGCGACGCAGGGGCCGTGGTAGCCGCGTGGCACGAGGAAGACGTCCCGGTCCCGCACGATCACGGTCTCGTTGATCGAGCCGTCGGCGGTGTACGTGCGGTGCACCGCGAAGCCTTCGTCGCTCGTCTCCACGGAGCCGGTCTTCCCGAGCCGGAAGTAGTAGATCTCCTCGTTCCATGCGAGCGAGCCGGGCGTGTCGTCGTGCTTGTGGGGCGGGTACGAGGACCAGTTGCCGTCTGGGGTGAGCACCTCGACGGCGATCAACCGGTCGACCGCGTCGAATGCACCCGGGGCGAGGAAGTTCGTCACCTGCCGCGTCGCCGGGCCGGCGCCTCGGATCTCGACCGGCACCGCCTCCGCCGGAACGTATTCCGGCTCGAAGCGGCGGTCGGCGCGAGCCGTCGCCAGCGCGAGCTCGGCTCCTCCGGCGCTCGCGAGCCGCACCTCGGCGTCCAGGGGCACGTACGCCCAGTCGCTCACACGAGCGAAGACGCTCTCGCGGCCCTCGAGCGCGAAACGGCGCCCCTCCACGTCGACGACCACGGAGCCCGCGAGCGGCAGCACGGCGAGCTCCTCGCTTTCGGTCACGAGCTCCCTGCTGCCGCCCGGCTCGAGCGCCACGACACGGAGTCCGCAGTACGTCCAGCCGGCGCTCTCCGGCGTCACGATTACGAGATCGCCGTCGTCCGCGGCCGTCCCCGCCGGAAGGTGCAGCTTCGTCACGGCCTCATGCATGCGCGCTCGACCTCGCCGCCTGGGCGTCGCTTGCCTTTCCCAAGAGCGCCTCGACCTCGGCGTTCGTCGGCATCGCGTCGGCACAGAGGAGCCGGGAGGCGACGATCGCACCAGCCGCGTTCGCAAAGCGCACGGCCTCGACGGCGCTCCACCCGGAGAGCAGCCCGTGACACAGGGCACCGCCGAAGGCGTCGCCGGCGCCGAGGCCGCAGACGACCTCGACGGGTACGGGCGGAACGACCGTGCGTCCCTCGATCGTCGCCACGAGCACGCCGTCGCCGCCGAGCTTGACCACGACGAGCTCGAGCCCGAACGCAAGCAGCCTGCCGGCCGCCTCGTCGGGGTCGCTCGTGCCGACGGCGACCTCACACTCGCGGCGGTTGCCGACCGCGACCGTCGCATGCGCGAGCGCTTGCCTGATCGTGCGGCCGGCCACGTCTTCGCCCACCCAGAAGGTCGGCCGGTAATCGAGGTCGAGCACCGTATGCCGCCGACGCCCACGGTCAGCCAGCAGCTCCTGGGTCGTCGGGCCGGTCTGCGAACCGGCGAGGCAGGACCCGGCGACCCAGAAGATCTCGACCGAGCGGGCCGCGGCGAGCAACTCGCCGGTAAGCTCCAGGTGCTCGTCCGGCGCGGTCGGCTCTCGGTAGAAGAGCAGCGTCGGCTCTTCGGGCGGGTCCATCGCCGCGAACGCGAGCGGTGTCCGCAGCGTCGGGTGCGTGCCCACGAACCGGGTGTCGACCCCGAATCCACGCAGCTTCTCCTGCACGTAGCCGCCGAAGTCCTCGGCTCCGACGGCGGTCACCACGGCTGACCGCCTGCCGAGGCGGGCCGCCGCGACGGCGACGTTCGTCGGGCTGCCGCCGATTGATTTTGCGAACGACAGCACGCGGGCGAACGGGACACCGAGCTGCTCGGCGTACAAATCGACGCTCACGCGCCCGATCGTCAGGAGCTCGAGCTCCGTCATGTCCTCACGGCTTCCCGGAGCTCGTGCGTGATGGCCTCGAGCTCTGCGCCCCCTGCCATCTCCTGCACGAGCTCCTCGCGCGTCACCTCGCCCTTTGCATGGTCCCCGATCACCCGACCGCGGTTGAGCAGGACGAAGTGGTCGCCGACCGGGAAGGCGTGGTGAGGGTTGTGGGTGATGAAGATGACGCCGACACCGCGCTGCGCCGACTGCGCGATATAGCGCAGGACGACGCCCGCCTGCTTCACGCCGAGCGCAGACGTCGGCTCGTCCAGGATGAGCACGCGCGCCCCGAAGTAGATCGCCCGCGCGATCGCGACCGCCTGCCGTTCGCCACCCGAGAGGGTGCCGACGGGCTGGTCCGGGTCGCGAACGTCGATGCCCATCAGCTTCAACTCCTCGCGCGCGAGCTTCTTCGCCTGCGCGATGTCGAAGCGCCTCGCCGCTCCCCAGCCCTTGGTCGGCTCCTCCCCGAGGAAGAAGTTCCGCCAGATCGACATCAACGGCACCATCGCGAGGTCCTGATAGACCGTCGCGACGCCGGCATGGCGCGCCTCTCGAGGCGAGGCGAAGGAGACCTCCTCTCCGTCGACACGGAGCCCCCCCTCGTCGGGCTGGTGCACGCCCGAGAGGATCTTGATCAGCGTCGACTTGCCGGCCCCGTTGTCGCCCAGGATGCACGTCACC
>JBKPCT010000140.1:0-10708 GCA_046727515.1 Actinomycetota bacterium | reverse complement strand
GAGCTCCTCACGCCGCGGTTCGGCCGCCTCGCGAAGCCGGCCGAGAGTGAGGAGCACACCGGTGAGGCGCTGCTGGGCGCCGTCGTGGAGGTTGCGCTGGATGCGCTTCCGCTCGGCGTCCGCGACCTCGACGAGGCGCGCCCGTGAGGCCTGCAGCGCCTCGTCGGCGCGCACCCGGTCGGTGATGTCGCGCAGATATCCGGTGAAGGTCGGAGGGCCCGGGAGGGCGATCTTGGTGATCGTCAACTCGACCGGAAACTCGGTCCCGTCGCGGCGCATGCCGGTCAGCTCCAGCCGCCGGTCGAGAATCGCCGGCCGCCCGCCCTCGAGAAATCGCGCGAGGCCCCGGCGGTGCTGCTGCCGCAACTGCGGCGGCACGATCAACTCGGCCATCTCCCGACCGATTGCCTCGCTTGGGTGGTAGCCGAAGACCGCTGTTGCGGCGTGGTTCCAGCCGATCACACGCCCTCCCGAGTCCATGGTTACGACCGCGTCCAACGCCGCTTCGAGCATCGCCCGCAGCCGGGACTCGCTTGCGTGGACTTCCTCCTCGGCGTGACGCCGCGCCACGAACTGGCCCACCTGGCTGCCTAGGGTCGCCATCGTCCAGAGGAGGCGTTGGTCGGGCTCGCGATGCTCCCTCGAGAAGAACTCCATCACTCCGACGACGCCGCGCGGACTCCGCAGCGGGAAGGCGAACGCGGCGTGCAATCCACTTCGCCGGGCGACATCGGCGCGCGGGAAGTTCGCGTCGTCCGGAACCTCCGTTATCCAGGCCGGCTCGCCGGATGCGAGGACTCGTCCCGGAAGACCCTCACCCGGCGAGAAGACGAGGCGCTCGCTCATCGCTTCGAACTCCCTCGTGGCGGCGCCGGAGTGCCAGGTGCGCACGCAGCGCAGCCGCCCGTCCGCGGCGTCGACCTCCCAGACGGAGCCCAGCTCCCAGCCGAGCGAGAATCCGATCACCTGCAACACGGCCCGGTAGGCATCGAGCGGGTGTTCCTGTTCAGCGAGGATCCGCGCGACCGCGTGCTCGACCCGCTGCAGATCGAGGCGATCGGCGATCATGCCCTGGCCTCTCTCGAGGTCTGCCATGGCGGGGAGCGACGTTACACCTCCGGAAGGCAAAGCGCCAAAGCCCGAGGCGCTGCGCGTCGTCGTGGCCGACGACAATGCACTGCTGCGGGAGGGGATCGCCTCACTGCTCGAGGAAAGCGGTCACGTCGTGGTCGGCCGCGCGGTCGACGCCGACGACCTGCTGCTCAAGGTTCGCTCCTACGGGCCGGACGTCGCGATCGTCGACGTTCGCATGCCGCCGCGGAACGTAGACGACGGCCTCGTCGCGGCGGCGGAGATTCGCCGCACCCTCCCCGATGTCGGCGTCCTCGTGCTCTCCCAGCACCTCGAGCCGTCGTACATGCTGGAGCTCGTCGGCGAGAACGCGGCCGGCGTCGGTTACCTGCTGAAAGATCGTGTTCGCGACGTCGCCGAGTTCCTCGACGCCGTGGAGCGGGTCGCAGCCGGCGGGACCGCCTTCGATCCCGAGGTGGTGAAGACGTTGGTCGGAGGACACCAGCGGACGGCGCTCGACGAGCTGTCAGAGCGTGAGCGGAGCGTTCTGTCCCTCCTGGCCGAAGGCCGATCCAACCGGGCGATCGCGAAGAAGCTCTACCTCAGCACGCGCGCCGTCGAGCGGCACGTCCAGACGATCTTTCAGAAGCTTCGGCTGCCGGACACGGAGGACGACAACCGTCGCGTACTCGCCGTGCTGGCGCTGCTCGGCCAGACAGGCTTGCCATGAGGCGGCACTCCGCTCGCTGAAATAGCAGTGCTTCCCCACCTCGAGGAGCGGAAGATGTCGGTCCCATACGGCTAGCCGTACCGGAAGACGCCTGCTAGCGCGATTCCGCTGCCCGAACCGCGCTGCCAGGCTCCTGCGAACGTCCGGCGCTGGAGCCGGACACTAGGAATGAGGAGCAGGTAATGGCGAGGCTGGGCTCCATTGTCCGCGGGCGAGGAGTGGAAGAGACAGACGCGGTCGTTATCGGGGCCGGGCAGGCGGGACTCACACTCGGCCACGAGCTCAGCCGCCGGGGCGTTGCACACGAGGTGCTCGAGCGCGGCCGCGTGGGCGAGCGCTGGCGCTCGGAGCGGTGGGAGTCCCTCAACTTGCTGACCCCGAACTGGCTCAACCGCCTGCGCGGCGGCGCCGTCCACGCCGACACCGACGGTTTCCTGGATCGTCGTGAGTTCCTCGACTACCTGCGCAGCTACGCGAACTCGACAGGCCCACGCGTCCGCGAATCAGTCGACGTGCTCGCTGTCGAGAAGCGCAGAGGCCGCTTTCACGTCCGGACCGACTCCGGCGATTGGCTCGCCCGCAACGTCGTGGTCGCGACCGGCGACTGCGACACGGTGAACCGGCCGCCCCAGGCAATGAGCGCTCCGCCATGGCTGGTTCAGGTCGATGCGAACCGGTACCGCACGCCTGGGCAGCTGCCATCGGGCGGAGTACTCGTCGTGGGCGCCGGCGCGAGCGGCCAGCAGATCGCGAGCGAACTGCGCCGTTCAGGGCGCCGGGTGGTGATTGCAGCCGGACGTCATGCCCGGATGGTCCGTCGATATCGCGGCAAGGACATCTGGCACTGGATCGAACGCCTCGGCGATCTCGAGCAGACGATCGACGAAATGCCGGACCGCGACGCGGCGAGGCGCGCGCTGAGCTTCGGCCTCAGCGGCCGCAAGGGCGGCGAAAATCTCGACCTCAGCCGTCTCAACGCGCTCGGCATCACCGTTACCGGGCGGCTGGAGGGCTGGAACGGTGCCACCGCCCGGTTCTCGGACAACCTCGAAATCGACATCGCCGACTCGGACTTGCGCATGCACCGCCTGCTCGAGCGGATCGACGACCACATCGACTTGCAGCCGGACGGGGCGTCATGTGCACCAGCGAGGGAGCCGGTACCGCCCACTGCTCTGCCCGCCCCGCCATACGCCCTGGACCTTGGCAGCGAACGAATCACGACCGTCATCTGGGCGACCGGGTACCGGCGGACCTACTCGTGGCTGCACGCACCTGTGCTCGACGGCGCCGGTGAGATCGAACACAGGTACGGGGTCACAGCAGTCCCCGGGCTGTACGTCCTCGGCTTACGCTTCCAGCGTCGCCGCGCTTCCCATTTCATCGGCGGTGTCGGAGCTGACGCGGCCTATCTCGCCGAGCATCTGACCACCTGCGGGCAACAGCATCCATCGACGGCATCACGCCCCTGCGCGGTAGCGACCCGCGTGGCGCCCAGCCTCGCGGCTACCGCCTGACGCTCGGGCTCGAACCAGCGACGCCAGCTTGTCGAGCCGGCTAGGGCGTTCGCCCCCGCTCGCTCGGGTTCGGAAGGCGCTGCTAGCTGTGTCAGAAAGTCGTGAGTCGTCGAGGCGAGACTGTGAAGCCGCGGCTCCCCCGATGGCACCTCACGGTTTCACGCCGACGCGTGCAGCTGTATCCGGATCGCCTCCAGTTGCCACCTGCGGCGAGCACCGGTCGCGGCGCCGCCTGGTCTGCGTTCCCGTCGATGGCGTTCAGCAGGTCGCTTCCCGCGGAGACGACCTGCACCCGTCCGCGTGGCCTGAGCCGAACAACGCCGCGGCGGTCGTACGCTCCTTTCGTGATGCCCGGGGAGGCGCAGTAGAGCACATACCGGCTCGGCGGCACGCCGACGGCGCACGTGACCTTCGCGGCGACGGCCGGCGCGGCCGTCGCGAACCCTACGGACCGAGGGAGGCCGGCCCGAGCCGCACGGAGACCTGCGCCAGCTCCCGGCGCGACTACGATCGTCGAGACGGCAACCAGGGCAAGTGAACTCCAGCCGCGCACAGTCTGATCAACGGTTACACGAACCTCCTTGGAACGTAGTCGCCTTTGTCCCGCCGCCGCCGGCCACTCGACCGTCCACACGGCCGGAGCCGGAGCCCCGCGCGCTCCCTGTCCGCCCACGAGCCGCTCATACCATCGTGAGGACAACCTTGCCTGGCCCATGGTTGCCGGACTCGGCGGCGCCGCCTTCCTCCAGGGGGAAGCGCCCGTCGCTGGCGGCCACGTCGGCCATTGCTGACGCGGCGCGAGCTTCCTCCAGAGGAAAGGTCGCGGCAACGGTCGGAACGAGCTTGCCCGCGGCGGCCAGGTCGGCCAATGCTGACATGCCGACCTCGTCTGCTTCGACGATGATGCCGGCAAGGCGGATGCCGCGCTCGGTCGCGGTTTCTGCGAGCGGCGGGAGGCTCGATGGCTGCGTGGACACCAGAATGCCGCCTCGCTTGAGGACGCCGAGGGCTCTGGCGGGGTAGTCGCCGCCGACGATGTCCAGGACGATGTCCTGGTCGCGGACGGCCTCCGTGAAGTCCGTGGCGTTGTAGTCGATCGCTTCGTCGGCGCCCAGCGAGCGCACGAAGTCGAGGTTCGCGGCCGACACCAGCGCGGTCACGTGCGCGCCCCGCGCCTTGGCGATCTGTACGGCGAGGTGCCCGATTCCGCCGGCCCCAGCATCGATCAGAACGCGGCTCCCCTTGCCGACGCCGGCAGTATCCACCAGCGCCTGCCAGGCGGTCAGCCCGACCATCGGGATGGCCGCAGCCTCGACATGGTCCAGGCGATCCGGCTTCGGGACGAAGGCCCGGGTCGGACCGATGACGTACTCGGCGTACGCGCCATGTCCCTGCGGGAAGGGCAGGAGGCCGAACACGTCGTCACCGGGCCCGTAGAGGGTGACGCCCGGGCCGACGGCCTCCACGGTGCCCGAGACGTCCCAGCCGAGCACGAACGGGGGCTCGCCGACAAATGCTCCTGTCTGCCGTTGCGCCCCGTCGATCGGATTGACGCCCGCCGCGTGCACACGAATCAGGATCTCGCTCACGCCGGGCTCGGGCCTGGGGATGGTGATGAGCTCGAGGACTTCCGGTCCGCCGAGTTTGTCCTGGCTGACGGCCTTCATCGTATGGTTCATGTCTTCCATGCTGTGATCTCCTTCGTGCTGGGAACTAGTGCTACAGGGCTTCTATCCCTGGCGAGGCCTTGCCCGGGCACCCGGAGGTGGCCAGGGAGAGAGACCGCCACGTGGGTCGCCCGCCGGGGCGTAGCCTGGCTCAGCCGATGGCCCCCGCTCCGGCTTCAGCACGGCACGGATGATCATCGACTACGTGGAGCGGATCTATCCGGCGAGCCGACGCCGGCCTAGTTGCTCGATTAGCGGCCGACGTCAGGCAAGCCTTCATCGAGGAAGCCCGCCTGGATTTCGTAAACCTGGACGACAGACTCGCCGATCAGGAAGCCCGCTTCGCTGATGGCTCCCACCGCATGGCGATAGGTCGCAGACGTCTCGAGGGCATCAACGGCCGCCTCATCTTCCCAGAAACTGACAACGGCGACCACGTCTCGCCGGCGCGTGTAGAGGACGCCGCGGAACCCACGCTGCGCCCGGAACATCGGAGTTGATCGCTCTTCGACGAACCGCTCGTACTCGTCGAGGCGACTCAGGTCGAGCCGCGTTGTCCAGATCCGCAAATAGCTCACGTCGAACCATCACAGAAGGCGACCTGCCACGATAGCCACGGCGCGGTCAGCGCACCTCCACATCTGGCTCGCGCGTGGCTGCTCGTCAATCGACGAGCTTGAGCTCGTCGGCAAGCTGCTCGGCAAGCCCGGGATCGTCCGCCGCGGCCGCCGCGATCCGCCGGGCGTCCTCGGGACGGTAGGCCTCCCCGTACACGGCGCCAGGACGCCTGGGCGCTTCCATCAGCTTGATGAAAGTCGGGTCGAGCCGCACGGGAACGAAGCCGCAGTCGGCGACAAGCGTCGCTGTCGTGTCCGCGGCAGCTTCGTCGAAGCTCGAGTAGAACATCGCGACTGGACCGGCGACGCGGCCGTCGGCCACGTCGCGCTGAAAGCCGGACGTGTATGTGTTGAAGGCTTTCGCAACTCGAGCGCCGGGCATCCGGCGGGCGTTCGTCTCGAGCGCGCTCGTCCCGTCGAGGGTCTCGATCCCTCGGCTGCCGAACTGGTTGGTCGTGTCGATGACGATCCGCCCGGCGAGCGGCCCGGCCTGACTCAAGACGTCGTCGATCTGCGTCCACGGAACCGCGAACACGATCACCTCGCTGCTCGCAACGGCTTCCGGCGGAGACGCGGCGGTCGCTCCCGGCGAGCTCGCGGCCAGCGCCTGAAGCTTCCCGGGATTCCTGGAGCCGCTGAAGACAACCGCGTGCCCTGCGCTCGCCAGCCGCTCTCCGATGTTGGAGCCGATACGGCCTGAGCCCAGGATCCCTATGCGAGGCTGTCCAGAATGTTTGAGATCAAAGATTGTGGAAGTACACTAGCAAGAGAACGCTCTGGTACCGACGGGCGCGTCGGCGCTATGACCCGATCACGACGTGTTCCTCGCCGAGTCACATCGGCGAGTTGGGCAGGTCCATGAAGCGTCGCCCATCCTCGAGAAGCTCAGCGCCGGCAGCCTGGCGCTACGTGGCGCCCAGTTCCGGAGAGTATCAAAGTTCATATCTAATGTTTGAAATCAATGACTTGCGACCTACTAACCTTGGACTGTGCCGAAGCGCGAACGCCGTCCTGACCACGAGTGCACCCCGCACGACTCTGTCGACGCGTTGCTCGAGTCGTGGGCCGCGCAGCGTCCCGACCTCGACATGACGCCGGTGGCCGTTGTCAGCCGACTGGGCCGGGTCCGCGATTTCATCGACGCACAGCTGGCCGCCGTGTTCACAAACTTCGGTCTCACGACACCGAGCTTCGCCGTGCTGGTGACCCTTGCCCGCCTGGGAGGCGACTCGGCCGGTGTGTCACAACGACGGCTCGCCGACGAGCTCGGGCTCACGCCCGGCACGGTCAGCGTCCGCATCGACCGCCTGCTCGAGGACGGGCTGGTCAGCCGGGTCCGCGACCCCGAGACACGACGGAGCGTCCTCGTCGCGTTGACGCCAAAGGGGCGCGAGCTCTTCGAGCGCGTCGTGCCAGCCCATCTGGCCAACGAGGCCCGGCTCTTGTCAGCGCTGACGGGTGACGAGCAGAGGCTGCTGGGCCACCTTCTGCGGAAGCTGCTGGTCGAGTTCGAGGGCTCGGTGGCCGAGCCCGGCGGCGGGGAACTCGGGTTGCTCCTCGTCCCGTCGCACGTGACGATCGAAATGCGCGAATCGGTGGGGCTGCCGCGGGTGGCCGGCCTGCTCGTCCGCGCGGTCGAGCCGGGCTCACTCGCCGAGGCGGCAGGGATCGCACACGCCGATGTGCTGATCGAGGCAGACGGCCGCGAGCTGCGCTCCAGCTCGTCGCTGTACGCCGCGATCGAGGAGGCGGGCCGGGGGCTCACGATCCGGTTGCTGCGGGGCGATCAAGAACAGGTCGTGCGGGTCACGCTGGATCCGAAGCACCGGCTGTCCGGGCGCGCCGCGACGAGCGGTGACACGCGCCGGCGCGGAGCACATGCCGTCTGACGCCTGAGGGGCCGCCGAGAACGCATCGGTTACGTCACTTCGTTCGGCTGCCTTTGGTCGACGTGTGTGTGCGGCGAGCGAGTCGGCGACGCGTGTGCGCGTCTCCCCGACAGGCGTGATGCGCGGGTTCGGCCCGTGGACGAACGCGAGATTACGCAAGAACGGCCGCTGCCTCCCTAGGCTGCGCCCGCAACGCGAGCGCGGTCGGTAGTAGCGTGGCGAACAACGTCAACACGGTGGCTGCCACGACGACGGTGATGTAGATCCAGGTCGGGCCCGCGGGGGTCGGCGCTCCTTTCAAGGCGATGTTGAAAGGAATGAGCGTGGCCGCCGCGATCAGGGTGCCGAGCGCGGTGCCGGCGGCGGCGACGAACAGGCCCTCGAGGGTCATCATCCGGACGATCTGGGCGCGGGTGGATCCGATCAGCCGCTGCAACGCGAATTCGCGGCGGCGCGCAGCGGTCGCGATCACGAGCGCATTGACGAGGGAGATGACCGTGTAGCCGACGATCACGGCGACGAGCAGGTAGTTGACCCAGGCGCTGATCTGCTGATTGCTGGTGTAGTCGGCTGTCGCTTGGGTGCGGTCGGCGATCCGGAGTCCTGGGTATCGGCCTGAGAGACGGGCGAGTCGGGCGCGTAGGCGCCGCTGGTCGGCGCCGGGCGTCGCTCGGACGAGGATCTGATCAGCAAGCCCGTTGGTCGTGTGCGGGGCGAGCAGCCGCGCCGGCACGAGGGCGCTCTCGTAGCCGCGTCTGGCGGCGAATAGGGCGACGACCTCGAGCCCTTTGACAGCGCCGTCGCCGAGCCGCATCTGAACGGTTTCTCCCAACCTTCGTCCTGGTCGAGCGTCCCCGGCCGCCAACGCGACAGTCCTGCCACGGAGACGCACCAGGGTTCCGGCGGTGAGCTCGAAGGCGGTCGTCTCGGCGGCGCCCTCGGCATCGACGCCTTGCAGGGGCACGCTTGCCGCACTCTCGCCCGGCTGTTCGAAGAAGCCGGTGCTGGTCACGAGGGCCGAGGCGCCGGCGACGCCGGGCTGCCGGCGGACGACCCGGGCGAGCTCGAGCGGAAGGCCGCCCAGCGAGGAGCTGAGCACGAGGTCGGCGCGCAGGTTGTTCGTGTAGGCGTGCACGGCGGCGCTCGTTTGCGAGGTTTGCATGTACAGCAACGCCGTCGCGAGCCCGGTAGCGAGCATGACGGGCGTGAGCGCACCCGCGGTGCGGATTCGATTCGCGCGTGTGTTGAGCATCGCGAGCTGACCGGTGAGCCCGGAGAGCGTTCGGATGGGCCAGGTGAAGACGATCGTGAGCACCCTGGCGATGCCCGGGCCGAGCAGCGCCAGCCCGGCCGCCCAGAGCATCGCCGAGGGCGCAGCGGTGCTGGCCGCGACCGGCCCCGACAGCACGAGGGCGGTGACGATCGCCAGCGCCAGACCGCCGGCGAGGCAGACCAGGGCGAAGAGAAGGCGAAGCGGGCTGAGCCAGCGCTGCTCGAGCGACGCCTCGGCGAGCGCTTCCACCGGCCGCACACGCGTCGAACCGCGGGCGGCGATGACAGCGGCCCCGACAGCGGTGACCACACCGACTGCAGCGCCGCTGACCGTCGGGATCCAACCGTGCTCGTAGCGCAGGGCCGGTGAGACGACCCCGCTTGCGGCGAATTGGCCCAGCAGCCGGTGGCCGAGGCGCGCGCTGAGCAGGTAGCCAAGCGCTGTTGCCGGCAACGCGATGAGAATCGCCTCGGCGCGAACCATGCGGCGCAGCTGCCTGGGTGTCGCCCCGATCGCTCGAAGCAGCGCCAGCTCACGCCGACGCAGCTGGAGCGAGAGACCGAGCGTGCTGGCGACGACGAAGACGGCGACCATCACCGCCAGACCGCCGAACACGCCCGACAGGGCGACCAGGTCCGCGGCCTGAGCCTGCGCCCCGGGGTACTCGGCCAGCCCGCGCTTGTCGTCGCGGAGCGCCCTCGTTCCTGCCGGCAACGCATCCTCGATGCGCCGTTGCAGCCGGCCGAGATCGACCCTGCGGGTCGCGAAGATCCCGATGCTGTCGACCGCTCCCACCTTCCCGAGCAGCCGGGGGGTCGCGGGGCCGAAGAAGAAGACCGAGCTCGGTGCGCCGGAGGCGCCGGAAGCGATCCCGACGACACCGAACCGCTCGACGAGTCCTCGGATCGCGAGCTCGAGCCGATCCCCCACCCGTATCCCGGTGCGGGCGGCGAGCGCCGTATCGACCACCACCTCCCGCGGCCCCTGCGGACCGCGGCCCTTTCGGAGACGAAATGGGGTGAGTTGCGCCGAGATCCAGCCATGCCCGGCCGGCTGTGCCCCGATCGCGATCGGGCGGTGATCGCGAACGATGGCGACCGGGAAGGAGACATCTGGAACGACTCTCGCGATGCCGGGAACCGTCCGAAGTCTCGCGGCCAGGTTGGAGTCGAGCCTTCTCCGCTCCGGGAGCGTCTCGTCGCGATAGCTCTGGCTACCGGTCACCACGAGCGGCGGGACGGCAAATCGCTTCGGCGGCACCGTGTTCCGGATGCCCGACTCCATCAATCCGCCGCAAGCGATCACCACCGTGGCGCCGAGCATGAGGACAACGAACGACGCAGCGAAACCACCCTTGCGGAAGCGCAGCGTCTGAAACGCCACGCGCAGCATCACTCGCTCGCGACAGGATGTCGCCCCCCGGTCGGGTCGGCCCAGGCGCCGAGGCGGGCCATCCGCTCGGCCACCGCTGCCGCGCTCGGCCGGCGAAGCTCGCCCGCCAGGCGCCCGTCGACGAGAAAGACGACGCGCTCGGCATGCGAGGCGACAACCGGGTCGTGCGTGACGACGACGACGGTCTGGCCTTCCGTCTCTTCGGCCTGCCGCAACTGGCGCAGGATCTCCTGAGCGGTCCCGGTGTCCAACGCGCCGGTCGGCTCGTCCGCGAAGATCACGGCCGGACGAGTGATCAGCGCCCGCGCAATCGCCACCCGCTGCTGCTCGCCGCCGGACAGCTCCGCGGGCCGATGACGACGCCGTCCAGCGAGTCCGACCCGCTCGAGCACCGATCTCACCTCGGCCCGCTTCGGTCTGCGCCCGGCAAGGCGCAACGGCAGCGCGACGTTCTGCTCCACCGTCAGGGCCGGCAAGAGGTTGAACGCCTGGAAGACGAAGCCGATCCGCTCCCGCCGCAAACGCGTGAGCGCCAACTCACCAAGCCCGCTC
>JBKPCT010000139.1:0-13314 GCA_046727515.1 Actinomycetota bacterium | reverse complement strand
CAGGGCAGGCGACTCGGAGACTGTCCCTGGTTGTGCCGTTCAAGTCACAGAGACGGAACGAAGAGCATCAGGACCGCCCCGTAGACTGGCGCCGTGGCCAAGGCCGCGGCGTCCGTCTTCTCCTGCCCCGAATGCGGGTACTCGTCCGGCCGTTGGTTCGGCAAGTGTCCGGGCTGCGGCGAGTTCGGGACGCTCGTCGAGGAACGGCGCGACGACCAGCGCGCCGCGGTGACAGCCGCACGTCCCCTGCTCCGTCTGGTCGACGTCGAGATCGCGGAGGCCGAGCGGATCCCGACCGGGGTGCCGGAGCTCGATCGCGTCCTCGGCGGCGGGCTCGTCCCCGCCTCGCTCGTGCTGGTCGGCGGCGAGCCCGGCGTGGGGAAGTCGACGCTGCTGCTGATGGCGCTCCGCGCGATCAGCGCCGACCGGCGCGTGCTGCTCGTCACAGGCGAGGAGTCGCCGGCACAGGTACAGCTCCGCGCAGCGCGGCTCGGCGGCGCACCGTCTGTCGAGGTCCTCGCCGAGACGGAGCTCGAGGCGGTCTGCGCGACGCTCGAGCGCGAGCGCCCCGAAGTCTGCGTGATCGACTCCGTGCAGACCCTCTACGCGGCGGAGCTCGGCTCCGCGCCGGGCTCGGTCGCGCAGGTGCGCGAGGCGGCGGCGCGGCTGCTCCGCGTGGCGAAGGAGAACGGCGTCGCAGTCTTCCTCGTCGGCCACGTGACGAAGGACGGCACGGTCGCCGGCCCGCGTGTCCTCGAGCACCTCGTCGACTGCGTGCTCCAGTTCGAGGGCGACCGCTACCGCGCCCACCGGATCCTGCGCGCGGCGAAGAACCGTTTCGGCTCGACGAACGAGCTCGGCGTCTTCGAGATGACAGGCGCCGGGCTGGTCGGCGTCCCGGACCCGTCGGAGCTCTTCGGGCGCAGCGAGGCGGGGGAGGTCGGCGCAGCCGTCGCCTGCGCGCTCGAGGGCACGCGGCCGATCCTGCTCGAGATCCAGGCGCTGGTCGCCCCGACCGACCTGGCGATGCCGCGGCGCGTCGCGACCGGCGTCGACCCGAAGCGCCTCGCGATGATCGTCGCCGTCCTTGCCCGGCACGCGCGCCTGCCGCTCGGCACGGCCGACGTCTTCGTCAACGTCGCCGGGGGCGTTCGCATCGACGAGCCGGGCGCCGACCTCGCCGTTGCGCTCGCGATCGCCTCGGCAGCGCGCGGCGCAGCGGTCAGTGAGGGCCTCGCCGCCTTCGGGGAGCTCGGCCTCACCGGCCGCCTGCGCGCCGCGACCCAGTCGGAGCGGCGACTCGAGGAATGCGCGAAACTCGGGTTCCGAGCCGTGCTCGTGCCGGCGGGCACGCCGGCACGGGCTAAGGTCGCGCTCACCGAGGCCGAGACGGTGCGCGACGCGGTGCGCCTGGGCGTCGGCGACCCTCCCGAGTAGGGCCGCTGAGCAGGGATTTTGTGTTAGCAGGCGGTTAAAATCCCTGGTAATTTCGCACTTTTGAGCCAAATCCGCTACACTTACAACTCTTCGCCGGCGGCGATCTCACCGCCGGCGTTCTGGCGACTACAGGCTCGAAAGGGGAGTGGGTTGTTCAAGGTCGGCGACAAGGTGGTGTATCCACACCACGGGGCAGGCACGGTCGTAAAGAAGGAGCAGCGCGAGATCTTGGGTCAGAAAAGGGAGTACCTGACGATCAAGATCCTCCACAACGACATGACCGTGAACGTACCGTGCGAAAACGCGGAGAAGGTCGGACTGCGCTGCGTGATCGACGAGCAGATGGTCGAAAAAGTCCTCAAGGCTCTCCAGGGCTCGGGCACCGTGATGCCGAAGAACTGGAACCGCAGGTTCAAGCACAACCGCGACAAGATGAAGACCGGCGACATCTTCGAGCTGGCCGAGGTCGTGCGGAACCTATCCCTGCGCGACCACGAGAAGGGTCTCTCCACGGGCGAGAAGCAGATGTTCGTCAAGGCCAAGAAGATCCTCGCGAGCGAGCTGATGTACGCGAAGGCGATGGACGAGGCAGAGGCCGGGGTCTGGCTCGACGAGGTTCTCGCCACCGTCGCGAACGGCAAGAAGAAGACGACGAAGGTCGCCGCGGGCGCGAGCGCCTAGCGCTTCGCCCCGTCAACAGTGTCCGTCTGGGCCGTGCTCGCCGCCGCCGGCCGCGGCGAGCGGCTCGGCCGATTTTCCGACAGTGCCGCCGGGCAAAGCCCGGCGGCACGTCCCGACCTGGACCGACCGAAAGCATTCGCGGCCCTGAGGGGCCGGCCGCTCCTGGCCGAGAGCCTGGAGCGGCTGGAGGCGTCGGGCTGGATCGAGTCGATCGTCGTCGTCGCGCCGCCGGGCTGGGAGGAGCCGGTGATCCTGCTCGCCGAGGAGCTCGGCTGCGCCAAGGTCGTGGCGTCTGTGGCCGGGGGTGAGACGCGCGGCGAGTCGGTCCGCATCGGCGTGGGTGAGGTCGGCGAGGACGCGGCGGTGGTGATCGTGCACGACGCCGCGCGCCCGTTGGTGGCCGACGGCGTGATCGAGCGGGTCGTGACCCCGCTGGGCCAGGGTTGGGACGGCGCCGTCCCGGGACTCTCGGTGGTCGACACGGTGAAGCGGGTCGCGGCCGACGGCGCGGTCGTCGAGACGCTCTCGCGCGGCGAGCTCGTCGCTGTCCAGACGCCACAGGCGTTCGTCGGGCGCGTGCTGCGCGAGGCGGCCGCGGGGGACGTTGCTGCGGCATCGGACTGTGCGTCTCTGGTCGAGGCACGTGGGGGCCGCGTCCTCGTCGTCGAGGGCGATCGGCGGCTCCTCAAGGTGACGACACCGGAGGATCTCGCGCTCGTCGAGAGCTGGCTCGTCTCCGACCTGCGGTGATCATCGACTACCACATGCATCTCCGGGATCCGGAGGAGCGGATCAGCCACTCAGTCGAGTCCGTCGAGCGGTTCGTTCAGGTCGCGGCCGAGCGTGGGGTGGACGAGATCGGCTTCACCGAGCACGTCTACTACTTCGCCCAGACGCGGCCGGTTTGGTCGCTTCCCTACCAGACGGAACGATGCGTCTACGACCTCGACACCTACGTGGGCGCCGTGGTCGAGGCGAAGCGGCAGGGACTGCCGGTGAAGCTCGGGCTGGAGGTCGACTACGTGGGCGAGCGGCAGGACGTGCTCGCGGCGACGCTCGAGCCGTACCCCTGGGACTACCTGCTCGGCTCCGTCCACTGGATCGACGGCCTTGCGATCGACCAGGCCCCGGGGATCTGGGCGCAGAGGTCGGTCGAGGAAGCCTGGGCGCGCTACCTCGCGGCGCTCGCCGAGCTCGCCGCCTCGGGGCACGTCGACGTGCTGGCGCACCCCGACCTGGCGAAGTTCTTCGGGCAGCGGCCGGAGCGGATCGAGTACCCGCCCCTCGACGCTGTCGCGCTCGAGATCTCGACCGCAGGGCTGTACAAGCCGGTCGGCGAGGTCTACCCCGATCTGCCGATGCTCGCCGCGCACCCGCCGATCACGCTCGCGTCGGACGCCCACGTTCCCGCCAACGTCGGCCGCGACTTCGACCGAGCCCTCGAGCATGCGCGGGCGGCAGGCTACGACACCGTGACGGTGTTCCAGGGCCGCCGGGGGCGGCAAGAACCATTGGGATGAGGCTGTCCCGTCGGATGAGGCTCACCGTCTGCTCGCAGATCGTTGCGAAACCGGCACGAGCCGGTCACGGACACGTGCGTCGTGCGCCGGTACGATCGATCTCGGGTGGCGGGTGGAGCTCCCGAATCCCCACCCAGGGCGGGGCTGTGGGGCGGTGAGCCGAGCGGAGAGCCGGTCGGAATACCGCGTCGGGGGCGGCTTCGACGCGCACGCGCTCGAGGACGGCGTGCCGCTCGTCCTCGGCGGTGTTCGAGTCGAGAGTGCGAAGGGGCTCGCCGGTCACTCCGACGGGGACGTGATCACTCACGCGCTGATCGACGCGCTCCTCGGCGCCGCGAACCTGGGTGACATCGGCTCGCTCTTCCCCTCCGACGCGGGCCGGACGCCGCCGGGCATCTCCTCGCTCGTCCTGCTCGAGCAGGCGTACACCCGGGTCCGCGAGACCGGCTGGGAGCTCGCCAACGCCGACTGCATCTTCATCGGCCAGGAGCCGCGCCTTGCACCGCTACGTGACGAGATGCGGGCCGCGCTCGCGCAGGCGCTTGCCGTCGAGGAGGAGCGGATCGCCGTCCGCGCGACGACGACCGACCACCTCGGCTTCACGGGCCGTGGGGAAGGCCTCGCCGCCCAGGCCGTCGCGCTCCTCCGGCGGTGAATCGAGTTTCGTCGAGCCGCTCCGGGTCGAGCTCGGGCCAGCCGTCGACGGCGCCCCCACGAGAACACGAGCGTCTCGTCGGGGACGATCTCGCGGTAGACGCCGCCGATGACGTAGGACGTCTCCTCGTCGACGACAATCAGTTGCCGCCAGACGCCGCCGACTCGCCGGTCGAGCTCGATCGGCTCGCTCGGGATGGGCTGCTTGTCGTTGTAGAACCAGCCGAGGCGGTCGGGGTCCGTCCAGGCCCGGAAGACGTCTGCGGGAGGGCGGCGAGCGTCCACGCCAGGGTGAACTCGTAGGGGGCGATTGCAGTCGTGTTCATGAGCCCTCCTTGTTTTGTTCCTTGGTCGATTGCTGCTCGAGGCGGGCCAGGCGGGCGCAGACCCCGGCGATCCTGTCAAAGACCCTCAGTGAGTGAGCCGGCGCGTGCGCGGTCGGACCCCTGCGTCCGGACGCGACACCGCGGCGCGCAGCGCGTCCTCCAGCCGATCGAGCGCGAGATCCAGTTCCTCGAGCGAGTAGTCGAGATGCTCGGCGACCAGCGCGACCGCACCCCGCAGCGCCGGCATCGCCGCGATCACGTTCTTCTCGCCCGCCTTGGTCAGCTCGATCAGGCTCGAGCGCCCGTCTGCCGGATTGCGGCGGCGCCTGATCTGCTTCCGCCGCTCGAGGCGGGCGAGCTGCGACGAGAGCGTCGTCGGCGGCGTTCCGAGCAGCGCCGAGAGCTGGGTCGGCGTCACCGGCTGGTAGGCGCGGATCGCGCTCTGCAGAGCGAAGTCGTTGGGATTGAGCTTGCGGCGCGTCATCGCCGAGTCGAACAGGTCGTTCGTCAACTGGCCCAGGATGTAGAGCCGAAAGAGGACGTTGCGTCCGCGGGTGTCGTGCTTCGCCATTAACTACGAACTCGTCATATATTACTGCGATTACATACTACTTGGACGAGGATCTATGAGACTGCCGACGGCGGCGTGTTCGCCTCCACCCACGGCGAGGTGCACCGTCACCCGGTTCGACCCGACCAAGAAGAGGATCGCCGCAACGTGGAAGGCCGACCCAGCTCCGTTCACGTCCGGCGACGTCCGGGTGACGGTAAGCGGCGCGGCGAGCGGGTGAGAATCCACGTCGGCTGACCGATGAGTATGCGGCACGGCCGGAGTCTGATCTGCGAGAGTGAGCCAACCACACGACCGGAGGTGAGGGAATTGCCGCAGACGATCGTGCTCGCCGCCACGCGCAAGGGGTTGTTCGTCCTCGAGAGCGAGAACCGCAAGGACTGGAACGTGCGCGGGCCGTACTGCGAAAGCTGGCCGATCTATCACGCCGTGCTCGACGAGGACTCGGGCACGATCTACGCCGCCGCAGGGAGCGAGTGGCACGGATCCGCCGTGTGGCGGAGCGCCGACCTCGGCGAGACCTGGGAGCACTCGAGCGAGGGCCTGACCTACGGCGACGACTCCGAGCTCAAGCTCTCGAAGATCTCCAGCCTGAGCGCCGGGCACGGGCGCCTGCTCGTCGGCGCGGAGGCAAACGGCGTCTTCGAGAGCCGCGACGGCGGCCAGACGTTCTCGCTGCTCAGCACGCTCGACGGCGAGCCCGGGCGCGACAAGTGGAACGACCCGGCGAACCAGCCGCCCGGCCACCTCGGCATCTCGCAGACGATGCAGCATCCGGACGACCCGCAGCGCTTCTGGGCGATCGTCCAGGGTCACAGCCTCTTCGAGACGACCGACAATGGGGAGACCTGGGCGCCGCGCAACAAGGGCCTGCGCGCCGACTGGCCGCTCGAGAACCCGGAGGTCGGCTACTGCGTTCATTGCCTCGTCATGTCGCCGACCGACGAGACGCGGATGTACCAACAGAACCACGTCGGCATGCACCGCAGCGACGACCAGGGCCTGACGTGGACCGAGATCAGCGACGGACTGCCCACCGAGTTCGGCTTCGCCGCCGCCGTCCACCCGCACGACCGCGACACCTTCTACGTCATCCCGCTCGACCCCGGCCACGGGCGGACGATGCCCGAGGGCCACGCGGCGGTCTGGCGGACGCAGGATGCCGGCTCGAGCTGGCAGCGGCTCGACAAGGGCCTGCCGCAGGAGGACGCGTACCTCGGCGTCTTGCGCCGCGGGATGGCGATCGACCGCGAGGACGTCCCCGCTCTCTACTTCGGAACGAGCACCGGCCAGCTCTACGCGAGCGCCGACGAGGGCGAGAGCTGGGGCGAGATCGCAGGCTACCTGCCGGGGATCTCGTCTATCGACGTGGCAGTGCGGTAGTGGCCGAGGTCTACCTGCCGACGACGCTGCTCCCCCTCTTCCCGGAGCTGACGCGCCGGGTCGAGGTAGAGGCTGTCTCTGTCGACCAGGCGATCGCGCGCCTGGACGAGCGCTGGCCCGGCTTCCGCGACCGGCTGATCGAGGCCGGGCCGGCGCTCCGGCCGCACATCAACGTCTACGTCGACAAGGAGCGGGCCGGGCTCGATACTGCGGTCGGGTCGAGCTCGCGCGTAGACGTGATCGCCGCGATCAGCGGCGGCTGATCCTTCGTACTGCGACACATAACCTTTTGCCAGTCGGGTAGGCGTCAACCACATTCGAGGATGAAAGGGGTGACGCCGGATGGTCGAGATGGACATCTGGACGTATCGCGAACAGACGTGGACGACCGGCGATCTGACTGGGTACAAGGTCGAGGCGCTCGACGGCAGCATCGGCAAGGTCGACGAGGCCAGCTACGACGTCGGCGCCGGCTACATCATCGTCGACACGGGGCCGTGGATCTTCGGAAAGAAGGTCATGCTCCCGGCCGGGGTGATCATGCGGGTCGACCACGACGACGAGAAGGTCTTCGTAAACCGGACGAAGGACCAGATCAAGGACGGTCCCGAGTTCGACGAGAGCCTGTACCGCGACGAGACGTACCGCGGCCGGCTCGGCTCGTACTACGGGCCCGAGGGTCCTGGTTACAAGTCCTGACGGGAAGTCGTCTCCGGCGGGGTTCCGGCCCCGCCGGAGGCGTCTACTGGAAGAGGGGTAGGTAGCGCTCGCGCCAGGATTCGTCCGAGGCGGAGCGGCGAAAGAAGCGTTCCAGAACGGTGCGGGGCGTCGTCTCCTCCGCCCGCGCGAGCAGGCAGGTGGCCGCGGCGAGGAAGTGGGGGAGCAGGTCGTCGCCCCCGCGCGCGATCCGCAGGGCCTCCTCGAACGCCCAGATCATCCGCTCTGCCTCCGGGCCGCCCGGGTCTTCACGCAGCTCGGCTGCGAGCCGGTCGAGGTCGAAGCTGTACCAGTCGAAGGGGGGCATCGGTGTTCAGACGCATCATGGACCGAGAAGTGGGTCCGCGCTAGCCCGCCGCGCGGGCGGTCCGGCGGAAGCGGCGGCGCTCGATCCGCCGCAACGCAGGGATGCCGACGAGCGCCGGGATCATCGGCAGCCAGAGGTTGATCACCCGGTAGCCGCCGACCGCGAGCACCGCTGGCGCGCGCGCGATCCCGACCCAGCCGAGCGCGAACGGCAGGAGCGCCTCGACGATTCCGGCACCTCCGAGCGGTAGGGCGCGCCGCGTGAGCGAGTATCCCGTCGCGTAGGCGACGAGCAGCGGCGCGACCGGCGGCGTGTGCGCGTAGAACGCGTGGAGCGCCGCCCACAGGCAGAAGATGTCGCCGATCCAGTACCCGGCGATTCCGAGAAACGCAAAGGCGGCGCGGCGCGGCCGCCGGACGAGCCGGAAGAGGAGCTGGATCGCGGCGAGGCTCGAGTAGACGCGCATCCGCCAGCCCTGGCCGCGAAAGGCGTCCTTGTAGCGGAGCGCCGTCAAGGCGAGCACGGTGCCGACCGGGACGCCGATCACCCACGACCAGGTAATGCTCGGATCGATGGAGCCCTTTCCGGCGGCGAGCAGGTACGCGGCCGCGGCGAGGGTCGCGGGTGCGAGCACCGCGTACTCGAGCGTTCCGAGGCCCAGGACGCGCTCCCGCGCCTGGCGCTCGGACATCCCCGCGCGCTCCAGAGCGGCGCGGTCGAGCGCGAAGCCGCCGCCTTGGACGAAGGCGCCGAAGCCGGTGGCGACGAGTGCGGCAACGCTCGGGACGTCGAGCTCCGGCCCGCGCTCGGCGCGGGCGACCTCGCGGTAGGCGAGGGTGTAGCCGAGGTAGGCGAAGACCTCGCCCCCGAGCGCGATCGGCAGCCAGTACCAGTGCGGGAAGACGAGCTTCTGCCAGACCTCGTGGAAGCCGACGCTCGCGGCGACGCCGATGAGGGCTCCTGCCGACAGGAGGCCGGCGGCGGCGACGAGCACGACGAGGCGGTATGGCCTCCCCAGCTGCTTCGCGAGCCATCCGTCGCCGCTGTGCGTACGGGCGGCCATCCAGAGGTGGTTCCCCCTGACGGGCAGCCGCAATCAGTCTTCGTCGAGCGAGTAGCCCTCCGCGAGCATCGGCGCGGCGCGCGCCATGAACGTCTCCCAGGGCGGGATGTCCCAGGCGAGCGAGTCCGCCATCCGCGTGATCATGTTGAAGAGCGCGGCGACGTGGATCGCATCGACGATCGCCTGGTCGGAGACGCCGGCCCGACGGACGGCGTCTGCGTCTGCGGTCGTGAGCCCCTCGGGCCGGAGCGTCATCGTCTCGATGAAGCCGAGCATCGCGCGGAGCCGCTCGTCGATCGGCGCGGTCCGCCAGTCTGACTCGACCGCCTCCCAGATCTCATCACCGAGTGCGTACGCCGCGACCGCGCCGTGGGCGTTCGTTCAGAACGGGCACTGGTTCAGCGACGAGACGAATGCTGCGAAGAGCTCGCGCTCGCCGTCGCTCCAGTCGGACGGCCCGCGCATCGCCGAGTCGAGCGCCTCCGAGTAGGGGCGACCGAAGAGCTCGGGTCGGTACCAGAGCGTCTTCAAGACGCCGACCGGCTCCATCCCGCGCTGCTCCCGGATCCGGTCGAGCACCACCTTGCTCTCGCCGGTGTGCCCGTGGTCGACGGCGGCGAGCCTCATCGGAGGGCCCGCAGCCCGGCCTCGAGCCGTTCCAGGCCGGCGGCGACCGCGGCCGAGACGGTCTGCTCCAAGATCTCGTCGTCGGAATATCCGGCGTCCTTCAGCGCCTGGACGTCGGCGTCGGTGACCTTGTGGGCGTGGCGGCGGACCTTGTCGAGGTAGGCCGCGAACTCGGGTGGCGCGGGGCGATCCGGCTGCGCGGCGCGGCGGAGGTCGTCGATCAGCTGGTCGTACTTCGTCACGCGAAGAGTCTAGGCGGCTGCGGGCAGCGTGAAGGAGATACTCGCGCCCCCACCTGGCCGGTTCTCGTGCCACAAGCGGCCGCCCTGGTGCTCGATGAAGCCGCGCGCAATCGCGAGACCCAGTCCGGAGCCGTGCAGGCCCTCGGCCCGGAACCCCGCCCCGGTGTCCTCGACCGTCACACAGACTTCGTCGGCGAGCGCACGCACACGCACGGCCACCGAGCCGTCAGTGGGGGTGTGCCGGAGGGCGTTGGCGAGCAAGTTGTAGAGGACGCGCTCGACCTTCTCGGGCGCGCAGCGCACCGGCGGCGAGCCATTCACGTCGGCGTCGAGCGTGATGTGGCGGGCGCGCGCCTCGGGCTCGAGTCCCCGCAGACAAGCCTCGACGAGCGGGTCGAGCCGCGCCTCGGCAAGCTCGAGCCTAAGCACGCCCGCATCTATGCGGGCCAGTTCGAAGAGATCGTCGACGATCGCTGAGAGTGCCCGGACCTGCTCGCGCAGCGAGGAAAGGTATTGCTCGGGCTCGACGAGGCCGTCCTCGAGCGCCTCCAGAATCGCCTGCATCGAGGCGAGCGGCGTGCGCAGATCGTGGCTCGCCCACGCGACGAGCTGACGCCTGACATCGAAGAGCTGCTCCAGGTTGGCGGCCATCTCGTTGAACGCAGCGCCGAGCTGGGCGATCTCTCGCGGCCCGCTCTCCGGGGCGCGCGCGGCGAGATCGCCGGCTGCGAGCTCCTGGGAGGCCGACCGTAGGCGTCGTACAGGCGCGGCGATAGAGCGCGCAACCAGGAGGCCTGCGAAGACGGCTGCCGACGACGAGGCGGCGGCGACGAACAGCAGCGTCATGTCGTGGCCGGAACTGAACATCACCGTTCCCGAGACGGCCACGGCCGTCAGCGGCAACGCGACCGAGACGAGCGCGAGCCCGGCCAGGCGCAGCTGCGTCGTCGGGAGCAGCCTGAGTGCGACGGCGCACGCGACTCCCGCGCCCAGGGTGGCGCCCGCGACGATCAGCGCAAAGACGATCACGGGCAGAACCGGTAGCCGACACCCCAGACCGTCTCGAGGTGCCGCGGCTTCGACGGGTCGTTCTCGATCTTCGCCCTCAGCCGGCGCACGTGCACTGTCACGGTGCCGGTGTCGAACGCCGGCTCGTAGCCCCAGACACGCTCCATCAGCTGGTCACGCGAGAAGACTCGGCGCGGGTGGGAGGCCAGGAACCAGAGCAGGTCGAACTCCTTCGCCGTCAGCCGAAGCCGCATCCCTGCCTTCGCCACCTCGCGCGCGGCCGCGTTGAGCTCGAGGTCGCCGTGGACGATGCGTTGGGGCGGGCCGACAGACGGCCCCGCGCGGCGGAGCACCGTCCGGACGCGCGCGGCCAGCTCACGCGGGGAGAACGGCTTCGTCACGTAGTCGTCCGCACCGAGCTCGAGCCCGACGATGCGGTCGGCCTCCTCGGCCCGGGCCGTGAGCATGATCACCGGAAGATCCGACCGACCGCGGATCCAACGGCACAGCTGGAGCCCGTCGATCCCAGGAAGCATCAGATCGAGCACGACTAGGTTCGGCTCGTGCTCGTGGAGCAGCTCCTGCGCGCGCAGACCGTCGCCCGCCTCCAGCGTCTCGTAGCCCTCGCGCCGGAGGTAGCGAACGACGACGTCCCTGACGATCGGCTCGTCGTCGACGACGAGAACGGTGGCCACGCCTGGATTGTGCCCCCAGAGCCCTTACAGAGCCGTGAATTCGCTTTCTGGTAAGGGTCGCGAAAGAGCCGCGTAAGAGACGCCGTCTACCTTCGGGGGCACACACCCGAGGAGGAACGATGAAGAAGGTATTGCTCGCACTCAGCCTCGTCGGCGTCCTCGGCCTCGCCGCCGCGCCCGCGATGGGCGACTCGATCCGGCACTTCCAGCAACAGGCGAGCGAGGGCTTCTACCGCGGTCAGACGATCGAGTATCTGGACTTCGGGCCGGTGAAGCTGAAGCCCGGCAACAAGCTCGCGCCGATCTGGTCAGTGACGAACGGCGTCGACGACCAGTACAACATCATCGACGTCGTACCGGGGCAGAGCGGGTACACGCCGCTCTGGGAGGTCACGCTCGTGACCTGGAAGAGCTCCGCCACTCCGCGCAAGCTCACGTCGGCGGCTGCCGTCCGCAAGGCGCTCGCGGCCGGCGAGGCGACGACGAAGAATCCGGGGATCGTCGTCAACTGTCCGGTGCTCTAGCCATGGGGGTGGCCCGCGCTCGCTCGAACTTACCGCGCGATCCGCCGACCGGAAACCACATTGGCGCGAATGCGGATCCAATGCGGCTTTTCTCCCGGCGCCCACGGGTGCAGCTCGAGTCGCTCGAGGCGGTGGATCTCGGCCGTGTTCGTGATCTCCTCGATCGGACCCTGGACGATCACGCTCCAGCCGGTCTCGGCGGCAGGGTCGATCCCGTCGATCTCGAACACGGCCTCGCCCGACAGCAACAGTGCCGTGAATTTCGACCCGCGTGCCGAACGGAACACGATCGACTGCGAGCTGCGATCGAAGCCGTACGTGACCGGACGAATGACCGGCGGCCCACGCCATTCCGGCGGACTCACCGCTAGCCTGCCGAACCTCGTCAGCGCCAGGAGCTGGACACACTCGTCGCGCTCGAGCTCTGCAAGCCGAGCGGTCGATTGCGACTGAGCATCTGGCACGCGTGCAGTATCGCCGAACGCGCGCCGGCACCCTCGGTCGCCGGTTCATACTTCACCGACGGCGATTCACGAGGGCGGAATGACGGTCAAGCCTGAGGAAGCGAAGACGGCGCTCCTTGAGAAGGCGATCCGGCACGTCCGGGAGCGGGTGCCCGGGCCGGAGGCGGACGACCTCGAGCGGTTCGCCCGCGCGTACTACGCCGACGCCGCGCCGGAAGACCTCGGGGACTTCGACCTGTACGGCGCCGTCCTTGCGCATTGGCGCTTTCTGCAGAGGCGCCGGCCGGGCGAGCGGAAGGTGCACGCGTACACGCCGAACCTCGAGGAGCACGGCTGGCAGTCGGCGCATAGCGTCGTCGAGATCGTCACGGACGACATGCCGTTCCTTGTGGACTCGGTCGCCATGGCACTCACGCGCCGAGGGAGCGCGATCCACGCGTTCGTGCATCCCATCGTCAAGGTCCGGCGCGATGACGAGGGGCGATTGGTCGAGCTGCTGCCGTGGGAGACGGACGCGCTCGCCGAGTCACTGATCCATGTCGAGATCGACCGGCAGGCCGAGCAGGCGCTACTCGACGAGCTTGCGGTGGAGCTGCAGCGGGTGCTCGCGGACGTGCAGGCGGCGGTCGAGGACTGGCCGGCGATGCGCGACCGGGCCCGAGCAATCGTCGCGCAGCTGGACGAGCGCCCGCCTCCGGTTGCTCCGGACGAGCTGACAGACGCCAAGGCGCTGCTCGGGTGGATGGACGACGACCACTTCACCTTCCTCGGCTACCGCGAGTACGAGCTGCACACGCGGGACGGCGAGGATGTGCTCTCGTCGGTACCGGGGTCGGGGCTCGGAATCCTGCGCGAGGCGGAGCGGAAAGCGGTTTCTCACAGCTTCGCGCAGCTGTCGCCGGAGGCCCGGCGGCTGGCGCGCGCGCCGAACCTCCTCAACCTGACGAAGGCAAATTCACGCGCGACGGTTCACCGGCCCGCCTATCTGGATTACGTCGGCCTCAAGCGGTTCGACGAGCGAGGAGCGGTGTCGGGCGAGTGCCGCTTCCTCGGCCTCTACACGCACACCGCCTATAGAGCGAGCCCTTGGGAGAT
>JBKPCT010000138.1:0-19912 GCA_046727515.1 Actinomycetota bacterium | reverse complement strand
GCCGAGCACGGAGCCGGTGGTCGTGTCGATCACCGTGAACGAATCGGGGCTCGTGGAGCGGAGCGGGACGCGGGCGGCCGGGTAGTCGCGGCCGGCCCAGACGAAGCCGGCGGGCGTCCGCTTCAGCTCGGGGAGCCCGGCCGCCCGTTCCAGGGCCTCGTCGCCGAGCACGTCGCGGTCGGCGCCGTCGAGCGGCGCCTCGAAGGCAGCGGAGAGGACGTGCCCGTCGAGGACGCGCGGGTTCCCGTGATCGAGAATCGCCGCCTCGACCCGCCGCTCCAGCAGCGTCTCCGGCTCGCGCATGAAGTACTGGTCGAGCGCATCCTCGCTCGCGACGAGCACGGCGAGGCCGTGTCCGCGGCGGCCAGCCCGGCCCCACTGCTGGCGCAGGCTCGCGACCGTGCCGGGGAAGCCCGTCGAGATCACGCAGTCGAGTAGGCCGATGTCGATGCCGAGCTCGAGCGCGTCGGTTGCGGCGACGCCGAGCAGCTCCCCCGCTGCGAGGCGCTGCTCGATCTCGCGCCGCTGGGCGGGCGTGTAGCCGGCGCGGTATGGCGAGAGCCGCTCGCGGTACTCCTTGCCGAGCCGGTCGAGCGCGAAGCGGTGGATCAGCTCCGCCGACTTGCGGCTCTTCGCAAAGCACAGCGTGCGCAGGCCCCGTTCGACGAGCTGGGCCATCAGCCGCGACGCTTCGCCGAGGGCGCTCGCGCGCAGGCCGAGCTCCTCGTCGACGAGCGGGGGGTTCCAGAGCGCGACCGTCCGCTCGGCACGTGGCGCTGCGTCATCCTCGACGACGGTAAAGTCGACCCCGGCCAGTGAGCGCCCGAGCTGGGCGGGGTTCGCGATCGTCGCCGAGGCGAGCAGGAACTGCGGCTCGGCGCCGTAGACTCGTGCGAGTCGGCGCAGCCGGCGGAGGACGTTGCCGACGTGCGAGCCGAAGACGCCGCGGTAGACGTGCGCCTCGTCGACGACCACGTAGGCAAGGTTCGCCAGCACGTCGCCCCAGCGGTCGTGGTGGGGGAGGACGCCGACGTGGAGCATGTCCGGGTTCGAGAGGACGAGGTTCGACCACTTGCGGATCTGCCAGCGCCGTTCCGCCTTGGTGTCGCCGTCGTAGATCGCCGCGCGTACGCGCGGGAGCTTCAGCTCGGTGAGCGAGCGGAGCTGGTCCTGGGCGAGCGCCTTCGTCGGGTACAGGTAGATCGCCCGCTGTTTCGGCTCGCGTGTGAGAGCGTCCAGTACCGGCAGGTTGAAGGCGAGCGATTTTCCGCTCGCCGTGCCGGTGACGACGGCGACGTGCTCTCCCCGCGCAGCTGCGTCCCAGGCCTCGGCCTGGTGTTCGTACAGCTTCCGAACCCCCCTACTCTCGAGCGCGCCGCGGAGCGCGGGATGGAGCCCCCCGGGGAAGGGCGCGGTGCGGGCCTCGCGCGCCCGCTCGCAGCCGAGGTAGGCGAGCTCCTCACCGGCGAGCAGTCCCTCCCAGAGCCCAGTCTCGACGGCCATGTGACGAGCGTAGCGGCCGCGTGGCTCAGGTCTCGGCGACCTCCTCGAGCGTGCGCGGCTCGAAGCGCTCGACGAGCTCCTGCAGCCGTACGACGCGCTCGTGGTATCCGGGCTCGCGACGCCAGGTGCGGACGGCGGCGATCGTCTCCCAGGGCCCGAAGCTGATGAACGTCGACGGGTTCTCGACATCGCGCAGCAGCCGCGCCCGGGCTCGGAGCCCTTGCCGATGGCTCCACTCCGCCCACTCCAGCCAGCGCTGGACGAACTCGTCTTCCCGGCCGGCCTTCACGTGCCAGGTCGTGTGCGTGAACGGTGTCCCCATCCCCCTACGATGCCAGGCGTGACCGTCGCGCGCTGCCTGACGATCGCCGGCTCCGACTCGGGGGGCGGCGCGGGGATCCAGGCGGACCTGAAGGCGTTCGCCGCAGCGGGCTGTCACGGCTCCACGGCGATCGTCGCCCTCACCGCGCAGAACACCGTCGGCGTGACCGACGTGCTCGAGGTGCCGCCGGAGTTCGTGCGTGCGCAGCTCGAGGCGGTCTTCTTCGACATCGGAGTCGACGCGGCGAAGACGGGAATGCTCTTCTCGGCGCCGATCATCGAAACGGTCGCGGAGTTCCTCGCCGAGCATCCCGTTCCGCTCGTCGTCGACCCGGTGATGGTCGCGAGCTCGGGTGCGAGGCTGCTGCAGGAGGACGCGGTCGACGCGCTCGTCCGGGGGCTGTTTCCACTTGCGACGGTGGTGACGCCGAACCGGCCCGAAGCCGAAGCGCTCGCCGACGGGTCAGGCTCGAGCCCGACCCTGCTCGCGGAGCGAATCCACGAGCTGGGCGCGCCCGCAGTGATCGTCACGGGCGGCCACGGTCCGGACCACGTCGACCATCTCTTCGACGGCGAGGAGCACGTCGACATTCCGTTGGAGTGGCAGGACGTCGCCGCCACCCACGGCGCCGGTTGCACGCACTCCGCGACGCTCGCAGCCCTGCTTGCGCGTGGGGTGACGCTCCACGATGCCGCTCGCGACGCGGCGCGAGTCGCCTCGATCGGAGTTGCCCGCGGCCTGACCGAAATCGGCGCCGGGGAAGGACCGGTCGATGTCCTCGGGATCGCGTCTCGCTGACGTCGGCGAGCTCGGCCTGCTCGCAGAGCTCGAGCGCCGGGGGCTCGCCCGACGGATCGAGAACGATGCGGCCGAGCTCCCCGGCGGCCGCGTCGTCACCCAGGACGCGCTCGTCGAGGGTGTCCATTTCCGGCTCGACTGGATCCCGTGGCGCGAGCTCGGGTTCCGGGCCGCTGCGGTCAATCTCAGCGATTTGGCCGCATCCGGCGCCGAGCCCGAAGGCCTGATCGTCACGCTGGCGGCACCCGCCGAGACGGAGCTCGCCGACGTGGTCGCGCTCTACGAAGGCCTCGGTGAGCCCGGCGTCCCGGTGCTCGGGGGCGACACGTCGGAATCGGACCGGCTCGTCCTCAGCGTCACGGCGCTCGGGCATTCGAAGCGCGTGCCCGGGCGGGGTGGGGCACAGCCGGGCGACGTGCTCGTCGTCACCGGACCGCTCGGCGCCGCGGGCGCAGCCTTCCGCGAAGGCCGGTACGCCAGGCCGCCGCTCCGCCTCTCCGAGGGGAAAGAGCTCGCCCGCACTGCGCACGCGCTGCTCGACCTCTCCGACGGCATCGTGGTCGACGCAGGGCACATCGCCGTGCGATCCAGTTGTCGGCTCGTCATCGACCTCGAGCGCGTCCCGCTCACCGCGGGCGCGACGGTCGACGACCTCGGCTTCGGCGAGGACTACGAGCTGCTTGCGGCCGTTTCCGAGCCGGGCCGGTTTGCCGAGATCGGCCGCTGCGTGCAGGGGACGGGCATCGAGCTGCTGCTTGCCGGCGAGCCGGCCGAGCTAGTGGGCTTCGAGCACTTCCGCGGCTAGCCCAGCCAGCGCGCGAAGGTCTGCTCGAAGTACGCGCGCGACCGCGCGCCGACGACTGTCTCGTGGCGCGAGCCGTCCGCGAAGAGGATCACGGTCGGGACCGAGAGCACGCCGAGCTCGGCGGCGCGCGCCGGGTGCTCGTCGATGTTCACCTTCACGAATGCGAGCCGCTCGCCGTGCACGGCCTCGAGCTCGCCGAGCACTCTGTCGACGCCCCTGCAAGGGCCGCACCACGGCGCCCAGAAGTCGACGAGGACGGGCCGGTCGGCGCCCAGGACCTCTGCGGCGAAGCTCTCGTCGGTGACCTCGACCATGGGGCTCAGCCTAAACGGCCGAGGAGCGCCTGCGAGGCTAGGTACGGCACGCGCCACACCGCCTCCAGGGCGATCGCCGGCGTCATCTTCGAGGTTCCCACCCGCCTGTCGACGAAGGTGATCGGCACCTCCAACACGCGGAACCCGGCCCTCAGCGTCCGGTAGGTGGTCTCGATCTGGAAGGCGTAGCCGCGGGCGGAGACGGCGTCGAGGTCGATCGTCTCGAGCACCGTGCGCCGGTAGCACTTGAATCCTCCGGTCAGGTCGCGCACCGAAGCCCAGAGCAGGGTCTGCGCGTAGAGCGATCCCGCCCGGGACACGAGGCGCCGCAGCGGGCCCCAGTTCTCGATTTGGCCGCCGCGGACGTAACGCGAGCCGAGCACGAGGTCGGCTTCGGCGGCAGCAGCGATCAGCCGCGGGACGTCGTCCGGGTCGTGGGAGAAGTCACAGTCCATCTCGAGCACGAGCTCAGAGCGGTCGGCGAGCGCTCGCCGGAACCCGGCGAGATAGGCCGGGCCCAGGCCGTCCTTGACCGGCCGGTGCAGCACTGCGACGCGCGGGTGCTTCGCCGCGAGCCGGTCCGCGAGCTCGCCCGTCCCGTCCGGCGAGCCGTCGTCGATCACCAGGATCCGGTCGTCCGGTCCCAGCCGATCGAGCAGGGCGGCGACCATCGGCCCGAGGTTCTCGCGCTCGTTGTACGTCGGGAGGCACACGGTGGCCCGGGGCACCGGCCTATGATCGCGGCAATGGCAGCAACGCTTCCCCAGAACGGGGTGGTCGTCGAGCAGCTGGAGCTGCTGGCCGACCTGCTCGAGCTCGAGGGCCAGGAGTCGTTCCGGGTGCTGGCCTACCGCCGTGCGGCCCAGCGCGTGCGTGAGAGCGGCGGCTCGATCGCCCAGCTCGCCCTCGACGGCAAGGCGAAGGAACTGCAGGGGATCGGCAAGACGATCGAGGAGAAGATCGTCCAGATCGTCGAGCAGGGCGAGATCGAGGCGCTCGCCAAGCGCCGCAAGGCGATCCCAGCCGACGTGGTCGCGTTCATGCGACTCCCGGGGCTCGGACCGAAGACCGCACGGCGGATCTGGCGGGAGCTCGGGGTCTCGACGCTCGAAGAGCTGAGGGCGGCGGCGGAGCAGGAGCGGCTCCGGACGCTTACCGGCCTCGGTCCCAAGGTCGAGCAGAACGTTCTCGCGGCGTTGAAGGAGCAGACCAAGCCGAAGGCGGCTGCCCGCCCTTTACTCGGGAAAGGCCTGCCGGCGGTGCTGGCGGTCGTCCAAGCGCTCCGTGACCATCCAGCGTCCGAACAGGTCTCCGAGGCGGGCAGCGTTCGGCGCCGGCGCGAGACGTTCCGCGACCTCGACATCATCGCCACGGCCACCGACGCCCAGGCGCTGATCGACGCCTTTACGGGCTACGAGTGGGTCGCCGAGGTGAAGGCGAAGGGCGGGACGAAGGCGACGGTGATCTCGTACGAGGGCTTCCGCTTCGACCTGCGCGTCGTGCCGCCCGACTGCTACGGCAACCTGCTCCAGCACTTCACCGGCTCGAAGGAGCACAACGTGGCGATGCGCGAGGAGGCCCAGCGACGCGGCCTGTCGATCTCCGAGTACGGCGTTGCCCAGGTGGAGAGCGGCGAGCTACGCACGTTCGCGACCGAGGAGGCGCTCTACGACTGGTTGGGCTACCAGTTCATCCCGCCCGAGCTCCGCGAGGCGACCGGTGAGCTGGAGGCGGCCCGCCGCGGCGCGCTGCCCACGCTGGTCGAGGAGCGCGACCTGCGCGGCGATCTCCACTCGCACACGACCTGGTCGGCGGACGGCAACAGCACGATGGACGAGATGGCGCGGGCGGCAAGGGCGCGGGGCTACTCCTACCTCGCAGTCACCGACCACTCCCACTACCTGCGCAACGGGAGGCTCGCGGCGCAGGCGGAGGAGCTCGCATCGCTGGGCGCAGAGCTGAAGCCCTTTCGGCTCCTGCACGGGATCGAGGTCAACATCCGTGCGAACGGGACACTCGATGTCCCCGACGAGACGCTCGCGCGCCTCGACTGGGTGGTCGCGTCGATCCACGCCGCGTTCGGAACGAACCCGACCGAGCGGATCCTGGCGGCGATGGAGAACCCACACGTCGACGTGATCGGCCATCCGACCGGTCGCAAGATCAACAAGCGCGGGCCGATGGACGTCGACCTCGATCGGGTCTTCGCGGCCGCGGTGGAGACCGGGACCGCGGTGGAGATCAACTCGCAGCCCGATCGGCTCGACCTGCGGGATGCGGACGCGCGGCTGGCCGGGGAGCGCGGCGTCCGGATCGTCGTCTCGACCGATGCGCACTCTGCCGCTGCGCTCGACTACGCGACGCTCGGGATCGGCCAGGCGCGCCGGGCGTGGCTGACGAAGGACCAGATCGTGAACACCAGGGCCTGGTCGAAGGTAAAGGCGAGCGTTTGACGTTCCGCGAGGACGGCCACGCCGCCGTCGACTGGGCGGCCGACTACCTCGAGCGCGTCCGCGAGCTGCCGGTGCTGGCACAGGTGAAGCCCGGCGAGATCCGCGCGCGGCTGCCGCAGTCGCCGCCCGAGCGGCCGGAGCCGTTTGCCGCCGTGCTGCGCGACCTCGACGAGATCCTCCTGCCCGGCGTCACGCACTGGCAGCACCCGCGCTTCTTCGCGTACTTCTCGGGCTCGGCCGCGGAGCCGGGCATCGTCGCCGAGCTCCTCGCCGCCACGCTGAACTCCGTCGGCTTTCTCTGGCGGACTGCGCCGGCCTCGACAGAGCTGGAGCTGCTCGTCTGCGACTGGGTCGCTCAGCTGCTGGGCCTCCCCACCGGCTGGCACGGCCATATCGAGGACACGGCGTCGACGTCGACGCTCGCCGCGCTGATCGCAGCACGGCACATCACGGGACGCAGGGCCATCGTCGCCTCGCAGCACGCCCACTCCGCCGCCGAGAAGGCCGCCCGGATGCTCGGTCTGGAGTTCCGGAGCGTGCCCACGGACGACGAGTTCCGGATGCGCCCGGACGCGCTCGAGCTCGACGACGCCGCTGCGGTCGTCGCGACGGTCGGCACGACCTCGGTTGCCTCGGTCGACCCGGTGCCGGCGATCGCCGATCGCGCCGCAGCCGCGGGCGCCTGGCTGCACGTCGACGCCGCCTACGCCGGCTCGGCGATGGTCTGCCCGGAACTGCGCTGGGCGTTCGAGGGGGTGGAGCGCGCGGATTCGCTGGTCGTCAACGCGCACAAGTGGCTGTTCACGCCGATGGACTGCTCGCTCCTCTGGACGAGCCGGCCGGACGAGTTCCGCGATGCCTTCTCGCTCGTCCCCGAGTTCCTGCGCACGACCGACGAGGGTGCGTTCAACCTCAGCGAGTACGGGCCGGTCCTCGGCCGGCGGTTCCGGTCACTGAAGCTCTGGGCGATCCTGCGCTGTTTCGGACGGGAGGGCTTGCAGGAGCGCATCCGCGACGGCATCCGGCTTGCCGAGTTGTTCGAGGGCTGGGTACGCGACGAGCCCGGCTGGGAGCTCTGCGCGCCGCGTCACTTCTCGCTCGTCTGCTTCCGCCGTGAGGGTTCGGACGGCGAGAACGCGATGCTGCTCGAGCGCGTGAACGCGAGCGGGGAGCTGTTCATCTCGCACACGAGGCTGAACGGCCGTTACGTCCTCCGACTCGCGCTCGGCAACGTACGGACGACCGAGCAGGACGTCCGCAAGGCGTGGGAGGTCCTGCGTGACGTCGGGAAGTAGGGCGATCACGCCCGCGTGGATCAGCACGAGCGCGATCGAGTCGATCCCAGCCCTGGAGGATCTTGCGTCTCGGGCGCACGATCACCGCCGGAGCGCCGCGCCGGCCAGGACGGTGCAGCCTACGGCGGGACAGCGCGGAGCGCGGCGAGGGCGGCGTCGTGCAGAGCGACGCGGTAGCGCCAGAATGCACGACCGGTGGCGAGGAGCCGCTCGCGCAGCGGGCCGGCGAGCTCCTCGAGCGTGCCCCAGCGCGCCTCTGCGATCTCCCCGGTGTCCCGCGGGGCGATCGCCTCGTCCTCCGTCTGCGCGAGGAAGACGTGCGTGCGCCAGTCGAGGGGCCGCTCGTAGAAGAAGCGGGCGCGCGCCTCGACGAGGTAGCGCTCGAGCTCGACATCGAGGCCGGTCTCCTCGAGCGCCTCGCGGCGGACCGCCTCGACGAAGTCCTCGCCCGGCTTTACGCCGCCTCCGGGCGGCCGCCACACGTCCGCCGGGAACATCGGCTTGCGAATCAACGCCAGGCGCGGGCCTGTCGCAGCACGGCCGGGGGAAGCCCCGCCGTGTGCCACAGGCGTTTGGCCATTGAGGATGAAGAGGGTCACATCGTGTGTCCGCGCCGGGTCGTAGGTGGCGATGCCGTACTCCCGCTTGCTGATCTCACCCGACCACTCCAGCACGGCCGGCTCGCCGTAACGGGCACGGATAGGAGCGAGCACCTCTTCGGTGAGGTGCATCAGACGAGCCGGCCGAGCAGGCCGGCGAGCGCCTCCGGGCCGCCGACGACGATGTCGGCCGCCGTTCCGAGATCGCTCGGGCCCTCCTCGGAGACCACCGCGACCCGCACCGCGAGGTCGAGCCCGTCCAGTCCCCGGAAAGCGTCGAGGTCGGTGGAGTCGTCGCCGGCGTAGAGCGCCCGCCGGAGCCCGCGCTGATCGAGGAGCGTCCGGATCGCCGTGCCTTTGTTCGCCTCGAGCGGCGGGCGCACCTCGAGCACCTTGCGTCCCCAGCGCGGCCGCAGCCCTGCGGCCGCGGCCCGGTCCGCGACCCGGCGCAGCTCCGTGACGGCCGCCTGCTCGTCGTTCGCCGTGCGGAAGTGAAAGGAGACCGAGAGCCGCTTGCGCTCGGCCGGCCACGCGACAGAGTCCGCGAACGCAGCGATCGCCGGAGCCCACTCCTGCGCGCGCGGGTCGAGCTCCAGGCCGTGCTCGCCGACGTAGACGATGCCCTCGACGCCGACGATCTCGCCGGCCTCGTCGCCCGGACGACCGCTGATGCAGGCCACGAGCGCGTACCGGCCGGCGAGCTGCTCGAGGAGACCGCGGGTCTGCTCGGGGACGACCGCGTCCTCCGGCCGCGGGACGATCGGCGCGAGCGTCCCGTCCACGTCGAGAAGTAACGCTGTCTCTCCCGGTCGCTCCGCGAGGCGCGCCAGTAACCGCTCCGTATCCACCGTCCTCTGGACAATACGTACGTGCTGTTCGTCCTGATCGGGCTCGTCGCCGGCTTCCTCAGTGCGCTCTTCGGTGTCGGCGGCGGGATTGTCGTCGTACCGCTCCTGCTGCTGCTCGGCCGTTGGCCCCAACGTCCCGCGATGGCGACCTCGCTCGCGGCGATCGGGATCATCGCGGTCGCCGGCACGATCTCCTACGGCTTCCACGGGGAGCTGAAGCCCGGTGCCGCGGCGGTGGTCGGCCTGCCGGCCGCGGTGGGAGCGATCGCGGGAGCGTCTCTGCAGCAGCGACTCGCGAACCGCACGCTCTCGATCCTCTTTGCCCTCCTGCTCGCCGGGATCGGCATCAAGCTGCTCGTCTGATGTGGACGATCGTGCTGGTCCTCGCGCTCGGGTTCGCTGCCGGTCTTCTCGCCGGCCTCTTCGGTGTCGGCGGCGGCATCCTGTTCGTCCCGACGCTGACGCTCGGGCTCGGCCTCACCCAGCTGCACGCCGAGGCGACGTCACTGCTCGCGATCGTCCCGACCGTCGCCGCCGGCACATGGCAACAGCGGCGGTACGGCAATGTGCGTTGGCGGCCGGCGCTCGTGATCGGGCTCGCGGCGATCGGAGGCGTCGAAGCGGGGGTCGCGGTCGCCGAGGCCGTCTCCGAGGACGTGCTTCGCCGCCTGTTCGGCGCGTTGATGATCGTCATCGCCGCGCAGGTCGCGTGGCGGGTGCGCAAGCGCTAGCCTGCGGGCGTGTCCGGCATCGAGGACGTCTGGATTCCGCTCGTCGACGAGCCGATCGGGAGCATCGTTGCCCAGATCGAGGAGGAAGAGCCGGACATCCGCGCGCTGGTCGACTCGCCGCGCCGGCTGCTCGCCTTCAAGACGTTCGCCTACATCCGCGTCGGGCTGTTGCTCGGCCAGCTGCTGGTCGACAACGACCTCGAGCCCTACGACGGGAGCGAGACCTGGGTCGAGCAGCTGATGCGCGACGCGGCCCACCGCGCCCGCGTCGCCGTCGAGGTGCGGAAGGTCGCCGAGGAGGTCGCGGCCGACCCGCGCTACGCGGGCGAAGAGAACCTCGGGCCGGACGAAGCCGCGCGCGAGCGCTTCCGCGAGTTCGCGCGCAGGCAGCTGGAGACGTAGGCGGGCTACCTAGCGCAGCGCCGCGGCTGTGCTCGCGACCACGAAGACGCCTGCTGCGGTGAGCACGATCGTCCCGCCGGGCGCCAGGTCGGCGTAGTACGAGACCGTCAGTCCGATCACGACCGAAGCCAAGCCGATTCCGATCGCGATCAGGATGGTCGACCGGACCGACCAGGCGACGCGGCCTGCCGCGATCACGGGCAAGACCATCAGCGCGGCGATCAGCAGGATCCCGACGATCCGCATCGAGGCCGCGATCGTCACTCCGGTCAGGGCGGCGAGGACGACGTTGACCAGCCCGACCGGCAGCCCGCTCACCCGGGCCCCCTCCTCGTCGAGAGAGACCGCGACGAGCGTCCGGTACAGCGCGGCCGTGACGGCGAGCCCGATCGCGCCGAGGATCGCGACCAGGATCAGGTCTCCGCCGGTGACGGTCAGGATCGAGCCGAAGAGGAAGGTGAAGAGGTTTGCATTCAACGCACCCGCTGCCGAGACGAGCACGACGCCGAGCGCGATCCCCGTGTAGAAGAGCAGCGCGAGCGCCTGGTCGCCGGCCGTCCGCCGACGGGCACGAAGCCACTCGACGCCGATCGCCCCGGCGACGGCGGCCGCGACGCCGGTGGCGACCGGCGAGATCCCGATCAGGTAGCCGGCAGCGACGCCGGCAAAGGCGACGTGGCCGATCCCGTCGCCGATCAGGCTCATGCGCCGCTGCACGAGGAAGAAGCCGACCGCGGGCGCGAGCGCGCCGACGATCCCGCCGGCGGCGAATGCGAAGCGCATGAAGTCGGCGTCAAGGATGGACATGGGATGGGTCGTGCCAGGTCGCCGGCAGCGCCCGGGCGTCGCCGTCGAAGACGATCGTGCCCCTGACGAGGACGAGCCGCTCGACGTAGCGCTCGACTGCGCCGAACTCGTGCGAGACGAGGAGCACCGTGGCGCCGAGCTCGCTGTGGAGCTCGTCCAGCAGGGCGGCGAGCGCCTCCTGAGCGTCGACGTCCACTCCGGCGGTGGGCTCGTCGAGTACGAGGAGCGTGGGCTCGGCCGCCAGCGCCTTCGCGATCAGCGTGCGCTGCTGCTGGCCGCCCGAAAGCGTCGCGATCGGTCGCCCGGCGAGCCCCTCGAGCCCGACCCGGTCGATCGCGTCCCTGACCCGGGCGCGGTCGACCCGATGCATGCGACCGAGCACCCCGATCCGTGGCACTCGCCCGGCCGCGACGACCTCCTGCACGGTCACCGGCGACTCGATCCCCAGCTGGGACCGCTGCGCCAGGTAGGCGATCCGACGGCGCCGCCCGGCGTGCACGGCCGGCTCGCCGAAGAGCAGTGCGGTTCCGGACTGCGGCCGCTCGAGCCCGAGCGCGATCCGGAGCAGCGTCGTCTTGCCGCCGCCGTTCGGGCCCGCGATCGCGACGAACTCTCCCTCCTCGACCGCCAGGTCGACGTCGTGGAGGACACGCGGGCCGCCCGGATAGGCGAACGAGACGTGCTCGAGGTCGATCGTCAGTGGCATCCGAGGGCGGCCCGGAGGGTGTGCAGGTTGCGTTGCATCAGCGTGAAGTAGTCGTCACCGCCACGCTGCTCGGCGGCTGTCAATCCTTCGATCGGATCGAGCACGGCCGTCTTCGCGCCGGTTTCCTGCGCGACCGTTTCGGCGATCCGCGGCGAGACGAGCTGCTCGAAGAAGACGGTCGTCGCACCGGTCGAGCGAACGACGTCGACGGCGTGCTGGAGCCGCTGCGGCGTGGGCTCGGCCTCCGGGCTGATCCCAGTGATCGCAACCTGTCTCAGGCCGTACCGCTCCGCGAGGTAGGAGAACGCCTCGTGGCTCGTGACGATCTCCTGCCTGTCGCAGCGGCGCAGCCCGAGTCGGTACTCGCGGTCGAGCCGCTGGAGGCGGGCCAGGAGCGGCTCGGTGGCGCCGGGGCGGTGGAGCGCGGCGGCGATCCGTCTGACAACGAGCGCGTAGCGCACGGGATCGAGCCATACGTGCGGATCGTTGTTGTGTAGGCGCAGCCCGGCTGTGTCCAGCAGCCGCACGACGCGGTCTCCGTTGCCGGCGGCCGACTCGACCTGGGGCTGGAAACCGTGGCCGAGGAGGAGGACGAGCCGGGCCGACTTCACCTTCGAGACGTCGCTCGGCTTCAGCTCGAGGTCGTGGGGCTCGACGCCCGGCGGAGTCAGATCGACCACCTCGGTACCGGGCGGGGCGAGCTGCCGCGTCGCGAACGCAACGGGATAGAACGCGGCAACGATCTCGCGGTCGCTCGAGCTGCTGCCGCCGCAGCCGGCTACCAGGGCAGTCGCGAGAGAAATGAGAATGAGTCTCAGTCTCATCAGCGGCTATCCTAGGCGACGTGAGTGCGGCCCCGCAAACGAACATCGCCGACCTCCTCGAGCGCTCTGGCCTCCGGCCGACGCGCCAGCGCGTCGCCGTGCTCGGCGTCCTCGCTGCCGAGCGAAACGACGCGACCGCCCAGGAGATCCATGCCGTCCTCGCCGGCAGCGGCGAACGCGTCGGGCTCGCGACTGTGTACAGGACGCTCGCGGCGCTCAGCGAGTGTGGCGCCGTCGATGCGCTCAGCCATCACCCGGGGGAGACGTGCTACCGACTCTGTAGCGAGGAGCATCACCACCATCTGGTCTGCGAGCGCTGCCACCGGGTGGTCGAGCTCGTCGACTGCGATCTGGACTTCTGGCTCATCGAGCGAGCCCGTGCGCACGGCTTCACGATCAGCACGCACTCGGTCGAGGCGACCGGCATCTGCGCCGATTGCGGCACAGCCGCGTAGGGCGGCCATAATGCACGCGTGCCGGCGCGCCTCACAGCCGCCATTGCTCTCGCTTGCCTGCTGGTCGGCGGCGGTGCGGCGGCCGCTCCGCCTCTGACGACCGTGCCCCCGACCTCAGCGGACGGCTACGCGATCTCCGTGATCGGGCCGGATGGGAGCGGCCTCGCGGGCACCCAGGGCGGCGGCTCGTTCGCCTACCCGGCCGACGGCTCGATCGTCTCGGCGGGATCGACGCTCGCCAGCTTTTCCGCGAACCAGGACGATGGAACCGCCTCCGCGCGCACGGAGCTGACCGACCTGTCGCTCTTCGGCGGCGAGATCACCGTGTCGTCGCTCCGGGCGGCGGTGACGGCGTCGGGGACGTCCGCCGACCTGGCCGACTCCGGGATCACGAACCTGATCGTGCTCGGGCAGTCGATCTCGGAGCCGACCCCTGGCCTCGAGCTCGCGCTCGGCGACTGGGGCAGCCTCAGCGTCCTGCTCGAGAGCTCGAGCCAGAGCTCGGGCTCCCTGCCGGCCTGGCAGGGCTCGGTCACGGCGCTCGTCGTTCACCTCGACGCGGATCACCTCGGCTTCGAGCGCGGGTCGTCGATCCGCATCGGCTTCGCCGAGGCGTCCGGGCACAGCCCGCCACCCACCGCGACGACGACGACGTCGCCCGGGACGTCGACTTCGGCGTCTCCGGGCCAGACAACGAGCGGAGGCGGCTCGACTCCGATGCCGAAGCCGAAGCCGACGCCGAAGCCGAGGCCGCGTTCGCGCACCGCGACGACGCCGCTCCCCGGCGCCGAGGTCGGCCCTCCCGCTCCAGGAGAGCCTCCGGCCGTCGGCGAGACGACGCGCCGGAGCAGCCTGCCCGTGCGCACGACGATTCCGGACGTCACGCCCAAGCTGACGGCCTCGCGCTATGTCTTCCCGGTCTACGGTCCCTCCGCCTACGGGGACACCTTCGGGGCCCCGCGCGGCGACGTGTCCGGCGGCTGGCACCACGGCGACGACATTTTTGCCCCGCTGGGCGCGCCCGTCCTCGCCGTCGCCGACGGCACGGTGTTCTCGGTCGGCTGGAACGACATCGGCGGCTGGCGCCTCTGGCTCCGCGACCAAGAAGGGAACGAGTTCTACTACGCGCACCTCTCTGCGTACACGGCGCTGGCGGCGGACGGGGGGCACGTGAACGCCGGCGATGTACTCGGCTTCGTCGGCAACACCGGCGACGCGGCGACGACGCCGTTCCACCTCCACTTCGAGGTCCACCCGGTGTCGCTCCTCTTCCTCGGCTACGACGGCGCAGTGAACCCGACGAAGTACCTCGACGCCTGGAGGCGGCTGGAGGACATCAAGATCCGTGCGGCGGTGCCCTTCTCGCTCCTTCCTCTCGCCCCGTCCGAGAACGTGCCGACGCCGGGAGCGATCCTGCTCTCCTCGAGCGACATCTCGACCGCGAACGGCCTCGACCCGGACTCGCTCCGGCGGGCGATGAACGCGACGCGCCCGATCGAGGAGGCGCCGAAGCCGACTGTCGGCGAGCTGCCGGTCCCGCTGCCGGTGCTGGATCGGGCCTAGGCCCGGTTAGCTACCGGAGCCGGAGCCGGAACCGGAGTTGCCGGACGAGCCGCTGTCGAAGCCGAACTCGTCGCCGCCGAACAGCCGTTTCTTCACCCAGCCGCGGAGCGACGGGCCCGTGATCGGGTTGTAGAACAGGCCGACGAGGACGCCGAGCAGCAGCAGGAAGCTTCGCCCGCCGCGACTCTGCCGACGGCCCTGGAGGCGGTTGGCCGCCTGGCGCAGCTCGGCGATCGCGGTCCGGAGGTTGTCCTGGACCTCCTCGTCCTTCGCGACGCGGGTGGCGAGCTCCGCCACCCCGCGCGGGCCGACGAGCTCGTAGTAGATGTCTCGGGCCGCTGCGTAGGCCTGCTTCACGTGCTCACGCAGCTCCTCGTCGCGGATCGCACGCTCGACGTACGGTCGCGCGTTACCGGCCATTCCTGCCACTCTGTCCTTTGTCTTGGGCATGCTCCGCTCGTCCTTTCGCTCGATCGCATCGCGAGTGTACCCTCGGCCAACAGCTCGAAAACGGTCGCTTCCTGCCCTTCTCGGACTCGTCGCCCTTCTCGCGGGCTGCGGTGGAGGCGGCGGTGGCGGGAAGACGGAGGCCGAGGGTCAGCGCGTCGTCGGGCCGGGGTTCACGTTCTCGGCGCCACAGTCGTGGCACGTCTCCCGCGAGCCGCGCGCAGTGACGATCAAGCCCGGCGGAGACGAGCCGACGCTCGCGTCCGTAACGGCGTTGACGCTGCGCAGCAAATACACACCCGGGCTCTTCCCGAAGGTGTCGAAGGAGCTCGACAGCGTCACGGATGCGCTCGCCGGCAAGCTGAACGGCAAGGTGATCGCGCGACGGAACGTCGTCGCCTCCGACATCCGCGCGCGGCAGTACGACCTCGCGTACGAGAAGGACGGCGCCGGCCTCGTCGATCGGATCACATTCGTGCTGCGCGGAACGTCCGAGTACTACGTCCTCTGTCGGTGGCTGGCGGATGAGGGCGAGCCGGACGCGTGCGGCCTGCTGCTGAGGACGTTTGCGACGCGCTGAACGGCAGCTGCGGCGGCGTCAGCGCCCTGCGCGCGCCGCCTGGCGCTCAGGGGCCGGCCGCGGGCGCGCAGACGCGCCGCCGTCGAGCGCCGCGTCGAGGACCTCGCGGATGTTGTCGGCGAGCACGAACTCGAGCTCCTCTCGAGCCTCCTGCGGAAGCTCCGAGAGGTCGGCCTCGTTCTCGCGCGGAAGGATCACCCTCCTCAGTCCGGCACGCTGCGCGGCGAGCACCTTCTCGCGGACGCCGCCGATCTGGAGCACCTGCCCCGTGAGCGTGACCTCACCAGTCATCCCGACGTCTGCCGAGACCGTGCGCGCGCTCACGAGCGAGACGATCGCGGTCGCCATCGCAACGCCCGCCGAGGGTCCGTCCTTCGGCACCGCTCCGGCGGGGACGTGGATGTGCACGTCGTGCTCGTTGAACCAGTTCGGGTCGATGCCGAGGTCTTCGGCGTGGCTGCGTACCCAGGAGAGCGCCGCCTGCGCGGACTCCTGCATTACCTCGCCGAGCTGGCCGGTGATCTGCAGCCTTCCCTTGCCCGGGTACGCGGTCGCCTCGATGAAGAGGACGTCGCCTCCGACCTGGGTAACCGCGAGGCCGGTTGCGACACCGGGGTCGGAGGTGCGCTTGCGCGCCTCGCCGGCGAAGCGGCGGGGCCCGAGCGACTCGCGGATGGTGGGCTCGTCGATGACCACCTGCTCGGCGTCGCCCCGCGCGATCCGCGTTGCCGCCTTGCGCAGCAGGTCGGCGATCCGTCGCTCGAGGTTCCTGAGGCCGGCCTCACGCGTGTACTCGCGGATCACGAGCCGGATCACGTCGTCGCCGAGGTCGACCTGCCCGTCCCGCAGGCCGTTTGCCTCCATCTGCTTGGGCAGGAGATAGCGCTTTGCGATCTCGACCTTCTCGTCCTCGGTGTAGCCCGAGATCTGGATCACGTCCATCCGGTCGAGCAGCGGCCCGGGAATCGTCTCCAGCTGGTTCGCGGTACAGATGAACAGCACCTTCGAGAGGTCGAACGGCAGGTCGAGGTAGTGGTCGCGGAAGGTCGAGTTCTGCTCCGGGTCGAGCACCTCGAGCATCGCGCTCGCCGGGTCGCCTCGCCAGTCCGCGCCCATCTTGTCGATCTCGTCGATCAGGAAGACCGGGTTCTTCGACTCGGCGTCGCGGAGCGCGCGGATGATCGTCCCCGGCATCGCGCCTATGTAGGTGCGCCGGTGGCCGCGGATCTCGGCCTCGTCGCGAACGCCGCCGACCGAGATGCGGACGAACCTGCGGCGGAGCGTGCGCGCAATCGACTGGCCGAGCGAGGTCTTGCCGACTCCGGGTGGCCCGACGAAGCAGAGGATCGGGCCGGAGACGTCGCCCTTCAGCTTCGAGACCGCGAGGTACTCGATGATCCGGTCCTTGACCTTCTCGAGGTCGAAGTGGTCTTCGTCGAGGATCCTCCGCGCATCGTCGAGGTCGAGGTGGTCCTCGGTCGTCTTCGTCCACGGCACCGTCAGGATCCAGTCGAGGTAGGTGCGGATGACGCCGTACTCGGCGGCCGCCGGCGGAAGCTTCTCGAGTCGCGCGAGCTCGCGCTCGGCGGCCTTGCGGACCTCCTCGGGCAGGTCGAGCTCCTCGAGCCGCGAGCGCAGCTCGTTCACCTCGGCCTGCTCAGCGTCGCCCTCGCCGAGCTCCTCCTGGATCGCCTTCAGCTGCTGGCGCAGGTAGTACTCGCGCTGCCCCTTCTCCATCTCCGACTGCACCTGCGACTGGATCTTCGAGCCGAGCTCGATCACCTCCAGCTCGCGGCTGAGGATGCCGGAGATCGCCCGCAGGCGCTCCTCGACGTTCGCGGTCTCGAGCAAGCGCTGCTTCTCCTCGGTCTTCAGGCGCGTCGTCGAGGCCACGAGGTGCGAGAGCGCGGCCGGGTCGTCGACGTTCGCGGCCGCCAGCTGCAGCTCCTCGGGCAGGTACGGAACCGCTGCGATGATCCGCCCGAACAGGTTCTGCACGTTGCGCGTGAGCGCCTCGAGCTCCCTCGAGTCCTCGACCTCGTCCGGCACCTCGGCGAAGTCGCCGACCAGGTACGGATCGTCGCTGACGCGGCGCTCGAGCCGGATGCGGCGCACGCCCTGGACGAGGATACGAAGCGTCCCGTCGGGCACGCGGATCAGCTTGTGGACGATTGCGGCCGTGCCGACGTCGTAGAGGTCGTCCCAGCCAGGGACCTCCGCGTCCTCGTTCTTGACCGTGACGAGCGCGAGGATGCGATCACCGGAGACGACGTCGTCGACGAGCGCGATCGAGCGCTCCTGCCCGATCGCGAGCGGCGTCATCGACTGCGGGAAGACGACGGTCTCCTTCAGCGGCAGGATCGCGAGCGTCGAGGGTACCTCGACGTCCTTGTCGTCGAGCGTGACGTCGGAGGCGAGGTCGCTCATGAGTACAGCCTCGGGGACAGGATCAATCCTGTCGCCGAACCCCTTCCTTCTGCCCCAGCGAGATCGTCACCCGGCCCGTGCGCGGCTTCTGTGCCAGCGGCATGACGACCGTGAGCAGCCCGCGCTCGTACGTCGCTTCGGCGCTGGAAGGATCGACGTCCTCGGCGAGCGCGACGCGTCGCTGGAACGGGCCGTACTCGATCTCCATCTGGCGGTAGGAGACCCGGCACGCGAGGTCCGGGCGGCGACGGACACCCGAGACCAGCACGGTACGCTCGGTGACCTCGATCGAGACCTGCTCGGGGTCGATGCCGGCGAGGTCGAGGACGAGTGTGACGGCCGGAGGCTCCTCGGTGCGGAAGCAGTCCACCTGCGGGCGGAACCCTCGACGCAGGCCCGCGAACCCGGGGACCTGCCAGAGGTCGGCGAAGAGCTCCTCGAGCTCATCGTGGATTCGATCGACGTCTCGCCGCTTCTGCACTGAGGTCTCTAGGGTACCCAGGGACCGTTGCTTGACACCGCTCATTCGTGGGCACGAACGTAGCGAGCACTAACCTCGTCGGAGCTTGGGCGAGGTGGGCGATCCGCTACCGCTGGCCGGTGACGATTGTCTGGCTGGCGGTCGTGGTGGTCGGCGGGTGGGCTTCCGGTCGGCTTTCCGACCTCCAGTCGAACGTCTTCACGGTGCCGGGAACCGACTCCGAACGCGTGCGCGGGCTGCTCGAGCAGCACTTCGGCGACCGCAGCGACGGCGCGTACACGGTCGTCTTCCGCGTGCCGAACTCGGCCGACCCCGCCACGCAGGCGCGCCTGCAGGCCCTGGTCGATCGGGCCGCCCGTGCTGTTCCGACAGGCCGGGGCGCTCAGCTCGTGCCGGCCGGGCCACACGTGCTCTACGGGAACGTGATCTCGACGCTCAATCTCGCGAAGGCGAAGGGCTACGCGGACGACCTCGCGCGGGCGATCGGGCGACCGGGGAACGCAGACGCTTATGTCACCGGCGCCCCGGCAATCCAGCACGACCTCGACCCGATCTTCAGCGAGGACCTTCGTAAGGGTGAGACGATCGCGCTCCCGATCGCGCTGATCGTCCTGCTCGCGGTGTTCGGGCTCTCCCTCGCCGTCACGATCCCGCTCCTGTTCGCAGCCTGCACGGTCTTCGGCACACTCGGGATCGTCTACGTGGTCGCGCACTACATGACCATGCCCACCTACGTCACGAACCTCGTCTTCCTGATCGGGATCGGGATCGCTATCGACTACTCGCTCCTGATCGTGTACCGGTTCCGCGAGGAGCTGGCCCATGGGCTGGGCGTCGAGGCGGCGGTACTCCGCACGATGGAGACCGCCGGCCGCGCCGTGATCGTCTCGGGCGCGACCGTCGCGATCGGGCTCGCGCTGCTGCTGTTCATGCCGCTGCCGTTCGTGCGCGCGATGGGCGTCGGCGGGTTCCTGATCCCGATCGTCTCCATCCTCGCGGCGGCGACGCTCCAGCCGGCGCTGCTCGCGCTCTACGGTCGCCGCGGGACGCACCGCGTCGCCGTCGCGGCGTTCCTCCGCAGCCGCCTCCACGTCCCGGTCCGCGGATCGACCGAGAGTGACGACGTGGAGCACCGGTTCTGGGCGCGTCTGGCCGGCTCGATCATGCGCCGCAAATGGCTCTACGCGCTCGCCGTTGCCACGCTGCTCGTCGTCGCGGCGATCCCGGTCGCGTGGCTGCAGCTGACTCCGGGTGCGACCGCGGGGATTCCGCAGTCACCGCCGTCGGTGCGTGGGCTGCGGGTGCTCGAGGCCGCGGTCGGCCCCGGTGCAATCGCACCTGCGCAGGTGCTCGTCGACAGCGAACGTTCGGGTGGAGCGCGTGCGGCGTCCGTCCAGTCGGCGATCGGCCGGCTGGACGCGGAGCTCGAGCGCGACCGCGAGGTCGCGGCCGCCTACCACGGCGACGCGGGACGGTTCGTCGATACCACCGGCCGTTACGCGCAGGTGATCGTCGCCACCCGGCACGAGTACGGCTCCGAAGAGGCGCAGAG
>JBKPCT010000137.1:0-11033 GCA_046727515.1 Actinomycetota bacterium | reverse complement strand
CGCGTGGTCGAGACCCGCCGGGAGCGGAAGGTCGTCACCGTCCTCTTCGCCGATCTCGTCGGCTCCACGTCGCGCGCGGAGCAGCTCGACCCCGAGGACGTCGCCGCCGAGCTCGGCCGGTACCACGCCCGCGTCCGCGAGGAGCTCGAGCGCCACGGCGGCACCGTCGAGAAGTTCATCGGCGATGCGGCGATGGCGATCTTCGGCGTCCCGGTCGCGCACGAGGACGACCCTGAGCGAGCGGTGCGGGCCGGGCTGGCGATCCTCGGCTGGGCAGCGGACGAGGGAATCGAGTTGCGGATCGGGATCAATAGCGGCGAGGCGCTCGTCACCGTCGGCGCCCGTCCCGAGGCAGGCGAGACGATGGCCGTGGGCGAGGTCGTCAACACCGCGGCCCGGCTGCAGACCGCTGCGCCGGTGAACGGGATCGTCGTCGGCGAGCAGGCCTACCGGGCGACCGAGCGTGCGATCGAGTACCAGGAGGCCGAGCCGATCGACGCCAAGGGAAAGGCCGAGCCGGTCGCAGTCTGGGAGGCGGTCCGGCCGCGCGCACGGGTCGGGGTCGACCGTGTCCACGGCGCTGCGCTGGTCGGACGAGCCCGAGAGGTCGCGCTCCTCGAGGATGCGCTCGCCCGCACGCTCGGCGAACGCTCGCCGCAGCTCGTCACGCTGGTCGGTGTCCCGGGCATCGGCAAGAGCCGCCTCGTCTTCGAGCTGTACCGGGCGATCGAGCGCCACCCCGAACTGATCGCCTGGCGTCTGGGGCGTTGCCCGGCGTACGGGGAAGGCGTCACCTTCTGGGCGCTCGGCGAGATGGTCAAGGCCCAGGTCGGGATCCTCGAGGGCGACGACGAGGCCGAAGCGGCAAGCAAGCTCTCCCACGCGGTCGACGACCGTTGGGTCGAGTCGCATCTGCGGCCGCTCGTCGGACTCCCCGGCGGCGCCGAGCCCGCCGAACGCGCTGACGGTTTCGCTCTCGCCGCTGAGCGACGACGACACCGCGCGCCTGCTGCACGAGCTGCTCGGTTCCGTGCTTCCGGCGGACACTCAGATCGAGCTGGTCGGACGTGCCGGCGGCAACCCGCTCTACGCGGAGGAGTTCGCCCGCATGCTGCGGGACCTCGGCCACGTCGGCGAGCTCCCGGAGACCATTCAGGGGCTGATCGCAGCGCGCCTCGACCTGCTCGACCCGGAGCAGAAGGGGCTGCTCCAGGACGCGGCCGTGATCGGAAAGCGCTTCTGGACCGGCGCCCTCGCCTCACTCTCCGGTACGGATCCGAGCACGCTCGCGCGCCGCCTGCACGAGCTCGAGCGCAAGGAGTTTGTCGGCCGCGAGCGCTCCAGCTCGGTCGCCGACGAGAGCGAGTACGTCTTCCGCCACCTGCTCGTCCGCGACGTCGCCTACGGGCAGATCCCGCGCGCGCGGCGGGCCGAGAAGCACCTGGCAGCTGCCGGTTGGACGGAGGGGCTCGGCCGGCGCGAGGACCACTCCGAGATGCTCGCCCACCACTACCTGCAGGCGCTCGAGCTCACAACCGCGGCGGGTGGGAGCACGGCCGCGTTCGCCGATGCTGCGCGGGCGGCGCTCAGCGATGCGGGCGTGCGCGCTCAGGCGCTGAACGCCTACGGCGTGGCGATCCGCTTCTTCCGCGCCGCGCTCGAGCTGCTCGCAGAAGGAGACCCCGGCCGGGGGCCGTTGTTACTCCGCCTCGGAGACGCGCAGTACGCGTTCGGCGATGCGCCGGTCGGCGCGCTGGAAGCTGCCCGCGAGCAGCTCCTCGCGGCGGGCGACGTCGCGGGCGCGGCTGAAGCGGAGACGATCCTGTGCGATCACCTCTGGATGGCGGGCGAACGGGATGCCGCCATGAAGCACCTCGAGGAAGCCCGGCGGCTCGTGGACCCCCTTGCTCTGTCGGAGGCGAAGGCGCGGGTCATGTCGAACGTCTCCCGTTGGTTGATGATCGCCTCCGAGTACGGGGAATCGATCCGCATCGGCGAAGAGGCACTCGCAATGGCCGATCAGCTCGGCCTCGATGCGATCAAGGCCAATGCCCTCATTACCCTCGGGTCGTCTCGCGACTCGCTTTTCGAGGACAGGGGACTGGAGGAGCTGAGCGAGGGGGTCGAGGTGGCGAGGGCTGCGAACCTAGCGTTCGAGGCCGTCCGCGGACGGGGCAACCTCGCCTCCCGGCTGTGGATACTCGGCGACCTCGCGCGGGCACTGCCGCTCTGGCGCGAGGCCCGCACAGAGGCGGAGCAGTACGGTCAGCGGGGCCTCGCACGCTGGTTCCAAGGAGTGAGCGTGCCCGCCGAGTACGAGATCGGTGACTGGGACGGCGCCCTGGAGCGGGCAAACGCGTTCATCGCGGAGGTCGAGTCGGGGTCGCCTCACTATCTCGCCGGCGAGAGCTACTTCGCACGCTCGCTGATCCGGCTCGGACGGGCTGACGCCAAGGGTGCGGTCTACGACTCGGAGCAGGCCCTGGCGGTCACGGAACGCGCGAAGGATCCACAGGCCCGGTTTCCCGCAACCGCCGCGGCCGCACATGTCTACCTGGAGCTGGGCGACCCGCCGAGGGCGCGCGCGCCCGGGGAGGAGTTTCTCGACGCCGTCGTCGCAGGCGGCGGTCTCGGCTTCGCGAAGTCCGCGCTCCACATCCTCTCCTGGACGATGGCCGCGGTCGGCCGCGGACCGGAGCTGATCGAAGCCGTGAAGCGCTTCGGCGACAACCCCTGGGCTCGAGCGGCGGCGACCTACGCGCTAGGCGACCCTGTGGGCGCGGCGGAGATCCTCGGTGGGATCGGTGCCGTCACTTCGGAGGCATACTGCCGGCTCGCCGCCGCGCGGGCCGGAGATCTGACCCAGCTCGAGCCGGCGCTCAGGTTCTATCGGTCGGTGGGCGCGACGCGCTACATCAGTGAAGGCGAGTCGCTGCTGGCCGCGCCGGCCTAACTCCCGCAGCGACGGAACTCGACCGTGTGGCCGCCGCGTCGCTGCCACTCGGCGATTCCACCGTGGAGCACCGGCCTTGCGTCGACGCCCGTAGCGGCGAGCACGCTCGCTGCGATTCCAGCGCGGGCGCCGCTCTCGCAGATCGTCACGACGTGCTTCCCGTCCGCGGCCTGGGCGCCGGCAGCGCGCAGTAGTCGGTACGGGATGTGACGGCTTCCCGGGATGAAGCCCTCGTCCCACTCGTCGAGCTCGCGCACGTCGATCACCTGCACGTCCGGGCGCTTCAGCAGTTCCTCGAGTTCACGCACCTCGACCGGCTCGATCGACTCCGAGGCATCGGGCTCGTCCAGGTACCCATCGAGCTCGAGGAAGCCGATCGCATTGAGGCGCCCCGCGGCGAGCTCCACCTCGGCGGGTGAGGACCCGTGCAGGACGATTCGCTCCCCCTCGCGTAGGAGGAAGCCGGCCCTGGTTCCGAACGAGCCGCCAGAGACCGGCACGTTCAAGGCGCCCGGGACGTGACCGGCGGCGTACGTCTCGGCCGGTCGTACGTCGAGCACCGTGGCGCCGGTTGCGTCGGCTACGCGGCCGAGGGGCGGCGGGCCGGCCACGAACGGCCCCCGGTTGAGCTCGACGAGGCGCTCCATGTTCGGCGGCCTCGGCGTGGCGGCAGCCGCGAAGTCGTCGATGAACTCGTGCACGGTCGCGATCGCGAGCAGCGCGTTTCCGCGCCGCTCGGCGCCGATCGTCGAGGAGGGGTCGTCGCGCATGCCCGTGCCGCACAGCGAGCCGGCGATATGGCCCGGGAAGACCCGCACGTCGTCTGGAAGCTCGAGCAGCCGGTGCAGGCTGTGGAAGAGGCCCTCCGCCCCCTCGCGCGCCTCGACGGCGAGGTCCGGGCGCGCGACCGAGCCGCAGAAGAGCGAGTCGCCGGTCAGCAGTGCGCTCCCTGCAAGTGCAGGCGAGCCGAGCTCGCCTGCACTGCCTTCGACCGAGGCGCACAGGAAGCAGCAGTGCTCGGGTCGGTGCCCGGGCGTGTGCAGGCAGCGCACGCTCACGGAGCCCACCGCCGTCTCGTCGCCGTCCACGAGCGCGTCGTGCGGGTACTCCGCCTCGGCCGCCGCATGGATCGACACGGGCACGTCGTGCCCGAGCGCGAGCCGGCCGTGGCCGGAGAGGTGGTCGGCGTGCGTGTGTGTCTCGAGCACCCGCACGATCCGCACCCCGCGCCGGCCGGCCTCCTCGAGGTATTGCTCGATCGCGTAGGCCGGGTCGACGAGCAGCGCCTCGCCCGCGGCCTCGTCGCCGACCAGGTACGACGCACAACCGAGATCCTCGTCGAGGAACTGCCGGAAGAGCATCGCGCGCCACGCTACCAGCCGCCTTCACTGTCCTTCAGATAGTGCTTGCAACGGTGAAAGATAGGCCGTTCGGCCCATGCGCTCGCGATCGAAAGTGAGCAGAATCACGACTGGGAGAGGGTTGGTGCGTCACCCAAGAGGGGTCTGAACAGTCGGGGCGGCTTCCAGGGCCGCCCTCGCTGTTGTCGGACTCCGTGAGCAGCCCGGGCCGATCGTGAAGGCTAGGAGGAGGGCGGCAGACCGAGGTGCCGGGCGATCACCATCCGCTGCACCTCGTTCGTGCCCTCGCCGATCTCGAGGATCTTCTGATCGCGGTAGAACCGAGAGATCGCCGACTCCTCGACGAACCCGTAGCCGCCGTGGATCTGCAGGGCGCTGTTCACGACCCGGTGGGAGAGCTCGCCCGTGTAGAGCTTCGCCATCGCGGCCTCGAGTGCGAACTCGCGGCCCTGGTCCTTCAGCCAGGCTGACTTGTAGACGAGCGCGCGCCCGGCCTCGATCTCGACCGCCATGTCCGCGAGCTGGAACTGGACGGCCTGGAAGGACGCGATCGGCTTTCCGAACTGCCGCCGCTCGATCGCGTAGGCATGCGCGAGGTCGTACGCGCCCTGCGCGAGACCCACGCCCATCGCAGCGATCGAGATGCGCCCGCCGTCGAGGATCTCGAGGAACTGCTGGAAGCCCTGGCCGCGTTCGCCGAGCAGGTTTCCCTCGGGCACCGCACACCCCTGGAAGGAGAGCTCGCGCGTGTCGGAGGCGCGCCAGCCGAGCTTGTGCATCGGCGCCGAGATCTCGTAGCCGGGCGTTCCGTTCGGGACGATCAGGTTCGAGATCTCGTCATCGCCGGTGCGGGCCGTGATCGTCACGCAGGCGGTGATGTCGGTGCCGGCGTTGGTGATGAAGATCTTCGAGCCGTCGATCACCCACTGGCCGTCTCGCAGCTCCGCGCGCGACCGGCTCGCGCCCGCGTCCGAGCCGGCGTCCGACTCGGTCAGGCCAAACGCGGCGAGCCGTTTGCCGGAGCCGAGGTCGGGCAGCCACCGGCGCTTCTGCTCCTCGGTCCCGAACAGCAGGATCGGCATGGTGCCGAGCGAGGTGTGTGCGGCGACCGTGATCGCGAAGGAGGAGTCGACCCGCGTCAGCTCCTCGATCGCGATCGCGTACGAGAGCGTGTCGGCTCCGGCGCCGCCGTACTCCTCCGGGATTGGAATCCCCATCAGCCCGAGCTCCGCGGCCCCGGCGACCAGCTCGTACGGGAAGCGTGCTTCGCGGTCGAGCTCCTCGGCGAGGGGCGCCAGACGCTCTCGGGCGAACTCCTGGACAGTCTCTCGGATCAGCTCGTGCTCGGGGGAGAGATCGAAGTTCATCCGGCGAGACGCGACGCGAGCTCGGCGATCAGGCGCACGCCGTACCCGGTTCCCCCGGTCTGGCTCAGGTAGTCCTCGCGCGACCAGCGCAGGAATGCCGGCCCAGCCATATCACAGTGCGCCCAGGGGCCCTCGCCGACGAACTCCTGCAGGAAGCTCGCCGCGTAGGCGGGAATTGCCTGGCGGCGGATCGACGAGTTCTTCAGGTCGGCGAACCTCGAGCCGTGGTAGCGCCGGTAGCGACGGTGGAGCGGCATCGGCCACGCGTGGTCGCCGCTCGCCTCGCCGGCGGCGACCACCTGGTCGCGCCAGCCCTGGTCGTTCCCGAACACGCCTGCGTACACGTCTCCGAGGGCACGCTCCATGGCGCCGGTCAGCGTCGCGAAGTCGACGAGGTGGGTCGCGCCCTGCTGCCGCGCATACCAGAGGGCGTCGGCGAGGACGAGCCTGCCCTCCGCATCGGTGTTCGTGATCTCGATCGTCTTCCCGTTCATCGCGGTGAGGATGTCACCGGGGCGATAGGCGCCGCCCCCGACCATGTTCTCGGTTGCGCCGACAACGCCGAGCACACGCAGCGGGAGCTCGAGGTCGGCGATCGCGCCGGTCCCCTCGATCACCGCCGCCCCGCCCGACATGTCACCTTTCATGGCTTCCATGTAGTCGGCGGGCTTCAGCGACACGCCGCCGGTGTCGAATGTGACCGCCTTGCCGACGAGGCCGAGAACGAGATCGCCGTCTGCGCCTGGAGGGTCGTAGCGGAGCACGATCAGCCGCGCCGGGTTGTGGCTGCCCTGCGCGACGCCGGCGAACGAGCCCATGCCCATCGCTCGAATCCGGTCGAGGGCGAAGACCTCGCAGGCGAGCGCGTCGAATCCGCCGGCGAGCTCCTCCGCGCGCTCGCCGAGCCGCTCGGGCGTCAGGTCGTTCGGCGGACGGTTGGCGAGATCTCTGGCCCGATTCACCCATAGCGCAACGCGCTCCGCGCGTTGCGCCCGCTGTTTTGCCGCTTCGTTGCCGTCGAGAAGGAGCAGCCGTTGGACTTGCGGCGGCGCGTTTCCCGTGGTCTTCCACTTCCCCTGGTCGTAGCCGCCTAGGACGACTCCGTCGACGACTGCCCGCGCCTGCTCGGTGAGGTCGAGCGGGAGCGATTCGTCGAGCCGCCAGGCGAGAAAGGGACCGAGGCGCAGGCGTGCGACCGCGGCCGCTGCGTCGCGGATCGAGTCCGAGTCGAGCTCGTCCCGGCGGCCGGCGCCTGAGGTGACGAGATGTCCGTCGTCCAGGTGGAGCACGCAGGTCGCACCTGCCGTGCCTCGGATCTCGCCCGACTCCACCAGTCCGCGGAGGCGCGGATCCAGGTCGGGCAACGCGTCTGGGGGATCGGTGACCGCGAACGCCGTCACCGCCCGCTCGGGAGCCTCGGAGCTGAGGTCGATCTCCACGGCGGCGCGATGCTACCCGAGCGCCGCGGTAGGCTCCGGACGTGCGAGAGCGGATCGACGTGCGGGCAATGGCGGCGCTCTCGAGCGGCCACCTGGCAGTCGACTTCGCCGGCGGCGCGCTGTTCGTCCTGATCCCGTACCTGCACGACAAGTTCGACCTCTCGTACACCCTCGCGGCTGTGCTCGTCCTCTGCTCCGCGATCTCGGGCTCGATCGTCCAGCCGCTCTTCGGCCTCTGGTCCGACCGGCGCGGGGCGATCTGGCTGATCCCCGCCGGGGTCGTGGCTGGTGGGACCGGGATGGCGCTCGCCTCCGTCTCGCCGACCTACGGGCTCGTCGTGTTCTTCGTCATCGTCTCGGGGCTTGGTACGGCCGCCTTCCACCCCGAGGGTTCCAAGTTCGCCGCGTACGTCAGCGGGAGGCGGCGGGCGAGCGGCATGTCCCTCTTCTCGATCGGTGGCAATCTCGGCTTCGGGCTCGGCGCGCTGGCGGCCGCCCTGCTCGTCGATGCGCTCGGCCTCGGCGGCGGCCTGCTCCTCGCCGTCCCGTGCGTGGCGGTCTCCGCCGTGCTGTTCTCCCTGCGCGGCTACCTGCTCGGCTTCGTCCCCGACCGCGAGACGGAGGAGCGCGTGCAAGGCGAGGACGACCCGCGGGCGCTCAGCCTCCTGCTGATCGTGATCACGTTCCGCAGCCTTGCCTGGTACGGCCTGCTCACGTTCGTCCCGCTGTGGGAGGTCTCGCAGGGACACTCGAAGCAGTACGGGACAGCGCTACTCTGGGCGATGCTGCTGGTCGGCGGGATCGGCACGCTCGCCGCGGGGCCAATCGCCGACCGGGTCGGACTGCGCACCGTCCTGCTCGCCGCGAACGTGGCCATCTGCCCACTGATGCTCGTGTTCGTGCTCGTCGGCGGTGCGGTAGGCGCGATTGCGCTCGGGCTCGTTGGGATCGCCGTGATCGGCACGTTCGGGATCACGATGGTGATGGCGCAGCAGTATCTACCGTCGCGGATCGGAACCGCGTCCGGGCTCTCCATCGGCTTCTCGATCGGGCTCGGCGGGATCGCGGCGGTGATCCTCGGCGGGATCGCCGACTCGGTCGACCTGCGCACGGCGCTCTACGTGAGCTCTGCGGCGCCCATCGTCGCGACCCTGCTGACCGTGCTCCTTCCTCGTGAGCCGGTTCGCCGCCTCGAGCCCGGGGTCGCGGTTCCTTAGATAGGCTCGCGACGGATGAGCGTCGAACAGTTCTTCAAGGAACTGCCGAACCGCGTCGACCCCGGCAAGACCGCCGGCATGAGAAACTCCTACGTCTTCGCGATCGAGGGGGCCGGCACTTGGACGGTCCGGGTCGCGGACGGCGCTGTCACCGTCGACGACGGCGACACCGGGGGAGACTGCACGATCTCGACTTCGGCGGAGACCTTCGAGCGCATCGTCGCCGGCGAGCAGAATCCGACCACCGCCTACATGTCGGGCAAGCTGAAGGTCAAAGGCGACATAGGCGCGGCGATGAAGCTCCAGAAGCTGTTCTAGTGGCTCGGTAGTAACTTCTGGTGGCTCGGTAGTAGCTGCGATCCTCGCGCTCTGCGAGGCCGCAGCCGCGCTCCAGCCGGCATGTGGACGTTGATGCCTTCGGATTTGCCTCTCACTCGTCGAGCTCCACGAGCAGCGCGCCGCCGGCGACCTGGTCGCCCTCGCCGACGTGCACGCGGCGCACGATGCCTTCATAGGGCGAGAAGAGCGGCGTCTCCATCTTCATCGCCTCCAGCACGACGAGCTGCTGGCGTTGGCGGACCTCTTCGCCCTCCGTGACCAGTACCCGGATCACGGTGCCGGGCATGGGCGCGATCACCGCGCTCTGCTCGCTGCCGGCTCCGTGGCCATGCGCGGCGGCGTCCTCGTCCGGCGGTGGGCGCGGGGGTGGGGCGGGGCGATTCAGTCGGAACGTGCCGCGCCACGGGCCGGCGGGCAGCCGGCGCGGCAGTGAGAGCGGAGGATGGTCGAGGAGGAAGGCGGTCGTCGTCTCCCCGGCCCGGAGCTCGGGGTGCGCGACGAGCCAGCGCAGGAACGGCAGGTTCGTGACGACGCCCGAAATCTCGGTCTCCGCGAGCGCGGCAGCGAGCCGGTCGAGGGCGTCCTCACGGGTCTCCCCGGGCGCGATCAGCTTGGCGATCATCGGGTCGTAGGCGAGGCCCACCTCGTCGCCCTCCTCGACTCCGGGATCGACTCGGATCCCCTCCGGGAGGCGCAGCCGCTCGATCCGCCCGGTTTGCGGCAGGAAGGTGCGCGGGTCCTCCGCATAGAGCCGGACCTCGACCGCGTGCCCAGTCAGCACAGGCGGATCCGGAAGGGACCCGCCCTGGGCGAGGCGCAGCTGGTCGGCGACGAGGTCGAGGCCCGTGACCAGCTCGGTGACCGGGTGCTCGACCTGAATGCGGCCGTTCAGCTCGAGGAAGTAGTAGTCACGCCCTTCGAGCAGGAACTCCGCGGTGCCCGCGCTGCGGTAGCCGATCGCCCGCCCCAACGCGACCGCCGCGTTGCTCATCGCCGTGCGCAGCTCGCGGTCGAGCGCGGGTGAGGGCGCCTCCTCGAGCACTTTCTGGTGGCGGCGCTGCACAGAGCACTCACGCTCCCCGAGCGCGACCGCACCGCCCGCGCCGTCTCCCAAGAGCTGGATCTCTACGTGGCGCGGCCGCTCGAGGTAGCGCTCGCTGAAGACCGTGTCGTCGCCGAACGCGGCCCGCGCCTCGCGGCGCGCCGCAGCGATCGCCTCGTCGAGCTCCGCCGGCGTGCGGACGACTCGCATTCCGCGTCCGCCGCCGCCCGCGGCCGCCTTCACGAGCAGCGGATAGCCGATTGCGGCGGGATCTCCCTGGGCGAGCACCGGCACGCCCGCGTCGCGCGCGACCTCCTTCGCGGCCAGCTTGTCGCTGCCCGCCCTCAGCGCCTCGGGCGAGGGGCCCACGAACAAGAGTCCCGCTGCTTCGACCGCCTCCGCGAAGTCGGCGTTCTCGGAGAGGAAACCGTACCCTGGGTGGACCGCGTCCGCGCCGGCGCTGTGGGCGGCGCCAACGTGCTCCGCGGAGTGGAGGTAGGACGAGATCTCAACGGTCTCGTCGGCAGACCGCGCGTGCAGCGCGCCCGCATCGTCAGGGGCCACGACCGCGACGGTCGCGATCCCGAGCTCGCGGCACGTGCGGAAGATGCGGACGGCGATCTCGCCGCGGTTCGCGACCAGGAGCTTCGAGATCGCCACGCGCGAACTGTACGTTCGCCGCGTGAGCGGTCCTGTGTGCGGGAAGACCTACGTCCCGCGCTCGAGGATCTCCTTGAGCTTGTGCATGTTGCGAGGCATCTCCGTCTTCGCCTGGCCGCGGACGACGAGCGGAACCAGGAACCTGCCGACTCCGTGCCCGTCGAAATCGAGCTCGATCGTGACGCGCGACCGTTCGCCGTTTCCGACCGGCTCGATGCGACTCCCTGCAATCGCCCTGACTGGACCGTCGACACCGCGAGCGGTCCAGCTGGTCGGCGCGCTCAGCTCGCTCAGCTCCATCGTCATCTCGCGATCGCGGCCGCCGGCACGTCGCGTGACGACGACTCGCGAGCCCACGGCAGGAGGGCCCTCGTCGAGGCGACGCACGCCGACGACGCCCTCCTGCCACTCAGGCATGTGCGACGGATCGACGAGGTACGAGAAGACGTCCTCGGGGCGACGGGCGATCTCAATGCTCTCCACGATCGGGGCCATCTAGCCTCCTTCGTCGCTGTCGCCGGGATGATGGCACAGCGCCTCGCGCCAGGATCTACAGCACGTGAGAGAGCTTGCGGGTGAGTTCAGCCGAGCCAGCCGGGCAGGCGCTTCTCGAGGAACGCCCGCAGCCCTTCCTGGCCCTCCGGACTCGTCCGGC
>JBKPCT010000136.1:0-12216 GCA_046727515.1 Actinomycetota bacterium | reverse complement strand
ACGCACGCGAGCCCGGGCGGGAGCGGTGGGTCTCGGCGTCGGGGCCGGTTGAGATCCTGCGCGACGGCGAGGCGCAGGCGATCAACGCCCGCATCAGGCGCCGGTACCTCGCGCCGAAGGCGCTCGAAGGCCCGATCGAAGTCGCGCTCGCCGCGTCGGACGACGTCACGCTCAGACTGGCGCCGACCGCGTGGCGGTCGTGGACCGCGGAGATCGGGCAGTCGCCGGAGCGGTGGTTCCTAGCGGTCCACGCCTGAATCGAGCGTGACATGCGCGATCCGTCCCGCTGCAAAAGGAGGGAGTGGACGTCATCTGTAACTGGATCAGTCGCCCTCGGAAGCAGGTTGCTCGAGGCCGCGATCGGGTAGTGACGAGGAGTGTCCGCGGGCGAGGAGCTCCGTCTGCTGTTCGATGGCTGGGCGGACAGGATTCGCGCCAAGGATGTTGACGGGAGCCTGTCGCACTATTCACCCGCCGTCCTCGCCTTCGATCTCGTCGGGTCGCTGCGGTCCATGGGCTTGGACGCCGTCCGCGCCCGCCTCCAGGACTGGTTCTCGTCGTTCGACGGCCCGATCGACTTCGAGAACGGCGATCTGAGCATCACCCGCGGAGACGACATTGCGTTCGCGCACAGCCTGAACCACGTCAGCGGCACGCTGAAGGACGGCACGAACCTCAACATGTACTGGCGGGCGACCGTGTGCCTTCGGAAGATCGACGGCGAGTGGACGGTCATCCACACGCACACGTCCGTGCCGTTCGAAATCGAGTCAGGCAAGGCGTCGCTCGACCTCGAGCCGTAGCTCGCCACATTTCGCCACGTCCGAACGGGTCACTACGGTTCCGTTCCGTGCGTCTGATCGTCGCCCGCTGCGAGGTCGAATACTCGGGTCGGCTCTCGACGCGGCTTCCCGAGTCAGTCCGTCTCCTGATGATCAAGAGCGACGGCACTTTCATGGTCTGGTCAGACGATGGGGGGTCAAAGGTGAAGCCGCTGAACTGGATGACCCCGCCGACGGTGGTCGAGGAGCGCGATGGCCGGATCGTCGTCCGCAAGCGCGCCGGGAGGACCGAGGACGGTCTGGAGATCCGGCTCGTCGAGGTGCTGAGCGACGTCTGCCACGAGATGGGCGAGGCGGCCGCGCTCGAGAAGGACGGAGTCGAGCGCGATCTGCAAGACGTGCTCGCCGAGCGGCCGGAGACGCTCGGCGAGGAGTTCCGGCTCGTCCGACGCGAGTGGCCGACCGACATCGGCCCCGTCGACCTCATGTGCCGCGACGCTGAGGACGGCTGGGTCGCGGTCGAGATCAAGCGGATCGCCGGGATCGAGGCGGTGGACCAGCTCGCGCGCTACCTGGAGCGGATCCGCGTCGATCCCGCTCGCGCCGAGTGTCGTGGCGTGCTCGCGGCGCAGCGGTTCCGGCCGCAGGCACTGAGGCTGGCGGAGGCGCGCGAGATCCGGTGCGTCGAGGTCGACCTCGAGGTGCTGCGGGGCGAGCGCGAGCCCGCGCTGACGCTGTTCGTGTGACGAACCTGTAGCGATTCGTCCACATTCCAGGTTCCGCGCCCCTGCGCGCGCCATCCTCGGAGGATGCAGCGCGTCGTCACGCTCATCGCCTTGCTCGGCATCTGTTTCGCGGGCTACGCGGTGTGGCACCGCGCGCATGCGGGCGCTGCTCGAGTGACCGCGAGCTGGACGCGCACGCCCGGTGTGCTCAACCCCGATGTCCGCCAGGAGACGATCGGGCAGACGATCTGCGTCGAAGGCTGGACGCATACGGTCCGGCCGTCGACCGATTACACGTCCGAGCTGAAGATCAGCCAGATGCGCGAGTACGGTCTGACCGGGAGCCCGGCGGGCTATCAGGAGGACCACCTGATCAGCCTCGAGCTCGGCGGCCACCCGACCGACCCGCGCAACCTCTGGCCCGAGCCGCGGCCGCACGCGGAGGAGGTCGACAGGATAGAGAACGAGCTCAATCGCCAGGTGTGCTCGGGCAGGATCACGCTCACGGAGGGACAGCGCCGCGAGTCGAGCTTGAAGCACAGTTCCGGCTAGAGATGATCCAGCGTGCCCGAGCTCAGCCGGGACCGCTGGTGATAGCGCGCAGCGTGCGGGCGAAGGTGCCGCCGCCGACGACGTCGTCGGCGGCCGCGGCTGCGCGGTCGCGGAGACCGCGGTCGGAGGTGACGAGGCGGTACGGGCGCCCGGCGCGCGCGAGGGCGTCCGCATCGCGGGCGATCCGGTCGTCGGCGCTCTCGGCCGTCGTGCCCACGACCCTCAGTGTCTCGCCGCCGTCGGCGACCGCCGGCGGCTTGCCGTCGAAGACGACGAGCGCGTGGGCGCCGGTCGCCTCTGCCCATGCCCGCACGAGCTCGACGAGCTCCTCCCGGCCGATGTTCGGCCACTCGGAGCGGCGGACGTTCTCGGCGTCGATGAGAGTTACCGGTTCCACGCGGTGCATCGGGCCCACTGGTGACGAACCATACGGGGCAGCGATCGGGTTAGAACGAAGGCGGAGGCGGTTTGGTCGGGTCGTCTCCGCTAGCGGTTCATCCGGCAGTTCCTCTCCGCCACGGGCGCACCTGTAGCTCGAGTACGTCTGGCCGGTGATAGTGACCCGAGGCGTCGAAGCGCTGCCGCTCCTCTGCGAGCCGCTGAGGGTCGAGATCGGCGTACAGGATCCCCTCCTCACCGTAGAGCGGGCCGGCGAGATACGAGCCGTCCGGCGCCAGGATCGCCGAGCCGCCGCGCCCGAGGGGATCGATCCTCGCGATCTCCTCGCGAAGCGGGAAGTCTTCCGGGTAGGAGCTGCCACGCTGGAAGTGGCAGGGGCTGACGACGAAAGCGCGCGACTCGAGGGCGATGTGAACGAGCGTCGCCTGCCAGGCGTCGCCGTCGTCGGCGGTCGACGCGATGTAGATCTCGACGCCCGATTCGTAGAGGGCGAAGCGCGCGAGCGGCATGTAGTTCTCCCAGCAAATCAGTCCGCCGATTCGGCCGATCCCGGTCTCGACCGCGCGCAGGCCCTCGCCGTCGCCCTGTCCCCAGACGAGCCGCTCGTGGTTCGTCGGCACCAGCTTGCGGTGGTGGATGGCGAGCCTGCCGTCAGGAGCGTGGTAGAGCAGCGAGTTGTAGAGCGTCCCGGGCCGCCCGGGGTCGCGCTCGTTCACACCGGTTACGAGCCAGACCTCGTGCTCGCGCGCGACGTTGCCGAGACGATCGACGTCCGGGCCGGGCACGTCGAGCGACTCGCGGGCGAGCATCGCGAACGCGCCCGTCGCGCGCGGGTCGGCCCAGCCGGCGAGAAACTTCGCCCAGGCGGAGCTCGGGTAGGCGGGGACGAAGGTCTCCGGAAAGACGACGAGCTGTGCGCCCTCCGCCTTCGCCTCGGCGGTCAGGGCGGCGACCTTGTCGAGCGTGGAGGCACGGTCGAGGATCGCCGGCTCGGCCTGGACGCAGGCGACGCGGACGGTCTCCCTCATCGCGCGTACACCGATACATGGCGGCCGCTCTCCGCAGTGAAAGGGTCGCGCCGCCAACTGCCCCAGCGCTCGCGCAGCTCGAGGCCGGCGAGCCGCGCCATCAGGTCGAGCTCGCTCGGGAAGGCGTAACGGAGGCTGACCGGGTAGAGCTTGGTGCCTGCTTCCGTGATCACGACGTGCTGGCTGTCGACCCGTTGCTCGACAGGGCTGTGGCGCGAGGCGTCAAGCAGCACGCGCCCTGCGTCGACCCAGGTCGTCTGGGTGCGCTGGTGGCGATCGAAGCGGGCGAGGTCCGGGAAGAAGGCTTCGACGGCGAAGACACCGTCGTCGCTCAGGTGCTTCGCGACGTTGGCGAAGCAGCGCAGTTGGTCCTCCTGGGTGAGGAGCGCAAAGAGGGTGTTGAAGGCGATGAAGATCAGGCGGTAGCTGTCCTCGACCGGGACGTCGGCGAAGTCGCCGATCGTGACCGGGATCGCCTCTCCGCCGCGCTTCGCTCGGAGCCGGGCGACCATCTGCTCGGAAGCGTCGATTCCGTGCACCACGAGGCCGTGCTCGGCGAGCGGGAGAGCGAGGCGTCCGGTGCCGATCGCGAGCTCGAGCACGGGCCCGCCGGAGGCGAGCCCCGCGAGCGCCTCGACCGCGCGGTCGGTGTCGAGCGTGTCCTCGTAGAACGCGTCGTAGACCTCGGCGATCCGGTCGCCGTAGGTCGCGGGCCCGTAGCCCTCCATCGGCTGAGGTTATCGCCCAGCGGCGCAGGGCGAAGTTGAGGCCGGGCACCGGCGGCTTTGCCGGCTGCGCTTCCAGCCTCCAGCGCGCGCGTGAGGCTGCGTTCGAGCACCTCGGGGTGCGCGAGGTCGGAGAACTCCGGCGGCATCGGCGCCGCGCCCCAGGCTCGAGCCGGAGCAGCTCCTCGTGGTACGCGTCCATCAGCGCGGTGTCGTCGCCCCGTGCCGACCAGACCGTGTCCCGGAACGACTTCTCTGTTCTCCTCGCGCCGCGCGGCGGCGCGGGTCTCGCGGCCCACACCCCTCGGCGACTTCGCGCAGCGCGTCGTTCATCCGTCAAGGGCCTTGCGGAGTGAGAAGACGTACCGCTCGAGGGCGCCAGGACCGTCGTCGGCGACCTCGAGCGCGCGTGAGCCGACGACGATCCCGTCGGCGAGGGCGGCGGCAGCGGACGCGTGCTCGGGCGTCGAGATCCCGAACCCGGCGTAGAGCGGCTTGTCGGTTGCGCGTCGGGCGCGTTGGACAAGGCCGGCGAGCGCGGGGGAGAGCTCAGCGCGCGCTCCCGTCGTCCCGGTCAGCGTGACGAGGTACAGCCAGCCATCCGTCTGCTCACCCGCGAGGACGAGCCGCGCGTCGGTCGAGGTCGGGGCGACGAGCTGGACGCGGCGGAGCCCGGGCCGCTCCCCGGCCGGCAGGTCGGCGACGATCAGGCTCTCGGCACCCGCCGCTCGGGCGTCGTCGGCGAAGCGCTCCCAGCCGTACGCCTCGAGGAGGGAGGAGTACGTCATCGGTACGAGCGGGACCAAGACGCCGCCCCTCGTCTCGGCGAGGCACTCGAGGCACGCCTTCGTTCGCATGCCGGCGGCGAGCGCCCGCTCGGCCGCGCGACGGATCACTGGCCCGTCCGCGAGCGGGTCGGAGAACGGAAACCCGATCTCGACGATGTCTGCTCCACCCGCCTCGGCGGCGGCCGCGAGCGCAGGCGTCTCGCGGCCAGCCATCAGGTAGATCACGAGCGCCTTGCTCGCCTTGCTCACCGCACGCACCCCCGGGGGGGCGCGAGCGCCCCTGAAGTCACGCTAGCGAGGATTTCGTCACCCGTGGGTGACGCGGGCGTGCCGGATGTGTGCCGATCGCCGGTCACCGCCCGAGGTGGGCGAGGGCCTCGTCCAGATCTTTGTCGCCCCGGCCGGAGAGGCAGACGAGGACGACATCGCCGGCGAGCTCGCCGGCCCGGGCGAGCGCGTGCGCGGGCTCGAGCGCGGGGATGATCCCCTCGGTCTCGGCGAGGCGCCGGAACGCGGCGAGCGCCTCGTCGTCGGTCGCTGCCTGGTACTCGACCCGGCCGGTGTCGCGAAGGAACGCATGCTCAGGGCCGACCCCGGGGTAGTCGAGTCCGGCCGAGATCGAGTGCGCGTCGACGATCTGCCCGTCCTCGTCGGCGAGCAGGGAGGAGCGCGCGCCGTGGAGCACACCGGGTCGGCCCGTGCCGAGGCTCGCGGCGCCGGCCGCCTCGACGCCGTACAGCCGAACGTCCGCGTCGTCCAAGAAGCCCGCGAACATCCCGATCGCATTCGAGCCGCCGCCGACGCAGGCGATCGCCGCGTCCGGCAGCCGCCCCTCCGCTTCCAGCACCTGCGCGCGCGCCTCCCGTCCGATTACAGCCTGCAGCTCGCGGACGAGCTCGGGGTAGGGTTCGGGCCCGACGCAGGAGCCGATCAGGTAGTGCGTCGTCTCGACGTTGGTGATCCAGTCCCGGATCGCCTCGCTCGTCGCCTCCTTCAGCGTTTTCGTCCCGAACTCGACGGGCCGCACCTCGGCGCCGAGCAGGCCCATCCGCTCGACGTTCGGCCGCTGCCGCCGCATGTCTTCGGCACCCATGTAGACGACGCACTCGAGCCCGAAGCGGGCGCAGACGGTCGCGGTCGCCACGCCGTGTTGGCCCGCGCCGGTCTCGGCGACGATTCGCCGTTTCCCGAGCCGCTGCGCGAGCACCGCCTGGCCGAGCGCGTTGTTCAGCTTGTGGGCGCCGGTGTGGAGCAGGTCCTCACGCTTCAGGTAGAGCCGCTTCCCCGGCGCGAACCGCTCGGCGAGCGTCAGCGGCGTCGGTCGGCCGCCGTACTCGCGCCCCAGACGGTCGACCTCCTCGGCGAACCCAGGATCCTCACGCGCCTCGCGCCAGCCCGACTCGAGCTCGTCGAGCGCGGGGACGAGCGTCTCGGGCACGTAGCGGCCGCCGTAGGCGCCGTACTCAGCGGTCATCGGCCGGCCACCGGCCGATGACCGTGGAGGGGGCCGGGGGGAACCGAGAGGTCGCCCCACAGGAGTCGGCCGCTGGAAGAACGTGGCTCGTAGGAGAACCATGGTTTCCCCCACGCGATCGAACCGTAGGCGAGCGACGTCATCGCGCCGCTTCCACGAAGGCCCGCACGCGGTCGTGGTCCTTGATCCCGGGGCTCGACTCCAGGCTCGAGCTCGCGTCGACCGCCCACGGGCGCGCCGCCTCGATCGCGCGCCGGACGTTCTCCGGCCCGAGACCGCCTGCCAGCACCAGCCGCCCTTCGACTGCGCGCGCCCGCTCGAGGTGCGTGTCGTCCTCCTCTGCCCAGGGCAGGTCGACGACGGTCGCGACCTGCTCGCCGTCGCGGAGGAAGACGGCGTCACGCCCGCGCACTCTCCCGACCGCGCGGTCGTACAGCTGGACGAGGTCTGCGTCGGTCTCTTCGGTCTCGCCGACGAAGACGGCCACCGAGAGGGCCGTCTCCGGCACCGGCAATACCTCATCTGCCGCCCGCGGGCTCGCGGGCTCGAGGATGAACCCACAGAGGTCCGCGCCCGAGTCGACGGCGACCTCGACGTCCTCCGGACGGGTGAGCCCGCAGACCTTGACGAGCGGCCGCGAGGCGATCTCGCGCAGCTTGGCGGACGGGTCGGCGGCACGCATCAGCGCCGTGCCGACCAGAACCGCGTCCGCTCCCGCGAGCTCCGCTGCCGCGCCCTGCGCGCGCGAGTGGATCGCGCTCTCGGCGACCACTACCCGGTCGCGCGGCGCCTGCGCGACGAGTCGGAGCTGCGCGTGACGGTCGATCGCGAACGTCGTCAGGTCGCGCGCGTTGATCCCGATCGGGTCGGCCCCGAGCTTGACAGCCCGCGCCAACTCCTCACCGTCGTGCGCCTCGACGAGCACGTCGAGGCCGATCCGCGCGGCATGCGCCATCAGCCGTCGCGCAGTCCGGTCGTCGAGGTCGCGCAGGATCAGCAGCGCCGCGTCGGCGCCGGCCCGGTGCACCTCGTCGAGATGTGCCTCTTCGCGGAAGAACCCCTTCGCGAGGAGCGGCAACGATGTCGTCGTGCGCGCGGCGCGCAGGTCGTCGAGCGTCCCGGCGAATCGCTCGTCGACGAGTACGGACACTGCCGCCGCCCCGGCATGCTCGAGCGCGGCCGCGAGCGCAGCCGAATCCGCGTCGGGCCGGAGGTCGCCGGCCGAGGGCGAACGGCGCTTGATCTCGGCGATCGCGGCCAGGCCGGGACCCGACAGTGTGTCTCTGAACCTACCCATCGTGAGAGAAGGCGACGAGGGCCTCCAGCCGCTCGGCGGCGGCTCCGGAGTCGACGGTCTTCCGCGCGAGCTCGAGGCCGTCCCGCAGATCCTCTGCGTGGCCGCCGGCGGCAATCGCCCCGGCCGCGTTGAGCAGGATCGCGTCCCGCCTCGCGCCGCGCTCCTCGCCGGAGAAGACCGCCCGGATCACAGCTGCATTCTGGCGCGGCGACCCCCCGCGCAGCTCGTCGGGCGCGCAGCGGGCCAGCCCGAGGGCCTGGGGGTCGACCTCGCGCCCGCGTACCTCCCCGTCCACCACCTCGCACACGAGGTTGGGCCCGGCGGGGGAGAGCTCGTCGATCCCGAACGCCCCGTGGACGACGAAGGCACGCCGCGCGCCGAGCCGGGCGAGCACTTCGGCGAGCGTGCGCACGAGCCCTGGGTCGTAGACGCCGACCACCTGCGCACGGGCGCCCGCTGGATTGGTCAGCGGTCCCAGCACGTTGAAGACCGTTCTCGTCGCGAGCTCCTTCCGCACCGGCGCGGCGTGCCGGAAGCCGGGGTGGTGGGTCGGGGCGAAGAGGAAGCCGAAGCCGAGCTCGTCGATCGAGCGCTCGATCCGCTCCCGTGGGCACTCGAGCGAGAACCCGAGCGCCTCGAGCACGTCGGCCGAGCCGGATGCCGAGGAGACGGCGCGGTTGCCATGTTTGGCAACGGCGGCGCCTGCCGCGGCGGCGACCAGCGCGGCGGCGGTCGAGATGTTGATCGTCGCTTGCCCGTCGCCGCCCGTGCCCGCCGTGTCGACGAGGTCGTCGCGCTGCGGCCGCACGGCGAGCACGTGGCCGCGGATCGCCTCGGCGAATCCGGCGATCTCGTCCGGCGTCTCCCCCTTCAGCCGGAGCGCGATCAGGAAGCCTCCGATCTGAGCCGGAGTCGCCTCCCCGGTCATGATCGCGCCCATCGCTTCCCGAGCTTCTGCCCGCGAGAGGTCGCGCTCGGCGAGTAGCGTCTCGAGCGCCGGCTGGATCATCGCCCCTCCAGGAAGTTGCGGCAGAGCTGCGGGCCGTCGGGCGTGAGCACCGACTCGGGGTGGAACTGCACGCCGTCCACGCGCAGGGTCCGGTGGCGCACGGCCATCACCTCGCCGTCGTCCGTCCTCGCCGAGACCTCGAGGTCGTCGGGCACGGTGGTCGCGGCGAGCGAGTGGTAGCGCCCGGCCGGGAAGTGCGGCGGGAGGTCCGCAAAGATGCCGCGCCCGTCGTGCGAGACCGCGCTCGCCTTGCCGTGCACGAGCCGGCGGGCTTGCCCGATCTCGCCGCCGAACGCCGCGACGATCGCCTGGTGTCCGAGGCAGACTCCGAGCGTCGGCGTTGTCGGCGCGAGCCGGCGTACGATCTCGACGGTCGCGCCGGAGTGCTCCGGCCGGCCGGGACCGGGGGAGATGACGAGGTGCGAGGGTGCGAGGCGCTCTGCCTCGTCGGGATCGATCTCGTCGTTCCGCCGCACGACGACCTCCTCGCCCAGCTCCTGGAGAAGGTGGACGAGGTTGTAGGTGAAGCTGTCGTAGTTGTCGACGACGAGGATCACCGGTCCGCCTCCGCCAGCGTAATCGCCGTCTCGAGCGCGGCAAGCTTGCGCAGGCACTCCTCGTGCTCCGCGTGCGGCTCGGAGTCGGCAACGATCCCCGCGCCTGCCTGGAGGTGGGCGATGCCGTCGTGGAGGACGATCGTCCGGATCGCGATGCACGTGTCGAGGTCGCCGTTCGTCTGCGCGTGACCGACCGCGCCCGCATAGGGACCGCGGCGGTAGCCCTCGAGCTCCGAGATCAGCTGCATCGCCCGCACCTTCGGCGCGCCGGAGACGGTGCCCGCCGGGAAGCAGGCGCGGAGCAGGTCGAACGGCCGCACGTCGTCCCGGAGCTCGCCCACCACCTCGGAGACGAGGTGCGTGACGTGCGAGAACCGCTCCGGCTCCATGAACCGCGCGACGCGGACCGTGCCGTGCCGGCAGACGCGCGACAGGTCGTTGCGCCCCAGATCGACGAGCATGACGTGCTCAGCGCGGTCCTTCTCGGAGGCGAGCAGACGCTCTGCGTCGCCGGGGCCGGGTCGCGTCGTCCCCGCGATCGGGTTCAGGCTCGCTCGACGGCCCTCGGCCTTGACGAGTGTCTCCGGGGAGGAGCCGATCAGGGCGAGCCCGCCGAGCTCGAGCAGGAAGAGGTACGGAGAAGGGTTGACGCGGCGCAGCGTGCGGTAGAGCTCGATCGCGGTGGCGGACGTCGGACGCTCCGCGCGCTGGGAGAGAACGACCTGGAACGCATCGCCCGCGCGGATGTGCTCCTTCGCCGCGAGCGCTGCCCGCTCGTACTCGAACCGGCCCGGGTGTCGGCGTGTCGGGCCGCGCGCTCCCGTGCCGCGCGGGATCTCCGGGGTGGCGGTGTCGAGCCGGGCGCGCAGCTCGGCGGGATCGCCGCACAACACCTGCGCGAGACCCGCGGCGTGGTCGAAGCGCACGAGCGTCTCGGCGACGATGAAACGGCTCTGCGGGAGAGCGGGCCCTTCGGCGGGCAGCGGCACGGTCGGCTCGAGCGTGGCGGCGTGGTCGTAGGCGAGGAAGCCGACGACCGGCGCGTCCGCCGCCTCGGCCTCCTCCAGCGGCACGACCCGCGTGCCGGCGCCGACGAACGAGTGCCGGCCGAGGCGCCCGTGCTCGACCGACTCGAGCAGGAAGGCGGCTTCCCCGTCGCCGCGCAGGCGGATGTACGCCCCGAGGGGAGTGATCAGATCGGTCGGGATGACGGTCGTGTAGTTCATGTGTGGGTACAAAAAAGACCCGGCATGCGGGTCTCGAGCGGGTGACGGCTGTGGACCTGGCTCAACCCAGGCTTCCGCCCCGCTCGTGGCGCCAGGACCAGGCCCAGTCACGGGAACGAACGGCCATCGCTCTGCAGCGTAGCGCGTGCGACCGGCGCCGTCATCTCCTTTGCTCGGGATAGATTGGAACCGTGGTGCGCTCCGTGATCGTCTCCGCCGTGCGCACGCCGTTCGGCAAGCTCGGCGGCGGGCTCGCCGACAGGCAGGCGACCGAGCTCGGCGGGGTTGCGATCCGAGCGGCGCTCGACCGCGTCGACGTAGGGAACGACGAGGTCGAGTACGCGATCATGGGCCAGGTCCTCCAGGGCGGCGCCGGCCAGGCGCCGGCGCGGCAGGCGGCGATTGCAGCAGGGCTGCCGATCGAGACGCCGGCGGACGCGGTCAACAAGGTGTGCGCCTCGAGCATCCGCGCCGTCCAGATCGCCGACCTGATGATCCGCGCGGGCGACCATAGCGTGGTCGTCGCGGGCGGGATGGAGTCGATGTCGAACGCTCCGTACGCGCTGAAGAAGGCACGCTTCGGCTACCGGCTCGGCGACGGCGCGCTGGTGGACCTGATGACTCACGACGGCCTCGTCTCCAGCTTCGACCGGCGCCACATGGTGGAGCAGGCGTCGTTCGTCTCGCGCGAGCTCGGGATCTCGCGCGAGGACCAGGACGCCTGGGCGCTGCGCTCGCACGAGCGGGCCACGGCGGCCGCCGACGAGGGCCGCTTCGCGGACGAGATCGTGCCGGTCGGAGAGGTGGTCGCCGACGAGGGCCCGCGGCGGGACACGACGCTCGAGAAGCTGGCGGCGCTGAAGCCGGTCTTCGACCCGGAGGGGACGACGACTGCCGGCAATGCGCCGGGAGTCAACGACGGGGCCGCCGCGCTCGTCGTCACGAGCGACGAGTTCGCGGCCAAGCGCGGGCTCGAGGTGCTGGCGACGATCGTCGCGCAGGGCTACGTGGCGGACGAGTTCGCGTACCTCGCCCGGACGCCGGCCGGAGCCGGCAAGGTCGCGCTCGACAAGGCCGGGAAGAAGATCGGAGACGTGAGGCGCGTCGAGGTCAACGAGGCGTTCTGCTCGGTCGCGCTCAACTCCGTGCGCATGCTGGAAGCGGATCCGGAGATCGTGAACGTGAACGGAGGCGCGGTCGCGCTGGGCCATCCGATCGGAGCGTCTGGAGGGCGGATCCTCTCGACGTTGATCTACGAGCTGCGCCGCGAGGGCGGCGGGCTCGGGCTCGCCGCGATCTGCTCGGGCGGCGGCCAGGGCGACGCGCTGCTGATCGAGGTCTGACCTCGCCCCGCGCGGCCGTCCTCGACTACGGCAACGTCCTCTCCCTCGACCAGGAGGGCGAGAGCGTCCGTCGGCTCGAGGGGCTGACCGGGGCGCCGGCGGCGGTCTTCACCGAGGCGTACTGGCGCCACCGGCCGGCGTACGATCGCGGGTCGACCTCCGGCGAGGCGTACTGGCAGCAGGTCGGCGCAGACCTGGGGATCGAGCTCTCTCGGCAACGGATCCGCGAGCTCGTCCGCGAGGACGCGGAAAGCTGGGTGCGGCTGAACGAGCGCATGGTCGCGTGGCTGCGCGCCCTGATCGCGGCCGGC